>CAZMTP010000041.1:0-13732 GCA_964569185.1 uncultured bacterium
GCCGTCAGCATTCAATCTGAACCAAGATCAAATTCTCAGTAAATGAAAATTTGATACTAAAATAATTCTAAAATTAACGATTAAGCTTAATAAAAAGCCTAGTCGCACAAACGTATTTTTTGGTCACATCGCTTCATTTCTAACTGTCAAAAAAGCATCTGCAACATCAGGTGTTGCACTTCCCAATGATATAAAAATCAAAAGGAACCTAAAACATACAAAATTCTTCCGTTTTTCCGCAAATCATTTCGTAAAAATTTCCATTTCCCCAATGGAAAAATCTTTTTTAAAATATTTTCTTTTAACACGATTCTTAGATTTTGCACGATTTAATCCTGCTTATCCTGCCGTGCAGCGATCCTCTGCATCCTGTTTTTTTCGGGCAATCAGGATAGACAGGATCGCGATGCGGCAGGATAAGCAGGGTAAATTAATTGATTTGGGGGGGTTAAATTCCCGCTTGGACGATGTCATGCATGCGGATAATGCCGACCACATTGCCCTCTTCCCCAAGAACGGGAGCTACCATCACCCAGCGGAGCGGATCTCTTTGCATGATTTTGATCGCGTCCCAAGCCAACAGGTTTTGGGTCACGAAAATGGGCGTTCTAGTCATTAAATCTTCCATTTTTTCTTCTAGGACTTTTGCCCCTTCACGCTGGAGCCCGCGTCTTAAATCCCCATCGGTGAATATCCCTAATAAATTATTTTGGGAATCGACTACAAGAAGGCACCCACATTTTTTATTTGAAAGGGCAACTAGCACTTCAACTAATTTTTGCTGGGGAGTACAAAGGGGAATATCCTCTCCTGAAAGCATCAGATCCTTCACTTTTACGGTCATCTTTTTTCCAATAGAGCCTAAAGGATGATTTTGGATGTAATCGTCTAGACTAAAGCCTTTGGCGCGCATTAAAGCGGCAGCCAAGAGGTCTCCAAAGAGGAGTTGCACTGCTGTCGACGTTGTGGGAGCTAAATCAAAGGGGCAAAGCTCTTTTTCTACAGGGAGATAAACGCTCACATCGGCAATTTTAGCCAGCCTGCTGACTGGATTAGAAACTATAGTTAATATTTTAGCCTCTCTCCGTTTAAAGAAGGGAAGGATATTTAATAGCTCTTCTGCCTCTCCGCTTTTGCTGAGCATCACCACGGCATCCTCAGAGGAGATCATGCCGATATCTCCATGGAGAAAATTGATAGGGGAGAGAAAATGGGCTCGCGTGCCTGTAGACACAAGGGTCATCGCTATTTTTTCTGCGATGATGCCGCTTTTTCCAACGCCTGTAAAAATGAGGCTGCCGCGACAGTCAAGGCAGGCTTGAAAAAACGGTGCTGCTGCCGCTAAATCAAGGGAATCGAAAAAATAATTTATATACTGTTTCTGTTTTGCAAATAGCTCTTCTATGATTTCCGCCGGGCTGCCTAATTTTTCTTGAACTCTACTCTCTGATGTCATAGAAGAAGAGAATAATGAGTGGGACGCACTGATGGCAAGAGGAAAAATTCCTATAGCGATTGCTTATGGCGATGGGATTGGGCCAGAAATCATGGAAGCCACCCTCTCTGTGCTCGAAGAAGCAGGAGCCCCTCTAGAGTACCATCGGGTTGAAATCGGGGAAAAAATCTACCTGCAAGGCCATCCTACGGGCATCGAAGCCTCCACATGGGAAACGATCCGCCACACAAAAGCGTTTTTAAAAGCCCCGATCACCACACCTCAAGGCGGCGGGTTTAAAAGTCTCAATGTGACTATTCGTACATCGCTCGGTCTTTTTGCCAATATCCGTCCCTGCGCCTCTTATTACCCTTTCATTCAGACAAAACATCCTAAAATGGACCTTGTAGTGGTCCGTGAAAACGAGGAAGATCTCTACATTGGTTTAGAATATAAGCTGACCCCCGACGTATGTGAAACATTAAAAATTATCTCCCGCCCTGGAACAGAAAAAATTGTCCGTTATGCGTTTGAATATGCACGTCACTATGGCAGGAAAAAGGTCACCTGCTTCACTAAAGATAATATCATGAAGTTCACAGACGGCCTATTTCATAAAGTGTTTGAGGAAATTGCTAAAGAATATCCTGAAATTGAAAATGAACATTGGATTGTAGACATTGGAGCCGCAAAATTAGCCGATTCGCCTGAACTATTTGATGTGGTGGTACTTCCCAACCTTTATGGAGATATTCTTTCTGATGTGGCAGCCCAAATTTCAGGCTCTGTAGGTCTTGCCGGTTCTGCTAATATTGGAGACCGCGGCGCCATGTTTGAAGCCATTCACGGCTCGGCCCCAAAGCGCGCAGGGCAAAACAGCGCAAACCCTTCAGGGCTTTTACATGCCGCAATTTACATGCTTGCCTACTTAGGGGAAGGCGAGATCGCCACGCGCATTCATAATGCCTGGCTATACACTATCGAATCTGGGATTCACACCAATGACGTGTACAAAGAAGGGACGAGCAAAAAAATGGTCGGGACCAAAGAATTTGGCGAGGCAGTGGCCAAATTTCTAGGCGAAAAACCAAAAATCTTAAAACCGGTCAAATATGCGGCACACAAAAAACTAACGGCACTGGCATCCACCGTATCTCACATGCCAAAAAGAGATCTTGTCGGTGTAGATATTTTCCTTTTTTCAAAATTGCCTCTCCAGGAGCTGCAAAAAAAACTCACTCACCTTGAATGCTCTTTGGTCTTGAAAATGATCAGTAATCGCGGGGCACGTGTCTGGCCTGAAGGGCAACCAGAAACTTTTTGCATCGATGAATGGCGCTGTCGCTATCGCGCAAAAAACGACGGCCATATCACTTATGATTTAGTGGTCGCTACTTTAAAACAGCTCTCAGATAAAGGGTTTGATATTATCAAAACAGAAAATCTCTATCTTTTTGATGGCCAGAGCGGCTTTTCGTCCGCACAAGGTTAAAAAGCAAACTCCATTCCGATCACTAATCCATTGGTACTCAAGTTGCCACCATTGGTATAATAAACAGGCAATGAAAGGCTGAAAAATTGATAGTTCATGAATTGATTTTGCTCAAAATAGACATGCTGTTCATAGCCTGTCCAAATACCCAGACGATACCAATCACACCCAAAAGATGTGTCCCAACGCAAGCCTAGAGCTAAATCGGCCACCAAAACAGCCATATTTTGATGATCGGAATTGAGCAGTTTCTCGTCCAAGAATGTGGAAGAGAATCTAAACTTGTTTTGAAAATGGCCATCAAGAATAGAAAGTGCGCCATTTCCATAGATCGTAAACCCGCAACCAATATCCCATGTCGTATCTAATCCCCCTACGATTCCAATGCCCCAAAAATTATTTTTCATGTCCATGGAAGCAGTGCGTACACCAGTCTCCAAAAAAGAGCTTGCATCAGAAAAATCAGTAATATTGTAGGTTTGATGGATCCATGCTGTTCTAAGTCCTAAGTGCGGTTTTAATGAAAGATAGTTTGTCACATAAAACTCTCTTCCCAATTGCAAATCAATAACATCTAAACGCACTTTCCATTCTGTCTCTGATTGATTCACAGTGGGTGAAGTAAAAAATCCAGGCACCCAAAAAGGAAAAAGAGAAGGAAATCCCTCAATGAATGGATCGCGATCTGGACCCAAATTAGTGTTTTTACGATCTTGGAAATGAAAACGGGTCCATGAGGCATAAATGTCCCAAAGATCATAACACATATTGTAACCAGCATCGAGACGGAACCCCCAATGCCAATTAAAACGGGGATGTTTAGATCTTCCACCCAAAATTTGAGCACCGATTGGTACTCCTTTGACAACGTTAGTCAATCCGCCTTCTGCTGCTTTCCAATAAAGCGCCTCACCAGTGACATAAAAAGCTGTCACATCATCTGGATCGCACGAACAGACACGACACCCTGTTTCAGTACAACATGTTTTTCTGCATTCGAGACACTGCACGCGCTGTTTTAATTCCTGTATATCCGATTTATTCGAAGCAGGAATATTTGCTGTATACAGAGTGACCGCTGTAAGAAAAATCAACACAGATTGACCCTTCATTGAATCCCCACTATTAATTTAAATGTTATTCCCATCATATGTTCAAAATGAAATTTTATGCATTAAAAAAGGATCGTCATTCCATAATGTGTGGGTTAAAAAAAATGGCTCACTACGCAATTACGACAGATTTTATTTACTTTCAAGCAAGGGAAAATGGCCTTGCGTTTGCTGTGAACAATAAAGGAAATGCCACGGTACTCTCTGATGCAAAGGCAAAAAATCCCGATTTTTCTTGGGACCCTGGATTCAAGTTCTCGCTTGCCTATTTTTTTAATCATGATGCGTGGAGTGTCAATCTTAACTTTTTTCATTATCATGCGCGGATCACAGATTTTTATCCTCATAAAGAAGGCATATTTATATTTCCTGCGTGGGCCCATCTGGATGCAGGCCTCGGCTTTGTAGATGAGATGCGTAACCGTTGGAGACTGCATATGGGTCTTTTGGATCTTCTCTTAAAGCGCTGCTTAGAAGTGAGTCATTGCTTACAGCTTTTTCCTTATGCAGGTTTAAGATATGCAGAGATACGGCAAAAAACGCGGATCGATTATTTCGGAGGCACTCTATTTCCTAATGGCCAAGACGATATCGACATGAAGAATAAATTCTGGGGATTAGGCCCCATGGCCGGACTGTCAGGATTTTGGGAATTTTTTTGCGATTTCGGTTTTTATTTTAATGCAGCCACATCTTTTCCTTATGGTTTTTTCTATGTGCATCAAGATGAGAGAAGCAGTCTGACAGACAATGAGATCCGTTTCTTCAAGACTTTTCATATTTTGCGCTTAATTACAGAATTGGCTGCTGGTTTACGCTGGACTTATTGCTGGGATCATATAAACGTGGATTGCCACGCTGGATATGAACTCTTTTTTCTCTGGGGACAAAATCAGTTTGTCCGCTTTTTAAACCAACCTGCCACAGGAAATTTTGTTAGTAATGGCGGAGATTTGACATTGAACGGCTGGAGTGTCGGCCTCACTATTGGCTTTTAAAATTAATCGATTTTCAGATCGGTCTCTAAATGCTTTTTAAGCGCCGCTAGAAAACCGCAACCGTACATGCCGTCTAAAACACGATGGTCAAAGGTCAAGGAGACATGCATCATCGAGCGCACGGCTAAACTATCATCCTCTTGTACGACCACCTTTTTATGAATCGCCCCGATCCCCACAATGGCCACTTCTGGGAAGCGGATGATCGGAACTCCGATCAGTGCTCCAGACATGCCAAAATTGGTCATCGTAATGGTGCCATTTTGCACATCTTCAGGTTTGAGCTCTCCAGATCTTGCTTTTTGAGAAAGTTCTTGTATCTCTTTTGCAAGGCAGGAAAGCATCATTTTTTGGCACTGTTTGATCACCGGTACCATCACTCCCTGATCGACACTAACTGCAATTCCGATATTCACAAAGCGCTTTAAAACGATGGTGTCTTCTTCCAAAGAAGAGTTGATCAAAGGATATTCATGGACCGCTTTACTCATCGCGCGTGCGACAAAGCTAGTGATGGTCAATTTCGCCTTATTTTTTGCAAAAAAGGACTCTTTTTCTTCTTTAATCAGCTGGAGCACTCTGGTCACATCGACTTCACTGATTAAAGTGGCATGCGGCGCTTCATAAAAAGAGCGGACCATGTTATCGGCGATCGCTTTGCGCATTTTAGACATTTTCATCCGTTCAACAGCGCTTTCATCTTGTGCAATCACAATTTTAGGCGCAGAAAAAGAACATTGACTCTGCCCCAAATAGGTTTCTAAATCTTTTTTTGTGATACGGCCGCCATCTCCTGTGCCACGGATTTTTTCCAGCTGACTTAAGGAAACACCTTTTTCATGCGCAAGACGCAACAGCGCTGGAGAGAAAAACTCTCTATTTTCTGTGCTGATACTGGCCACTTTTTCTTTTTCGGGGACCATTGCCAAGGGTTTCACAGCCGCTGCTTGACCGCTTAATGAAATCACCACTAAGGGGTCGCCTACAGTAGATTCTTGGTCCACATGCACTAGGATCTGTTTGATCACGCCAGAAATAGGAGACGGGATTTCACTATTCACTTTATCTGTGGCTACTTCTAAAAGCGCCTCATCCTTCACGATAGTATCTCCCTCTTTTTTAAACCATTGGACGACGGTCGCATTCAAAATGCTCTCGCCTAATTTAGGAAGAAGAACCTTAAACTCGTCGCTCATGATAATGACTCCAAAAGCTGTTTAATTTTCTGAAGCAGGTCTATGAAATAAGCTTCTCCAGAAACAATTTTTAATTCTGATTTTAATACAACTACGGGCAAGGAAAGCTCAAATTGTTCTAAATATTTTACTGCATCTTTTTCTGTGCAAACAAGAAGCGTAGCCCCCTGCTGTTTACAAATATCACTAAAATGACAGAGCTGTTTTTGCGTAAACGTTGTATGGTCTAAAGCGGTCATTTTCTCCACAATTGTGGTGCCTATATTCTCAATAGTTCTCATCAAGCGTTCTGGCCTTGCAATCGCACAAAAAACACCCACTTTCTTCCCTTTAATTTCACGGTGATTCAGAGTTTGAGGCCACACTCCAATGACAGGGGCATTACTCCATTTTTTTATTTCTGCTCTCAGTTCATTCCACGCCGTTTCATTTTTCACAGAATTCACCACAATAAAATCAGCCTCCGCGAGCCTCTTGGGCGAATCGCGTAAAAAACCGCGCGGTAGATAAAACCCTTTTCCAAAAAGATCTTCTCCATCCATGACCACAATCTCAATGTCACGCGCCAATTTTCTGTGCTGCATCCCATCATCCAAAAGAATGAGCTCAGCTCCCTGCTTTGCCGCTTCTCTGACCGACTGTACTCTCTTTTTGCCTACAAACACTAATGCTTCTGTGAGCTTTCGTGCTAAAAATACAGGTTCATCCCCAAATAGTTGTGGGGAAGAAGAATGATCCAGTTTTGCTACTTTGCCCGACTCCTCTATCGCAGAGCGATACCCGCGCGATACAATGGCCACAGTTCCCATTTTCATCAGTTCTTGCGCTAGCAGTCGCACAAAAGGGGTCTTTCCCGTACCACCTGCCACAATATTGCCCACGCTGATCACAGGTAGCGGTACTTTGGTTGCTGCTAGCAGCTCTTTGTCATAAGCAAAATTCTTAAGCGCGATACCCGCTCGATAACAGTAGCTCATGCCATGGAGCAATGCCTCAGTCACGGGCGCTCTTTTTTTCCCTTCAATGATTTTCAAAATTTCAGTGAACTTCATGGCCATGAAATAATTCTTTTTCTATCATTTCGATGATGATGTGGATCGCGGCCATATGAGCTTCTTGAATACGGTCAGAAAAGCTAAATCCATCAACGATCCACTCCAGATCTGACACACCTTTAAGCTTGCCTCCTGTCTTTCCTAAAAAAGAGATCGTTTTCATTTTTTTCTCTTTTGCGTAGGCCACCGCATTCACAAGATTGAGAGAATTTCCGCTAGTTGTTAAAGAGATCAAAATATCATTTTCTTTTCCAAACGCTTCCACAGCTCTTGAAAACACATCTTCATACCCTAAATCATTGGCTGTGCAAGTCAAATGGCCCGGATCTGATAGAGCAATGGCAGGAAGTGCCGCTCTTTTGCCTCTAAAAACCCCCGTTAATTCTTCTGCAAAATGCATCGCATCGCAAAGACTGCCCCCATTGCCTGCAATGAGTAGTTTTCCCCCTTGGCGAAAACAGTCGGCAATCATATGCGCGGCTGTCTCAATGAACTGCACACTTCCAGGATCTTTCAAAAAAATAGTGGCACGGATAGCATCTTCAACAGCGCTTAAAATATGTTTTTTCATGTGCTAAATGATAACAGAGAGAGAATTTATTGACATTGGCTTAAAATTAACTTTAATGTTCAAATATGCAAAAGATCAGCTACCTCATTGATGCGCTGCATTGTGCTGAAGAGGTGCAGGTTCTAAAAAAAACTTTATTACCTCATTCAGGTATAAAAAAATTGGATTTTAACCTGCTCCACCGCCAGCTTAATGTGGTGTATGACCCTTCAAAAATCGATTCTCAAAAAATTCTTGAGCTTATTGAGTCTACTGGTATGACTGCTTCCCTCTGGGATGAAAAACAGAAACAGCCTACTTTTTGGGAGAGACAAGGCTATTTTCTGATGTGCCTTTTCAGTGGCCTTTTTCTTATGGCCGCTCTTATTTTGCAGCAACACTACCTGTATATCCTCTCTATGCTTTGTGGCGCTTATTATGTGCTCCCTAAAGCCTGGGCAAGTCTTAAAAGATTAAGAGCTGATATGAATCTGCTCTTACTCATTGCTGCCATGGGCGCCTTGGCCATTAATCAATGGTTTGAAGGAGCTGTGGTCATTTTTCTTTTTTCGATTGCTTCCCTTTTGGAGCATTGGAGCCTAGAGCGGGCACGCAGAGCGATTTCTGCGCTTTTAAATCTCTCTCCTACTTTTGCCAGAGTGGTGACAGCAGAAGGAAAATTAATAGAAAAACCTGTGGATGCGATTTTAGTTGGAGAAACCATTCTTGTGCGTCCAGGGGAAAAAATCCCACTAGATGCAGTCGTGATCAGTGGTATCTCCTCTGTGAATCAGGCCCCTATTACAGGAGAATCTTTGCCTATTGAAAAAGGCCCTGGAGATCTCGTGTTTGCCGGCACATTAAACGAAGAGGGAGCATTAGAATGCAAAACCGCTAAAAAAGCAGAGGATACTTTGCTTGCCCACATGATTCATTTAGTGGAAACCGCGCGTGAGAAGCGGGCGCATGCAGAGCAATGGGTAGAAAAATTTGCACGCATTTATACCCCTATCATGCTTGTGCTTGCACTCTTTTTTGCGCTCATTCCTCCTCTATTTTTTGGTGCTCCTTGGTCTCTTTGGATTTATCGAGGCTTAGTTCTTCTTGTGATTGCGTGCCCCTGCGCGCTTGTGATTTCCACTCCAGTAAGTATTGTTTCTGCTCTCACCTCAGCAGCAAAAGCAGGGATTTTGATCAAAGGCGGCATCTATTTAGAAATAGCAGGCCGTTTGAAAGCCGTTGCTCTAGACAAAACAGGGACCCTTACTTATGGCCGTCCTACTGTGCAAAAAATTATCCCTTTAAATGGCCACACAGAAGAAGAACTGCTACAGATTGCACTAGCCTTAGAAAAGCCAAGCGAACATCCGATTGCCCATGCCATTTTAAAAAAAGCAGAAGAGAAAGGAATCTTTGCAAAGCATGCGACAAATTTTAAAATCCATAAAGGATTGGGCGCGGAAGCTCTAGTGGAAGGAAAACCATTTTGGATTGGAAGCCACCGTTTCCTTCACGACAAAGGACAGGAAACAGAAGAGGTGCATCAACTAGCATTGGAACTCGAAGATGCAGGCCATTCTGTAATTGCCATTGGAGATTATTCTCATGTCTGTGGACTCATCAGTGTGGCCGACGAGCCTAGAAAATTCATTAAAGAAACGCTCCTAACAATTAAGGAGCTGGGCATACACAAAATTGTGCTCCTGACAGGCGATAATAGACCCACCGCGCAAGCCATTGCCAAATTTTGCGGCATTGAGACCTTTTATGCAGAACTTTTACCGCAAGACAAAGTGGCCTATGTAGAAAAACTGGTTGCCCATTATAAGCAGGTTGCCATGATTGGAGATGGTATCAATGACGCGCCTGCGATGGCGGCAGCAAACTTAGGCATTGCCATGGGTGCTATGGGATCTGATGCCGCTTTTGAGACGGCTGATCTCATTCTGATGAATGATGATTTAGCCAACATTCCTCGCTTAATACGCCACTCCAGACGCACACTGCAAATCATCAAACAGAATATCGGATTTTCTTTGGGGGTAAAAACGCTCTTTTTAATATTGGCCTTTTTTGGACTGGCCACACTCTGGATGGCGATTGCGGCCGATACAGGAGCGTCTTTGCTTGTAGTTTTTAATGGATTGAGGCTACTGAAATTTAAATAGGGTAGGAAAGATAGATCCTTCTTACCTCATCAAAATCCCAATTTTCTCTTAGGAAATTCATTGGATTAAATGGTTCAGAAGGTCTTATTATTTCTCCTTCCAATTCCTTCATTTGTACATAAGGAATCGATTCTGATGCACCCATTTCCTGCGCTGTAAGGCAAAGGAAAGGCCCAATGAGCAGAACAAATAAAGTAGTGAATAACGTTAACCCTAGTACAACAGGGAATGAAGCTAATGTTGCAGTAATTTTACCTGCTAATTGTGACTTAAAAGCTTCCTTTGTGGGGACAAAAATCTTATTTTTTAGAAAATCGTATTCAGACGACACTAGAGCAGCAATTTGTGTTGCTGCATTTTTTAGGCCGCCAGTAAACATTACTAGTTGTTGGTTAATTGAAGTTGTCATATTTTTATGTAAATTGTTTATAGTTAATTATAATAAAAATTTAAATATAAGTAAAACTGTTTTTTAATTTACTAATCCTTTGAGGCTAAATAGGTTAGGATGAAAATCGCTATCGTTGGAGCCACAGGCGCTGTAGGAAAAGAGCTATTAAAGGTCTTGGAGAAACGGCGTTTTCCATTAAAAGAGCTTAAATGCTTTGCCTCGGAAAGATCAGTAGGAAATAGGGTCGATTTCTTAGGGGCTTCCCTGCCTATTGAGGCCCTAAGCGACGCCTCCTTCAGAGGGGTCGATATCGCCCTTTTTAGCGCAGGAAAACGGGTATCTAAGCAGTTTGTCCCTATAGCCAAACAATCAGGGGCTATTGTGATCGATAATACCTCTGCTTTCCGCATGGACCCAGAGGTCCCTCTTGTCATTCCCGAGGTCAATGGTCATGCGTTAAAGACCCATCAGGGCATTCTTTCCTGTCCTAATTGCGTTGTGGCAGTCATGCTGATGGCTCTTGCCCCCCTGCATAAAAAATATCGCATTAAACGGATTGTTGCCTCTACTTATCAAGCAGCCAGCGGCGCAGGACAGAGGGCTGTTGAAGAACTCCTTTTAGAAACAAAGGCCTATTTAGATCATAAACCCTTCAAGCGCACTGTATTTCCTCATCCTTATGCCTTTAATCTGTTCCTCCATTCTTCTCCTGTCAATGAACAGGGATTTTCTGAAGAAGAGGTAAAAATCATTCAGGAAACAGGAAAAATTTTAGAAGACGATACAATTCAAACTACGGTGACATGTGTGCGTGTTCCTGTATTGCGTGCCCATAGTATTGCCCTTAACGTGGAATTTCGGGCGCCCATCACACGCGCCGATGCCCTCAAGGAACTGAAAGAAGCGGCCGGGTTGACCATTTTAGAGAACTGGGAGCAGAACCGTTTTCCGATGCCAATCGACGCTTCTTTTCAAGATAACGTCTTTTGCGGTAGAATCCGTCAAGATCTGACACAACCCAATACACTTGAAATGTGGGTCGTAGGGGATCAGCTTCTTAAAGGGGCGGCCTTGAACTGTGTACAGATCGCAGAAAAGTTATGTTTAAATTAACAGAAAAGAATCGAAAATGGTGGGTGCTGGCTGCCATGTCTTGCACTATCTCCATGATTTTTATTGATATTACGGTTCTTCCTGTAGCGCTTCCAACGATCCAACGTCTACTAAATTTTTCTGACTTAGCACTGCAATGGATCATTAATAGTTATACCCTGACTCTGTCTATTTTAGTCCTTGCAGGAGGAAGATTAAGTGATATTTTTGGTTCAAAAAGAGTCTTTTTCTATGGGATTGTTCTGTTTGCGCTGGCCTCTGCCTTTTGTGGATTAAGTAATACAGCTTGGGGATTTATTTTGAGTCGCGTCTTTCAAGGCATTGGAGGCGCATTACTCATTCCTTCCACTGGCCTCACTATTTTTTCCGTATTCCCTTTACATGAACGGGGCAAAGCTATGGGAATCTACATTAGCATCGGTTCTCTATTCCTTTCTTTTGGACCCTTTGTAGGGGGACTGCTTACCCAGTATTTCAGCTGGAGATATCTGTTTTGGATTAATTTACCGATTGCTGCCATTGGGACTCTTTTAGCAAGTTATTCTGTCCCCAAATCAGAAATCAAAAAAGAGCGCTTTGACTATTTTGGATTTTTTACCATGAGTATTGGGATTAGTGCACTTGTGATCGGAATCATGCAATCTAGAGCATGGGGATGGAGCTCTCCACTCACCTTAGGGTTGATCTTGGGAGGGATCTTTTTCATTCTCTTGCTTTCCTTTTTTGATCGCGATGTCCAAGACCCTTTTATCGATTTCAAACTATTTAAGAGCCGCAGTTTTGTCGGTGCGATCACATGCACTTTTTGTACCCAATTCATTGTGATGCTCACTGTCTTTTGGGCTATTTATTTTCAAACGGGGCTTGCATTTACACCTCTAGAAGCCGGTACATTAGCGCTTCTTGCTAATATCCCTGTCATTTTTGCGGCGCCGATTGGGGGCTATCTTTTAGACCGTTTTGGTCCCCGGCTGCCTGTCACAATCGGTTTTGTTTTAATTTTTTCATCCCTGCTCTGGTTTTTGCATGTATTCGATTTAAAAGATCGGGGAATGCTTTTGTCTGCCATTATCCCTTTTGGTTGTGGGATCCCCATGGTCTTTAGTGCTAGTTTTACAGCGGCCCTGCATGAGGTTCCTCAGCATAAACGGGGCATGGCTTCAGGGCTTGCCTCCACCGTCAGACAATTTGCTTCTACTTTGGGGATGGCGATTTTAGGAGCGCTTTTGCTCTATTACCAAGACAAAAAACTTGTCCTCGCGCTCTCCCAAAATGCAGAGACAGCCCATTTAAATCCGAGCCAATTTGAAGGGCTACTAGTACAAACACCCTCTGCACTTCAAGTCCTAGAGCAACTCCCAGAACCTGTACAAAACTATGTGAGAACAAGTGATCTTTCCGCTTACATCACTGCTTTTTACAACATCAATTTTGTGACACTTTTTGTCGCTGCTTTAGGACTGCTCGTAGCCGTGACTTGTGTTAAGAAGAAACTAGTATAACAAATAAACAAGAATTTGCGATTTATATTCAGGATTAATACTACAGGGCGTTTCACCGACTTGCTGCGCGCCCATTTTTTTATAAAATCCGACCGCTTTTGGAAAACTTTCCCAAAAGAGCGCTTCCCAGTGCAATTCATCGCGTGCAGCGCGCATCGCCTCTTCAAATAGTGCTCTTCCATAGCCATGGCCAATATATTCTGGCTTTAGAAATAGATGGCTTAAAAGATTGACCCAAGTGCCATCTTCTGCATCTATATTGCGGTGCAGTGCATAAAATCCCATAATACCCGATTGATTTTTCATGACGCGCACTGTCCCATCAAAATGGTCTTTACAAATACAGAACGGATTTTTCATTCCTTCTTCTAGCACAGCGCAGTAGCCACAAAAAGCGCTAGAGTCCATAGCGAGCTGTTCTAGCAACTCAAATTCCTCTGGCGAGGCGTCTTCAAAAAAGATCTCCGCTGCACACAGAGAAACAGAAAAAAAACAGATGACGATGAAAGCTATACTTTTTTTCATTGGGTATCCTTCGTTAAAGGAAAACAGCATACAGTCGAAGCTAGAAAAAGGCGAGAATAGACAATCGGGGGCTGCGTTGCGCCCCCTGTTGCCCCAATTGGAAATCCAAAGTCTGGGAGTTTTAATTGGTTCTGCAACGTGACGCGGGTAGGGCCCTGAAAAAATGCGATCAGCATTTTTTTAGGGAAGAGCGCC
>CAZMTP010000042.1:0-13458 GCA_964569185.1 uncultured bacterium
TTGGTTAGGATATTTTTCTCGCCTTCTGATTTGGCCACAAGGACGGCGCAGCAGCTATCGCTAAACACATTCACTGTGGTGCGGCACATATCTAAAATTCTGTCAGCGGCTATGAAGAGGGCAATCCCTTCCACGGGCAAGCCCATCGCTTTCAAAATCACAATGATGGCCACAAGGCTTCCTGAAGGCACGCCTGCCACGCCCATTGAGGTGAGCAAGGTGACAAAAGCAAACACTACCTGGGTCCAAAAAGAGAGATGTATCCCATAAGCCTGCGCCACAAATAAAGCCGCTACAGCTTCATAGAGAGCAGAGCCTGAAAGATTGATCGAAGTGCCTAAGGGGATCACCAAGCTGCAGATCCGATTGGAAACGCCTGCACGCTTTTCCACACAATCTAGCGTGATCGGAAGCGAGGCGGCAGAGGAACTTGTAGAAAATGCAGTGACAAGCGCCGGTGCCATCGCACGAAAATGGTTGATCGGATTGACCTTTCCCACAAATTTTAATAAAAGTGGAAGCGCGATAAAGAAAAAGAGGGCAAGGCCTATCAGAACGGTGATGAAAAAATAATAGACCGATTGCAGAGATTCTATTCCTGTTTCTGCAAAGACTTTGGCGACCAGAAAAAAGACGCCCAAAGGCAGAAATTTCATGATGATATGAGTCATGTAAAGTGTGGCTTGAAACAGTCCTTGGCAAAATCCGACCACTGTAGAAGCAGATTCAATGCGCGAAAGGGCATAACCAAAAAGTAGGCTAAAAAAGATCAGTCCCAGCATATTGCCTTTGGAAAAAGCTTCAACAATGTTTGAGGGGACAATATCTAAAAAAAGGCGGGCGAGGCGGTTGAGACCACTTTCTTCCAATTTGTTTTCAAAACGGGTCAACTGTGCCGATTCAATCTCAGGTTTCGTAGTGAATGCTTGGCCCGGTTCAATCAGGTTCACAAGAAAGATTCCAATTAAAATGGCTAAAAAACTAGTGAAAAGATAGAAGCCAAAGGTTTTGAGCCCTAAGCGGCCAAAAGAAGACTCTCCTGCGATCCGCGCAATGCCGGTGATGATCGATGTGGATACAAGCGGCACCACAATTAAAGTCAGCGCATTGATGAAGATTTTTCCTATAAGATCATAAATGGAATAAAAGGTGATGCCAAATATTGAGGCGGTGGTCCCAGTCCATGTGCCAATAACAATGGCCAGCAAAATGGCAACGATCACGGCCCAAAGCGACGATTTTTTTTTCTTTTGTTTCATATTCAGTGGCATTATTGCTTAAAATCGATTTTTATAGTTATTTAAAAAAGAAGAGGAGGAGGCATGCTACCAGAAGAACAGAATTTCACCTGGATCCAGGATTTGCGCTATCCCGACTACTTTCGTCTGCAAAATTTTGAGCATTTGGTTGTGGAAAAAGTCTATGATTACACAGGAGACATTTCCTCATGGGAAGCCACTATCTTTGAAGATGATCGCTGCGAAAAAATTAAGGGCCGTGCACCGTTTAAGACAGAGCAAGAAGCTAAAGAATTTCTAGAGAGCTATGTGCTTAAAAAATTAAAAAAAGCGCGTTAATATTCTACGAGCCAGCGGTTAAGGAAAGCGCTTGCCGCCCAGACGATGAGCCCACCCCAAAAAGCGGCCCAAAAAGAGTGGATCTCGATCCCATAGGACAAAAGACTGGCCAGCCAAAATACAAAAGCGTTAATTAAAAGCGCAAAAATCCCTACTGTCATCACAGTGAGCGGGAAAGAGATCACGATTAAAACAGGAGTGATCGTGGCATTTAAAATCGCCGCCACAAAGGCAAAAATCAGCGCATTTTCAAAATGAGGCACTGTCATGCCGGGCAGAATGTGGGCAATGCCTAAAATTACCCCAGCCAGAATAAAAACGCGTATAATGAACTTGATCATGTTCTTCACTTTAATTAGTTCTTAATTTTTTGAAAAGCGTAGTTTCCTTGCAATAAAAACTAATTTAACCTTATAATTCCATTTAAAAATGGTGAATATTTTGTTTAAAAATATAATTAAATTACTATTAATTTCTTTTACTACATTTGGCTGCTTATTATTTTTAACTAAACCTGGAAATTATCATGTAATGCCGTTGGCAAGCCAGGATAGTGTGACTGCATTTCAAGACGAAGGGATCTATGTACAAGCAAAAGCTTATACTGCAAATGATAGTAAAAACTATTTAAATTATGACCTATTGGCTAAAGGCTACCAGCCGATTCAAATTTCCATTCAAAATAATAGTTCAAAACCCCTTGGTCTTGGCGATCTTTCAGTAGATTTGCCGCTCATCACAGGAAACCAGATTGCAGGACAATTTTTAAAGGAAGCTCTTCCACGCTCTATAGCACTTAAAGCCGCTTCGTTCTTTTTTTGGCCTTTTCTAGTGCCTAGCACCATTGACGGAGTGATCACTTACAAGAACCAGAAAAAAATGCGCCATGATTACACAGCTAAGACGATCAAAAATTATGAAGAGATTATTCCAGCCTATTCTACAATTAATCGGATCCTTTTTGTAAAACAGCAAGATTATCGTCCTAATTTCACACTGACTTTACAGGATAAGGAAACGGGTATGATCCACAAATACCCACTTGACATTAGCTAATTTTTGCTAGATAGTCCGGTTATGTTAAGGAAGCTGCGCCCTTTTTTTAGTGGGCATTACAATTTCCTTCTTCTTTGCCTTTCGCTGCTTTTTATTTTTAGACCTTATGACCGCGGTTTTGTCTATTTAGGTATTTGGAAACTGCTGCTGACGCTGGTCTTTTTTTCTGCCATTTTTAATGTGATCCACCGCCGCACTGTGAAAATCATCACCGGATTTTTAATGGTCCCAGCGCTTGTGCTCACCTGGATCAATCTATTTCATCCTTTGGAGCCGCTCTTTGTGACCGATGCGGTGTTGACCACAATTTTTATGCTGCTTTGCACAGGTTCTATTGTCTCTGATGTGTTATTGCGGCCTAAAGTGAATCTGGAAGTGCTGAGGGGAGTGATCTGTGCCTATTTTATGATCGGATTTGCTTTTGCCTATATTTACTATCTGATCGAGTATGTGCATCCAGGCTCATTTCATCTGATTCGAGAAGTTTCTACCTTTTCTTTTAACCAGTATCTTTCTGAGATGCTCTATTATAGCTTTATCACACTCTTGGCAATCGGATTTGGTGATATTACGCCTTTAAGGGATGCGGGCCAAACAGCTACCATCATAGAAGGCATCATCGGCCAGTTTTACATTGCGATCCTGGTGGCGCGGCTTGTCTCTGTGTATGCATTTTATGGCAAGCTAAAGCGGAAATGACCGATCATCCGTCTTTCAATGATTAATACATAACGTGTATTATCAGACATTATTTTAGCCCAAACTAGACTTTTGCAAGTACCTTTAAAAACGATACAGGGCGCGCACCATCACTTCTTGTGTCCAGTATTTTTTCGCTAAGCCTTGTTTGCGTATTTCAAGCTCGGCATCATAATAAACTGAGAAAGAAAGAGTATCATCCCAGAAATAACTCATGAAACCCACCTCAGGCACAATTAAGTTCCGCGATGGATTTAAACCAAAGGCATCAAATGTAGAATCAATATCCTGGAAGCTTGCTTTTTCCTTCTTGCCATTGAAGCGCGATTCGTTGACATAACTAAGACCAAATTCAGGCACCAAGGACCAATTACAATATTTCAAATAAAAAGCCCAATTGAAGCCAATTTCAGAACGAAGAAGGCTTGCATTATTAGAGCGGACATCTAAATTAATCGAATCGGCCCCATGCTCTGAAAAACTTCCTCTATGTATGTAAAGCCCATCAAAGCCGACAAACGGATTGATCGTAGAAGAATAGCAGCCAAAGTTGAGATCAAAACTAAGACCGCCTTCCAAATATCCATCAAGAGTATATCCATTATGGGAACTATGGGCAGAACGATCGATGGTGGAGGTAGCTCCTTCAATAAAAATACCTCTTTTTCCATGATAATGATTATAAGCGCCGATAAAGGCTCCCTCGACATAATACCAGTCCCTGTTCCAGCTAGCATAAAGACCGCCATAGCCGCTTTGTACTTGTCCATTGGTATTAGATTGTGTCCATCCAATATGGTTATAAGTGTAAGCTAAGATAGCGCCTGCAGCAAAACAGTCCCATTGTCTATCTGCCCCCACTGTGGCTCCTGTTGTCCAAGTGCGAAACCCAAGCTGCTCATGCATGGAGACTTGATGGGCCCATTCCACAAATGGGGTCACCCACACATTCCATACAGGACAGCAGGTATGTAAACAAAGGCATGAATCCTGCTCATATATCCATAATCTGTCTGTGATCGTTTTACGTACACTAAAGGTGCTGTTTTCTTGCGAGAGCGAATAAACATTATAAAGCGCAGGATGAAGTTGGTTTAAGCCTGCTTCAGGATCACTGGAACTGGCAATGGCATCCACTACATTAAAAAGATCGGTTCCAGATAAAAGTGTTATGCTATTGATATAATTTGCCACATTACGTGGATTGATTGAAAAAGCAGCGCTTTGTGGAAAAGGAATCATGGAGTTAAGAATAAGAAACACTTGACCAAACATGGAATAGTCAACAGTAAAATTAAATCCTGCTGGGAAATTCAAATTTGTAAATGTTCCCATAATGGCACTCGGAGATTGGATAATAAGATAGTGAGTACCTGACGTATAAGCGCCAAAAGCTGCCAGTACAGTTAAAGTAGAACCCCCGCTTAATGTCACGATTCCTGATGCGTTAATCAAATCTGTGGCACTAGGAGAAAGTTCATTAATTAAAGTTCCCGTACCGCTAATAGTCAGATTGTTTGTATTTATTGTTCCTATTGAATCGCCAGGGGCAATATTTCCATTGATGGTTGTGTTGCCTACAGTACCTCTGCCTGATAATGTTGTTCCTGAATCAACAGTCACAGTTCCTGCACTATTTAAGGAACCATCGACTTGTAAAGTCCCCCCACTTACCTGTGTTATCCCGCTATAAGTATTACTGCCTGTTAGAATGAGTATCCCCCCATTTTGTTTGGTGAGGCCTCCACCACCACTGAGCACGCCACCGAGCGTAGCCGTGGCTGCTGGCACCTCTGTTGTTAGAGTATTTGATAATAAAAAGTTTTTATTGTAATTAAACCCTGTTCCAGTGATTTGTAAAATGGACGGATTTGCTACGTGAATAGAGGACAATGTACTATTTGGTAAATTGTTTTCTGAAGCAACAGATACTCTTCCTCCCGCCAAATCAAAACAATTGGGAAATCCCCCCCAACTATTATTGCCTGAAAGTACAAGAGTATTTGAACCTCCACTATAGGTAATACTGCTCGCCACTGTTTGTTGGATATTACTTGAAATTGTAAACGTACTACTAGCTGGAGTACTATTGCTAATCGTAAGAGATGACCCAGCTAATTGAATTGAAGAACAGCTAATCAGATGACTGCCTTGTCCCGTACTCAAAAAAATCGAAGAAGCGCCAACTGGAAAATTGAGTGTGTGAGGTCCCGTAATCGTATAGGCAAAATCACTATTAAAGCTCATTGCCAACGGCCCTCCAATTGTAATATCTGTTGCGGATAAAGTGACGGTACGTGGTGCGGTGATGGTAGTAGGTAAGCTTGCCGTGGCGGTAGTGCCATTAGGAAAATTATTAGCCGGCGGACAGCCGCATGTTCCTGACCAGTTAGCACAATCATCCCAGTTTCCATCGTTATCTAGAATCCAAGTTCCAGTGCAATTGGTTGCAAAAAGAAAGTGGGATGTAGTGCAAGAAACACTAAACAATAAACTGAAAAGAAATTTTTCAGAGTTGATCATATGTAATACCCTCAAACATCTATTTTAAAAGCGTTGGCTAAATTCTAGTTCGGCTTTCACGTTCCAATAGTGGTGCGCGATTTCTCCGTCGAGTTTCATTGAAAGAATAGACTGGTTATTGAAAAAGTAGGTAGTCATACCGATACCAGGCACAAAAAGTAGTCGATTGGGTGATATTCCATCTACAGTGAAATTGACATCTCCTACTCTAAAATGGGCAGTTGTTTTTTTGCCTTGAAAACGCCACTCTTCTGCCGCAGCAAGCCTAACCTCTGGTACCATTGTTATACAAGAAAAGATTTTGCAAGAAGAAATGCGGAAACCTTCTTCAACGCGAAGAAGATCAGAATTTTTTGCTTTTACAGCAAGATCCAAGCAATCGGCATGGGTTTCTTTATAACTAGTTTCATGGATGAAGATATAATCGGCCATAACATAGGGTGTGCACCAGGCATCGCATAATGGACCCGTAGGCCCTAAAGGAAAGCCTAGGGCCACATGTCCTGCGCCTTCATATCCTCTATTGTTATGATGCGGTTTAGCATCCACAGTCGTGGCAATACTGCCAAATTCAATATTTCGTGAGCCGCTAAACCAGTTGATGGCACCTGTCAATGCCAGATCAAAAAAGAAATGGTCCTTATATGCTGAAGAATAAAAAACAGCATAACCAGTATTTGTTTGTCCTCTTCCTCCCCCTGCATTGTGTGAATTACCAATGGAGAGATGCGAATAACTATAGGCAAGGCTACCTCCTATAAGGAACGTAGAATTGATCGGATGATCATAACCTAAAGCAATCCCTGCCGAATTAGTAGCAAAGCCAGGAACGCTTGCCCCGCCCTCTTTTTTGCCCTGATGTAGGAAATTGCCAAAAGGTGCAATCCAGAAATCCTGGCCTGGACAAAAGAAAACATCTTCACATTTGTATCGTTGTGAGTCCAATCGCTGGCTGATCAACTCTCTTAAAGTGATGGTACAGCTTTCTTCAGAAATCGGAAATGCATTGAACAAAGCAGGCTGAAGCTGATTCACTTGGCTTGTCAATGTCGCATTAGATGTGATGTCTAAAGAGAGAAAAAGATTTAATAAGCAGGCACTAGCAAAAGGATCTAATGCACTCAAAGCAGGAAGGACTCTGCCTGCGTTTCCAGGTAAAATAATCCCATTGAAATTGGGCATTGAACTGCCCAGCGAGAGTATAATATGGTCAACAAAATAGATCACTTGTGGAGTGAAAATAGGCGATGTCACAACCACATTACTAAAAGTTCCGGTCACAGGATTTCCAAGCACAATAGTGTATTGACTGACAGCGGGCGCTGCCAGGGGCACGATTTGCAATGTGGCTCCAGGTGAGATAGTAAATGCACCTGTTGAAATCACCTCAGAAGATAAAGTGCTATCTACCTGTATCGATAAAGTAGACCCTGCTCCAAAACTAAAAGAACTTCCTGTGATTGTTCCAATAGAATTTCCTGGAGATACGGTACCCGAAACTGTGGTGGGGCCACTAATGGTTCCGGTACCTGTAAGAGAGGCTCCAGAAGCTACGGTCAAGCCGGTGGTAGTGAATGTAGGATTGCCGATGAAGTTCAACATGCCTGTATCAATGAAAACCGGTCCTTGGGTTTGTGGAGAATTGAAACTTAACGTAGCTGTCCCCTGTTTTCTAAAAGTTCCCACTCCTGATAATGTGGCCGCATAAGTTGCAGAACTATTTTGATCAAAAATCAAAGTGGCATTGTTTGTAGCATTGGCAGGAATGCTATCTGTATTACCAACAAGAGTCCCTGCAGTTACTGTGGTCACTCCTCCATAAGTATTCACGCCTGTTAAATTTAATGTCGTACCCGCTCCCAATTTAGTCACGCCACCTATACCGCCAATGGTTCCTGAAAAAGTGGTGGATGGAGAGCTAGGAGTGACTGATAAAGTGGCTGTACCAAGAGTAATATTTCCTGCTCCTGAAAGGTCTTGAACTCCTTGGTTAGTGCTATTTAAATCAAAAGTGCCTCCACTATTCACAGTCAGACCACTTGAGGTTGATATGGAATTGGCCAGTGTCATTTTAAAAGTAGGATTGTTGACGGCATTGTTATTAATAATTGTGGGACCGGTATAAGTTTGGACATTTGTAAAAGTCACTACACTTGCTCCGGCGCTACTATCAATGGTTAAAGTACCGCCCCCGCCAACAACGCCTCCAAAGCTGCCAGAGACACCTTGGTTGAATGAAAGCGTGGCATTGTTTGTAATACCGCCTTGCAAACTGGTGGTGGTTCCTTCTAAAATTCCCGTATTAACCATTGTGCCGCCTGCGTAGGTGTTTGCTCCGGAAAAAATAAGCCTTCCCGCCCCTTCTTTAATGACACTTCCATTGCCAGAAATGGCTTGAGCATAAGTTCCAGTAGAAACCTGAGTGAATTTAACCATTGCACCGACATCGACTAAAATATCTGTCGGAAAACCAGCCGTATTTCCTTCTAATATGCCTGTTTGGACCTCTGGAGGAAAAGTAAAGGTATTATTGCCAGCTCCTGGAAAAAGTTGTAAAGTTGCTACCCCAGTTTTGGTTAATTTTTGTGCTCCAGAAACGATACCTGTGATGGACAAATTGACTGGGCAGTTAATGGTGACAGCTGCAGCTACTTCTGGTCCCCCCGCCCATCCAAGTACTACATCGCCAAGGATCGTGTTAGTGCCGCCCATAGATTGAATGGCTCCTGCAGCGGCCACACCCGGGCCATTTAATCTAAAGTCTTTGTTAAGAGTGTTTCCCCCATTGAAAATAACACTTCCTCCTGACCTCACGTAAAGAGCGGAATTTGATCCAGAAGCCCCAAAAACACCGGCAGGCGTTCCTGCTTCAGCTGCCAGGGTGGCTCCTGATGCAACAAAAGTGCGTGCGACAAAGGTTCTAGGGTTACCGCCACCGAATGTGAATACAGCAGGTGATGCAATGACCAGTCGACTGCCCGCTGTAGGATCGGTAGATGCAGAGGCGATCCCCCCATCCATATGGCCAGAATAGGTTGTTGTACCATTTTGTATTTGAAACAGTGCCCCTGTCATGGAATCTAAAGTCACGGTAGGAGCCACACTATTATTCGAACTAAGCCCATTTAAATAAACATCAATGCCATTCCCTTGAGTCACTTTGGAGGGATCAGTAGCGTTTGGTGCGGTTTGCAAAAAAAAAGCATTTGCCGGAGTCATCGTGGCATTCATTTGAAGCTCAGTACTTCCAATAAGGGAAATTCCAAAATCATTAAGTGTGCTTGTTGGGAAAGCGCCATCTTTTTGATATTTCACTATTCCTGTGTTGCCAAAAGCTGCACCTCCTAATAGGGGGCTAATCGATCCGCTCCAAGTACCAGTGATATTTAAAGAAAGTACAGAATTTGCATTAAGCGCAGTAAGGAGCGTTCCTACACCTGAAATTGTTCCAACAAAATCATATTCATTATTAACTGGGAGTAGAATTTGTAAAGGCTCAGCCCCAGGAGTAGTAATGGTGACATCAAGAGGATTTCCAACAGCCCCAAATTGTTGAGGATTGGACAAAGACACTGTAGTATCAATTTGAGGAGCGGTGGCGCCATTATTAATAAAATTCAGTTTTCCGCCGCCCGTGCTTCTAAAAGTATAAATGTTTGCACTGGATCCTGTAAAAGTCAGACGCTGAATCGTGGGTCCTCCAGGGATTCCATTGTCTACGTTAACAGTAAGAGTGGCTGTGTCAGGAAAAGTAGCTGTTGCAGGTAAGGGTGTATTGGCCACATTGCCTGCCACCCAGTTAGCACCGTTGCTCCAATCACCAGACACCACTGCAGACCAAGTGCCATCAGTGGCATGCAAAAATGGATGCAATAACAGTACAGAAGATAAGAAATATGAAAAATGTCTCATTTTCACAATCCAATAAATTTTTTTCAATTTACCAAATCACTCTAAATTAGAAAAAGTAAAATCTGCGATTGAGGATATTCGTGATTTATAACAGACTAAGAAAAATATTCGGGATTTTTTTGGTTGTCACTGGTTTATTAATGATTTTCTAAAAATGATTGTATTTAGTCTGGCGATATGGTACTTATCGTAAAATGGCTTGTTTAACCGATTTTCAGATTGTACGACCGCAACATGAACAGACGCAGGATTATCTTTTAGAGCTCATTGCACAGGGACATACAAAAGCAGAAACTTTAGTGAACCCTTCTGTTAATGCGGAATCGTTTTTGCAAATATTAAGACAAAAGATAGCCGGGTTAGGATTGGGAACGGATAAGATACAAAAACGGGGCTATTTTCCACTCAGCACATTAGCGTATGTCAAAGAAGGCGGTCTGTCTCATAAAATGGCTTTTTTTGATCAAGAGGTCTCTAAAGTTCTTGCACAGTTTTATCCTGAAAATCACTCTTTTGCACCGCATATCATCCAAGTCAGCTGTACTGGCTATGTAGCACCTAGTCCCGTGCAGCAGCTGATTTCGAAAAGAAACTTAGGAGATACGGTCTGTGTCACAAATGCCTATCATATGGGCTGTTATGCAGCCATTCCAGCGATTAGAATAGGCCAAGGCTATTTACATGCGCATGGTGAAACTACTGATATTGTGCATACAGAAATGTGTACATTGCATCTAAATAATTTTGTTCATACGACAGAACAATTGATTGTGCAAAGTCTATTTGCTGATGGGTTCATCAAATATACAGTGAACAAAGAGCCGCGCCACTCCCCTTATTTGAAAGTATTAGCGCTACATGAATCTATTGTATCAGAATCAACAGCAAGCATGACTTGGAATACTAAAGAATCTGGATTTCATCTTACAATTGCAAAAGAGGTACCGGTGCTGATTGCGCGCGGCATTGAAAACTATTTGATGCTTCTTGCAAAAAAGGCAAACGTGACCATCGAAAAACTAAAAAATGCCCATTTTGCCATTCACCCAGGAGGACCGAAAATCATCGAGCTTGTAGCAAAGCAGCTTGGACTGACTGCAGAGCAGATTAGTCATAGCAAAGAGATTTTATTATCCTATGGCAATATGTCTTCTGCTACGCTGCCTCACGTTTGGGAAAAACTTTTAAATGATAAAAGTGTACAATCAGAAGAGTTGATTGTCAGTCTTGCGTTTGGTCCAGGCCTAACCATTTCTGGCGCGCTATTTATGAAGGTAATGTAACGATGTATTTATTAATCACAATCCCTTTTATTTTGCAGCTCATCGTGATCGGTATTGATGAAGGTTATTTTCATCTAAAACGGGGCCTTCCACGCTGGGAAAGAATTGGCCATCCCTTGGATACGTTAAGCGTATTGCTCTGTTTTTTATTTGTGCTCTATATCCCCTTTTCTCCTCTGGCGCTTAAATGGTATATCGCGCTTTCTCTTTTTTCCTGTTTGTTTGTGACAAAAGATGAATTTGTCCATAAGCATCACTGCCCTGCCTCTGAAAATTGGCTCCATGCACTGCTCTTTCTCAATCATCCCGTTGTCCTTTCTGCTTTAGGCCTCATCTGGTTTGCCGGTTCTGAACATGACACTGCTTCTTGGCTTACAAGGTGGCTGGACCAACCTGAAATACTTCGTCAATTTTTAATGGTGCAAACAGGAGGCGTTCTTCTATTCCTGCTCTACCAAATTGTCTATTGGAATTTTATATGGAAAGAAAAAAGCACATCCCCATAAATAATGCTTTTTATGATGATCTTGAAGAGATGTGGTATGAATCTCACGACCATCCGATTGCTTTGCTACGTGCAGAAAATGTGCTTCGCAATCCTTGGATTGAAAAAGTAATCGAAGAAAAAATAGGAAATTGTTGCGCTGTTTTAGATGTGGGATGTGGGGGCGGTTTTTTAACCAATGATCTGGCCAAAAAAGGCCACAGAGTTTCTGGCATCGACCTTTCTGAAAACAGTTTGAATATGGCTCGAAAAAACGATGTGACAAACAGCGTTCAATACTTTCTTGCCAGCGCCTATGAGCTTCCTTTTCCTGCGGAGACATTTGATGTGGTGTCCGCTATGGATCTTTTAGAACATGTAGAAAAACCAGAATGTGTGATCCAAGAGGCTTCGAGAGTCTTAAAAAAAGGGGGACTTTTCTTTTTTCACACTTTTAATCGCAATTGGACCAGTTATTTCATAGTGATTAAGGGAGTAGAATGGTGTTTTTCTAATCATCCCCCGCGTATGCATGTCTATCCCCTCTTTATTAAACCTCAAGAACTAGAAAGAATGTGTTCATGCCATCAGCTGGAAGTAGAAGAAATTCTTGGGATTCGCCCTGATTTTAAAACGGTGAGTTTTTGGAAAATGGTATTTACAAGAAAAGTAGATCCAGAATTTCGTTTTGTCTTTACCCCTTCCCTGAAGACTAGCTATTCCGGCTTTGCCAAAAAGACTTAATAACCAAGCAATCGTGCCCGTTAAAGAGAATAGCCATCCTGTCTATCCTGCCGCTTTAGCGATCCTGCTTATCCTGTTTGGTTTTGACGGAACTCGGACTCGGGCAAGGGCAAGTTAAATTAGTCTAGGAGATACTTAATCACTCGGGTGATCAGAAATTGTCTTTCTTCTTTATGTCTGTGATAATCTTCCCAAGAGTGTTCATCCTCTTCTTGGATCTTGTCTTCAGAAATAGGCTTAACTTTATGGGAAAGATGGGATGCCATCCATTCATGCATTTCTTTGCCCATATTTTGAAAATTGCGTTTGGCAAGTAGATGCTCTTTAAGATAGAGCTTTTTTACCTTTCGATTCTTTTGAAGGGATTTAAGCTCCAAAAGAAGATGCATCAGATATTTAGGACTTAAAGAACATTGCGAGATTGCATTGCAACTCACCTGCTTTTTCGACCACTCCTGTTTCCCTTTTATAGCCGGGTCTAGGTGCTGTTTGCCCATCAGCATACGAGGCAGCTTTAAGTAGTCATAAGCCCGTTCTGGGCCAAAAAATTGGCTATTTGGGGCAGCTTTCTTGGGTTCCTTAGTAAAAAGCTGTTTTACGCGAGCTAGGGCCTGATTCGAGAATTTATTATCTTTTTTCATAGAATCCTATTGAAAAGGGATATGATACCTTTTTTTTAATTTAATTTCAACAAGATTCTACTTAACTTAATGATAGTAAATAAGTTAAGAAATAGGAGTCACTGTAATGCTTCCCAAATTCATCGTGTTGCCTTGGGCATTTGTCGCTACCAAGTAATAGGTGTAAAATTGTTTTTTTCGACGATTATGGTCTTCAAAACTAAGTGTGCTGGCAGGCACTACTCCGGCAATATCGGTCAGTGCCGCATCACGAAAAATAGTATAGGTCACAGGGGAAAAGTTATTAGGGGCTTCCCAGAGGAGGACATTAACTAGATCAGACTGGCTCAGAAAACGGTTATTCACCTGCGACCCCCGAAATGTAGAAGAACCGGAAGGCGTAGGAGAAGCAGAAGGAGTAATAGCGCCAAAATAAGCCACTGGATTTGCGGCAATTGTTTGAATGACGCTGCTAGTGGCCGTATCGATGACAAAGAGGTTTGGATTTGAACATGCATAGGCAAGATCCCCAGAAGAATTAAAAACTATAGAAAAGCTAT
>CAZMTP010000043.1:0-11072 GCA_964569185.1 uncultured bacterium
GAGCACTTGCATGGTAAGCAAAAGGTCGTAGGTTCGATTCCTATTTTGGGCAAACAAAATTAACTACTGGACCTTAACGGAGGATATAATGGCAAAAGAGACATTTCAGAGAACCAAACCACACGTAAACGTGGGAACCATTGGCCACGTTGACCATGGTAAAACTTCTCTAACTGCAGCGATCACGAAAGTTCTTGCGGCGCGTGGAAAAGCGAAATATCGTGACTATGCATCGATCGATAATTCACCTGAAGAAAAAGCGCGCGGGATCACCATTAATTCCTCTCACGTAGAGTATGAGACTGATAAACGTCACTATGCGCACGTTGACTGTCCAGGTCACGCTGACTATGTGAAAAACATGATCACCGGTGCTGCCCAAATGGACGGAGCGATTCTGGTTGTTTCTGCAACAGACGGTGCGATGCCTCAAACACGCGAACATATTCTTTTAGCACGCCAAGTAGGCGTTCCTGCCATCGTGGTCTTTTTAAACAAAATGGACATGATCGGCAAAGGCGACGAAGAGCTTGTAGACTTAGTGGAAATGGAGCTCACTGAGCTTCTCGAAAAACAGGGCTATAAAAATGTGCCTATCATCCGCGGTTCTGCTCTAAAAGCGCTCGAAGGCGAAGATGCTTATGTAAAATCGATCATGCAGCTTTTGGACACCGTGGATGAAAAAATCCCGACTCCTGCACGAGAAGTAGACAAACCCTTCTTGATGCCTGTTGAGGACGTGTTCTCCATCTCTGGTCGCGGAACTGTGGCTACTGGAAGAGTGGAAAGAGGCGTAGTGAAAGTGAACGATAAATTAGAACTGGTAGGAATTAAACCCACACGAGAAACTGTGGCTACTGGTCTTGAGATGTTCAATAAAATCCTCGAAGAGGCAAGAGCTGGCGAAAACGTCGGTATTCTCTTACGCGGAATCGAGAAAAATGACATTGAGCGGGGAATGGTGCTTTGCGCTCCTCACAGCTGCAAACCACACACGAAATTTAAAGGGACTGTTTACGTTCTCACTAAAGAAGAGGGCGGGCGTCATAAGCCGTTCTTTGCTGGCTATCGCCCACAGTTCTACTTCAGAACAACAGACGTGACTGGAACGGTCACTCTGCCTGAAGGTGTGGAGATGGTAATGCCTGGAGATAACGTTGAGATCACTGCAGAATTGATCAGTCCGATTGCGATGGAAGAAGGAATGCGTTTTGCGATCCGTGAAGGCGGCAAAACAATTGGAGCAGGAACTGTTTCTAAAATTTTGCAGTAGGTGGAAAAAGGCGAGTGCCTTTGGGTGTGTAGCTCAGCTGGTAGAGCAGCGATCTCCAAAGTCGCATGTCGGGGGTTCGATCCCCTCCACACTCGTTGATTAAATTAAAAAGGTTGGGACTCTAAAGCAGATGAGTCAGTTAATGGATGTCAAGTTAAAGACGACCCCTCCTTCTGTAGAAGGGAAAAAGAGACTCTCTTTTTCTTTTATCAAGGAGCTAAAAGAAGAACTTAAAAAGGTCTCTTGGACAACAAAGGCGGAATTACTTACCTGCACAAAGATTGTTGTGTTTTCCACAATTGTTTTTGGGCTAGGCATCTATGTGATGGACTTAGCGATCAAAGGCGCCCTGGAATTAATCAAAATGACCGTTCATTTTATTTTTGGGTAGAGAAAGAATATGACGCATAAATGGTACGTAGTTCAAGTCGTTTCCGGCCAAGAAAAAAAAGTGAAAAAGACACTTGAGGACAACCGTGAATCGAAAGGGATGAGTGAGCTGATCAGTGAGATTCTTATGCCGACTGAAAATGTGGCAGAGGTGAAGCGCGGTCAGCAGCGCGTGACAGAAAAGCGGCTCTGGCCTGGTTATCTTTTGATTAAGATGAATCTGACAGATGATTCTTGGATGTTTGTGCGCGATACCACAGGGGTTTTGAGCTTTTTAGGGGGAGAAAAACCGACCCCACTTTCTGAAGATGAAGTGAAAGAAATTCTAGCAGAATTGGAATCGAAAAAAGCCAGTGTGGTTCAGAAACATAAAATTGCTCCGGGCGACCGCGTCAAGATCACAGATGGCGTATTTGTGAACTTTATTGGCAATGTGATCGAAGTATTCCATGACAAGGGCCGTTTGAGTGTGATGGTCTCCATTTTTGGAAGGGAGACCCGTGTGGACGATCTTGAATTCTGGCAAGTCGAACAAGTTCCTGAAGGAATGGAAGTAGGATAAGGAAGAAAAGAATGGCAAAGAAATTAGTCAAAACAATTAAGTTACAGATTCCCGCAGGCAAAGCGAATCCTGCGCCCCCTATTGGTCCTGCATTAGGTGCGGCCCAAGTGAATATCATGGCTTTTTGCAAAGAGTTTAATGCCAAAACGCAGAATCAGGCGGGCGACATTCTGCCTGTCATCATCTCTGTGTTTTCGGACAAAACATTTACTTTTATCACTAAGCAGCCCCCTGTCTCGCAACTGATTTTAAAAGCGATTGGAAAAGAGTCAGGCTCAGGCGTTCCTAACCGGGATAAAGTGGGAAAAATGAACAAATCCCAAGTAGAAACGATTGCAAAATTAAAATACCCTGATCTGCGCGTAGGCTCCATGGATGCTGCAATGCGGCTTGTCATGGGCACAGCGCGTTCTATGGGCGTCGATATCGAAGGATAAAACCATGAAGAAGCAAAGAAGCAAAAGAATCAGTGAGATTGCAAAGTTAGTGGATGCGCAAAAGCTATATACTCTGGATGAGGCGATAGATCTTTTGAAGAAATGTCCTGGAGTGAAATTTGACCAATCGGTCGATGTTTCTGTGAGATCTGGAATCGATATTAAAAAATCGGAGCAGCAGGTGCGCGGCACGGTCTCTTTGCCCCATGGAATTGGGAAAAAGGTGGTCGTATTGGTGCTCGCTCGAGGCGATAAGATCAAAGAAGCCACAGAGGCCGGTGCCGATTATGCAGGAAGCGACGAACTGATCGAAAAAATTAAAGGCGGCTGGATCGATTTTGATGCGATGATTGCCACGCCAGACATGATGCGTGAAGTGGGTAAATTAGGAAAAGTGCTCGGTCCACGTGGCCTCATGCCCACTCCTAAAGCAGGCACAGTGACCAATGATATTGGCAAGACGGTGGCCGAAGTGAAAGCCGGAAAAGTAGAGTTTAAATCAGATAAAATGGGCGTGATTAATAATCTGGTTGGCAAACTCTCTTTTGAAAAAGATAAATTGGCAGATAATGTGAAGGTTTTTTTAAATGCGGTCATGAAATCTAGACCTTCCACAGCTAAAGGCGAATTTATTAGAGGCTTGGTCCTCTCGTCAACTATGGGCCCCGGGCTGAAAGTTGATACGAGCAAAATTATAGAGACTTCTACTACTTGAGGTAAGACATGATAGCGGCAAAAGAACTATTACTCGATGAGATCAAAGACAAGATTAAGCAATCGAAAGGATTTGTATTGACCCGATACCAGAAACTGGATCCTAATTTGGCTTCTGAACTGCGTATCAAATTGTCTAGTAGTGGCGGTACGTTTTCTGTGATGGGAAAACGGATATTGATTAAAGCAGCTGCAGCTGAAGGGATCCCTTTTGAGCGTGAGGCTTTGCAGGGTCATATTGGAGTGGTTTTCTTAAATGAAGATCCTATTCAGGCCACTAAATCGATTTTTCAATTTAGGAAAGATCATGAAGATGTGCTTGAAGTTCTTGGCGGTAGATTTGAAGGAAAGCTCTACAACAGCGCAGATGTGAAAGCGCTTTCAGAGCTGCCTTCAAAAGATGAAATGAGAGCGCAATTCTTAGGATTATTAGAAGCGCCGCTTTCGCAAACGCTTTCGACAATGGAAGCTCTACTAACAAGTGTGCTATACTGCTTAGAAAACAAAAAAAGTTAATTTTAAACCATATTGGAGAGGTAAGACGTGAGTACCCAACAAAATCTTGATAATTTAGTCGAACAATTAAGCCAACTTAGCGTATTAGATATGTCTAAGTTAAAAGGGCTTCTTGAAGAAAAATGGGGAGTCAAAGCCGCAGCTGCACCTATGATGATGGCAGCAGGCCCAGCGGCAGCAGCGCCTGCAGCAGCAGAGGCAAAAGAATCTACAGATTTTAAAATCACCTTAGAAGTGAGCCCTGCTGACAAGAAGATTGGCGTGATCAAAGTTGTACGTGAAGCCACAGGTCTGGGTCTAAAAGAAGCGAAAGATCTGGTTGAAGGAGCTCCCAAAGTATTAAAAGAGAGCTCTCCAAAAGCAGAAGCGAATGAGATTGCTAAGAAGATCGCTGAAGCTGGCGGTAAGGTAACTTTGACTGGTCTTTAAGATCATTCACATTTGCTTAAGAACTAGTTGAGCAGAGGCCTTGTGGCCTTCTGCTCATCATATTTGAGGAAGGCGTGCAACGAAAGTTAAAAAAACTTTACAAAGTTGACTCAAAAAATAAGATGCAATTTTTATTAAAGAATTTACCCCAGGAGCAGACTCAATGCTAAGAAAAGCCCCACATCGGGTGAGTTTTAAGGAAAGGGAAGAAATTATTGATCTTCCAAGTTTGATCGAGGTGCAGATTAAATCTTTCCGGCAATTTCTGCAAGCAGATAAGTTGCCTCATGAAAGAGAGAATATTGGACTTGAAGAAGTGTTTCGAGAAATCTTCCCGATTAAATCTTACGATGAAAAAACTGTTCTGGAATATCTCTCCTACAATTTAGGAGTCCCTAAATACACCCCTGAAGAGTGCATTAAGCGCGGCATTACTTACAATGTGACTCTTAAGGTGAAATTCCGCCTCACAGACGAGACGGGAATTAAAGAAGAAGAGGTGTATATGGGAACTATCCCGGTCATGACCGAGATGGGAACCTTTGTGATCAATGGCGCCGAGCGTGTCATTGTATCTCAGCTCCACCGCTCGCCAGGGATCTCTTTTGAACAAGAGCGCCATCCCAAAGGCAACATCATCTATTCTTTCCGCATCATTCCTTACAGAGGAAGTTGGCTCGAGGGCGCCTTTGATATCAATGACCTGATCTATATTTATGTCGACCGTAAAAAACGACGCCGCAAAGTGCTCGCCACTGCATTTATCCGTACGCTGGGTTACTCGACCGATTCTGACATTCTCGAAGAATTTTTCAGTACGGTGCGCGTCAAAATCAAATCGGACAAAGATTTTACTAAACTAGTGGGTAAAATCTTAGCTGAAGACGTCGTTGATGAAGAGTCGGGCGTCGTCTTCGGAAAAGCTTCTGAGAAGCTCACCACAGCGATGTTAAAGCGGATGCTGGATGCCCAGGTCCCTGCTGTGAAAGTGACAGAAGATGCGGATGAAACAAGTCCGATCATCAAAATGCTTGCAAAAGATCCGACAGATTCTTATGAGTCTGCGCTGAAAGATTTTTATCGCAAAATCCGTCCAGGTGAACCGGCCACCCTTTCCAATGCCCGTTCTGCCATCATGCGTCTTTTCTTTGATCCGAAACGCTACAATCTGGGACGCGTCGGCCGCTATAAGCTCAATCGTAAATTGGGCTTAGAGACCTCCGATGAAGAATTGAACATGGTGACACTCAAAAAAGAAGATGTGATCAATGCGATTAAATATCTAATCCGCCTCCGAAAAGGAGAAGAAGGGGCCTCTGTCGATGATATTGACCATTTAGGAAATCGCCGTGTGCGCTCCGTGGGTGAATTGATCCAAAATCAGTGCCGCATCGGTCTTTCTCGCATGGAGAAAATCATTAAAGAAAGAATCAATCTTTTTGATTTTGCTTCAGACACATTAACTCCTGGAAAAATCATTTCTGCCAAGGGACTTGCTGGCGTGCTTAAAGACTTCTTTGGCCGCTCGCAACTTTCTCAGTTTATGGATCAGACCAATCCGATTGCAGAGTTGACTCATAAACGACGATTGTCCTCGCTTGGGCCTGGAGGGTTGAACCGTGAACGCGCCGGTTTTGAAGTGCGTGACGTTCACCCTAGCCATTACGGTCGAATCTGTCCAATTGAAACTCCAGAGGGGCCAAACATTGGACTCATTACCTCGCTCTCTTCTTTCGCGAAGATCAATGAGTTTGGATTTATTGAGACTCCTTACCGGATGGTGAGAGAGGGAGTGGTCACAGATGAAATTGAGTATATGACCGCCGACCAAGAAGAGAACTGCGTCATTGCGCAGGCATCTGCTCCCTTAGATGAGTTTAACATGTTCAAAGAGTCTACTTGCTGGGCTCGCTATCATGAGGACTCTCTTAAAGTAGAGACAGAGAAAGTGACACATATGGATGTCTCTTCCAAGCAGCTGGTCTCTGTTGTCGCTGGATTGATTCCGTTCTTAGAGCATGACGATGCGAACCGTGCGCTCATGGGATCTAATATGCAACGCCAAGGGGTGCCATTGCTTAAAACAGAAGCGCCCACTGTAGGGACAGGTCTTGAAGGGCGTGTCGCTATGGACTCTGGCGCTGTGATCATTGCCGATGAAGATGGCACAGTGGAGTTTGTTGACGGCTTTAAAATTATCGCGGCATCAAAAGCAAATCCGCTTAATAAAAAGACCTATCCTTTGAAGAAATTCATGCGCACCAATGCAGGCACCTGTCTGAATCAGACGCCGCTTTGCAGCGTAGGAGATCAGGTACGTCTTGGCGATGTTCTGGCCGATGGGCCTGCCACAGACAAAGGAGAGATGGCACTCGGTAAAAACGTGCTTGTTGCTTTTATGCCTTGGTGTGGCTACAACTTCGAAGACGCGATCATCATTTCTGAAAAGTTGGTGAAAGAAGATGCCTACACTTCGATCTACTTAGAAGAGTTTGAAGTGACTGCACGTGATACAAAATTAGGAAAAGAAGAGATCACCCGCGATATTCCCAACGTCTCTGAAGAGGCGCTCGCTAATTTAGGCGAAGATGGCATTATCCGTATCGGCGCTGAAGTAAAACCCGGCGACATTTTAGTCGGTAAGATCACTCCGAAATCAGAAACGGAACTGGCCCCGGAAGAGCGGCTGCTCCGTGCGATTTTTGGTGAGAAGGCAGCAGATGTAAAAGATGCTTCCCTCACAGTGCCTCCAGGAACTGAAGGCGTGGTGATGGATGTGAAAATGTTTAGTCGCCGTGACCGGATGTCTAAAACCGACGATGAACTGGTAGAAGAAGCGACACGCATTAAAGACATTCATCAAGAATACAAAACCAAAGAAGCCGAAATTCTTTTGGAATTCCATGAGAAATTAGGCGCGCTTCTTTTAAATGAAACTGCTCCTGGACCGATCATGCATCGCAAAACAGGCGATATCATCATCAAAGAAGGTGAAGTGGTCAATCAGGATATGATTGAAGCACTCGAAACAGAAAAAGCTGAAGACCTTTTGATGTCTGAACATGAAGTGTATAGCACATTGAAGCAGCAGCTTTTGGAATTCGATCAGAAGATGGAAGAACTTCAATCGAAACACAAATTAGACGTAGAATTCACACGTAAAGGCGATGTGGAACTGGATCCTGGTGTGATTAGACAGGTGAAAGTTTATGTGGCTTCTAAGAGAAAATTAGAAGCAGGCGATAAAATGGCAGGACGCCACGGAAATAAAGGGGTAGTGTCCAATATCGTTCCTGAAGCCGACATGCCTTACATGGCCGATGGAGCGACCATTGAGATCATCCTCAACCCGCTGGGCGTGCCTTCTCGTATGAATATGGGACAGCTGCTCGAGACCCATCTTGGGTTTGCAGCAAAAAAGGCCGGCATTTATGTGAAATCGCCAGTATTTGAAGGATTCCCTGAATCGCGCATCTGGAAAATGATGGAAGAGTTGGGCTATCCTACTGATGGAAAAATGTATCTCTATGACGGCCGTACGGGCGAACGTTTTGATAACCGTGTAGTTGTTGGATATATTTACATGCTCAAATTGGGCCACCTGGTAGCTGATAAAATCCACGCGCGCTCGATCGGTCCTTACTCTCTTGTCACACAGCAGCCACTGGGCGGTAAAGCGCAAATGGGAGGTCAGCGATTTGGAGAGATGGAGGTGTGGGCGCTGGAAGCCTATGGCGCAGCCCATCTTCTCCAAGAGATGTTAACAGTGAAATCAGATGACGTTGCGGGTCGTACCCGTATTTATGAATCTATTGTCAAGGGAGATAATACTCTCGAACCAGGAACGCCAGAATCATTCAACGTCCTTGTAAAAGAGATGCAAGGTCTTTGTTTAGATGTGCGTTCAGAGCGTACTGAAGTTTAAATTTTTGGGGTAAATTCATGGCAGATGAAGAAAAATTAGGTTCCCGATTCGATAAATTGACCATCAAAATTGCATCTGACGACGTGATTCGCAATGAGTGGTCAAGAGGCGAAGTTAAAAAACCAGAAACGATCAACTACCGTACATTCAAACCTGAGAAAGGCGGTCTTTTCTGCGAGAAAATTTTCGGCCCTACACGCGATTGGGAATGTACTTGCGGTAAATATAAAAAGATTAAGCACAAAGGGATCGTATGCGACCGTTGCGGCGTGGAAGTCACCATGTCCAAAGTGCGTCGTGAACGCATGGCCCACATTGAACTGGCCGTTCCTGTAGTCCATATCTGGTTTTTCAAAACCATGCCGTCGCGCATTGGCAATATTTTAGGAATGTCGGCCAATGATTTAGAACGGGTCATCTACTACGAAGAGTATGTGGTCATTGATCCGGGCCGCACCACTTTAGAACCTAAACAGCTTTTAAACGACACGCAATATCGAGAAGCCCAAGAAAAATGGGGGAGCGATAGCTTTATCGCCAAAATGGGCGGCGAGGCGATCCAAGAGCTACTCGAAAAAGAAGAGCTAAAAAACCTTGTCATCGACTTAAAAGAAAAATTGCGCAAAACAAAATCGATGCAAGCGCGAATGAAGATCGCCAAACGGCTCAAGATTGTGGAGAGTTTTACCTCTTCGCCCAATCGTGCCGACTGGATGGTCATGCGTGCTGTGCCGATCATCCCGCCCGATTTGCGGCCTTTGGTCCCTCTCGATGGCGGCCGTTTTGCCACTTCTGACTTAAACGATCTATACCGCCGCGTCATCAACCGCAACAACCGTTTGAAGTCGATTCTCAAATTAAAAACACCCGATGTAATTGTCCGTAATGAAAAAAGGATGCTCCAAGAGGCCGTAGATGCCCTTTTTGACAATGGCCGCCATGGACATCCAGTGATGGGTGCAGGAAATCGTCCGCTGAAAGCGCTTTCAGAAATGTTAAAAGGAAAAACGGGCCGGTTCCGTCAGAACTTGCTTGGAAAACGGGTTGACTATTCTGGCCGCTCGGTGATCATTGTGGGTCCAGAATTACGCTTTAACCAGTGCGGATTGCCAAAACAGATGGCACTGGAACTATTTGAGCCTTTCATTGTGAAACGACTCAAAGATTTAGGCCACGTATACACGATCCGTTCAGCGAAAAAAATGATTCAGAAACAGTCTGCTGAAGTCTGGGACGTTTTAGAAGAGATCATTAAAGGCCACCCAGTGCTGCTCAACCGTGCGCCCACATTGCACCGCTTGGGTATCCAAGCCTTCGAGCCTGTCTTGATTGAAGGACGGGCGATCCGCGTCCATCCTTTAGTTTGTACTGCCTTTAACGCCGACTTTGACGGCGACCAGATGGCGGTGCACATACCTCTTTCGATCGAAGCGCAGTTAGAGGCCAAACTTCTGATGATGGCGCCTGATAACATCTTCTTGCCATCCTCTGGGAAACCATCGGCTGTACCGACGCAAGACATGATCTTGGGTCTCTACTATCTGATGCACGATCCGCTGTTTATTCCTGAAGAACACCATCGAAAAACTAAAGTGTTTGGCAGCAGCAATGAAGTGCTCATGGCGCTGGCTGCTGGCGGAAGCTACAACTGGTTTGAAATAGGCGCTAATAAAGAAAATGCGCGGCGTGATGAATTAGGGCGCGGAATCTATATCCATGAAAAAGTCAAATTGAAACTCCCTTCCGGCATCATTGAGACCACACCCGGACGCGTGATTTTCAATACGATTGTCCCTCATGAACTTGGTTTCCAAAACTATGCGCTCAAAAAGAAAAAGATGAGCGAACTCGTTCTTGAAACTTATAAAAAAGTGGGCCTTGAGCGCACAGTGAAATTTTTAGACGATTTAAAAGATCTTGGATTTGCGCAAGCCACAAAAGCAGCCCTCTCTATGGGAATCTGCGACGTGCGTATTCCAAGCAATAAACAGAAAGTACTTGATGAAGCCTACAAACGTATTGCTGTCGTACAAAAGCAGTATGAAGAGGGGATCATCACAGACGGAGAGAGAAAATCCAAGACGATCAGCATCTGGACAGAGGTCTCCGATACACTTTCTGATGAACTCTTTAAACTGATTAGTAAACCAGAACATTTAGAACTGAATCCGCTCTTCTTGATGATGGAATCTGGAGCGCGCGGTAATAAGTCACAAGCAAAACAGCTGGGAGCGCTCAGAGGTCTGATGGCGAAGCCTTCAGGCGAGATCATTGAGTCGCCCATCACTGCTAACTTCCGTGAAGGATTAAGCGTTCTGGAATATTCGATTTCAACGCACGGTGCGCGTAAAGGTCTTGCCGATACCGCGCTCAAAACGGCCGACTCTGGATATTTGACACGCCGTCTTGTAGACGTGGCCCAAGATGTGATCATCACAGAAGAAGATTGCGAAACATTAAACGGTATTGAAGTGTCTGCGATTAAGCAAGGCCAAGAAGAGCTTTTGCCACTCAAAGACCGTATCTTTGGACGCTGCGTTTGTGATGATATCTATCAGCCAGGAGACCGCACTAAGATCTTGGCGAAAATGGGAACGATCTTAAACCGTGCGCAAGCAGAATTGATTGATGATGCAGGGATCGAAGCGGTACGCATCCGTTCTGCCTTGACCTGTGAATCGCGCCGTGGAGTGTGCACAAAGTGTTATGGCATTAACTTAGCGAATGGAAATGTAGTTGGGCTAGGAGAAGCTGTGGGCATTATCGCCGCGCAGTCGATCGGTGAACCTGGAACGCAGCTCACGATGAGAACCTTCCACTTGGGAG
>CAZMTP010000044.1:0-10769 GCA_964569185.1 uncultured bacterium
CAGATATGAATGACCATTTTTCCAAAATGGGCCGTGCGCTTTCTAGCGCAGTGGACGCCTACAATAAAGGAATGGGATCTTTAGAAGCGCGCGTGCTTGTCACCGCACGTAAATTCAAAGAAATGGGCGCTGCCTCTACTAGTCTTGAGATAGAGGCCGTTGAGCCCGTAGAAAAAGCCACACGCGAAGTGCAAAAAATTACCCCATCATAATTTAAAAAAGGACTCTCAATGATCATACCAACTCGCACTCGTAGAGCAAGCCCTTCAAAACCCGAAAATGGATATAGGAAAAGATGACTTAAACTAGGCCTGCCAAGGTTTAGTCATTTATCCTGTCTATCCTGCCGCTTTGCGATCCTCTTTATCCTGTATTGTTTTTTAAGCCTGTTTAAGATTATTGATCCATTCAGAGGAAATGCCGATCTTAGAGCGGTGCTCTTCCATAAATTGGAACCCTTTGGCGCGGTCAGGGGTCAGTTTAGGCGGTAAGGAATCGACCCAGGCATCCCATTCTGACTGCTCTGCTCCTTTCAATTTTTTTAGCCAGCGATAGCCAAACGAGACATGCGAGAGCTCATCTTGCAATATTTGTTGCATGAGCTGCGCAGAAAGATAGTCCCCCTGCTTAGCGAAAGAAGCTCCATATAAAGGAGCAAAATCTAGATTGGCCATTTCAAAGGTCAAACTCATCACGCTCACATAGTGCAAGGGCGTTTTCAAATAGGGGGTATAGCTCCAGAAATTGCGATAGAGCGGCAAATCAGAAAGCTGCACTCCCATCTGCTTCATCCGATTTAAATAGAGGCGGACATGTCCCTGTTCTTCTTTTAATGTGTGTGCGACACCGCGTCGGAAATGACCGGGGGCATCCGGGAAAGCGAGCAGCGCAAAGGCCATTACTTCTACTGCTAACAGTTCATGGCCTGCAAAACGGTGCAGACAGACTGCTCTTTTATCTGCTTGATGATGTTCTGAGAATTTGGGAAGGCGGTCGCGGTAGGTATGTTTTTGGAACTGCATCCCCGCAGGACGGGTCGGCTCTTTCCAAATGAATGCAGGTCCAGGGTTATTATCAGAGAGCTCTTCTGGAGCGAAAAGCTTCTCTTCGAGGGCATCCGCACTTAAAATGCGGATGGCCCAGTCGCGCAATTCCACGTTCAACTACTCAATTGCATGCACAAAGTAGGCAGGGAATGCAAAGTTATTATTGCTACGTGGCGAACCCAGTAAAGTCACTTTTTTCCCTACATAAGGATGCAGATCGATTTTTGTACTGTACACATAGGCTACAGGGATATCTTTATCTTTCAGGATAAAGTCGCCTGGCTTGTTTTTTACAGGGGAAAGATAGGCTTCTAGCATCCCTTTGATGGGGACGGCCACCAATCTCTGTTCATTGTAGAAATCGTCTGAATTTTTCTCATCGTTGAGCACAGTCCATGTTTTCACAAGCGCTTCTTCTAAAGGTTCCCACATCTTCATGCGGTCGGTTGGTGCGAGAGCTGGCTGTGCAGCAAGCTCTTCTGCAGCAGCGCACTCTTCCACTTTTTTCTCTACATTAACTTCTGCTTTGTTCTCTAAATAGGCAATACGCTTTTCAAGATAATTTTCTTGCAGCGCAATCAATGACTCTTTAGCTTTTTCTGCAAAGTGGGGGAAATCGGAAGAATCTTGGATAATGGCGGTATAACTGCGTTTGAGACGCTCAAAATCGATTTCTTGGAACGGCTTTTGCAATTCCGCTTTTGTGAGTAGAGCTGCAGCATCTAAAAGTTGTTCTAAGGTATTTTTTCGTTTATCCAGTTGCGCTTTGAGCTCAGGTCCACCTGCAAACTCAATAAATTCTTTCGCTACATAAAATTTGGTCTGCGCAGGAGGAGCAATCTCTAGCCATTTATTATTTAGGGCACTGACAATACCTTTTACTTTATCACCTGAATTGAGATGACCAATAATAGGCGACTCTAGATTGGGCTGCAGTCGCACGTTCACGCGGTTGCCTTCCACTGTATTATCTAAGATAAAGCTGCGGAAAACATAAGCTTTAATGCCTTCTGGAGGTTGGATGGCCCAAAATTCTGAATTTTCATCGACAACTGTAACAAGATCATGTTTATTTAATTCTTTAATGACCTGGCAATCTAGATCGGGTTGTACGCGGACGCGTACTTTATTGCCTTTCACCTTTCCAGTGAAAGCAGAAAAAAGCTTCTTTTTAACGACAGGAGCTTGCGCCACAGCAGGGGCTTTCGCTTCCACTTTTTCTGGAACTACAGCAACGGGTTCTTGAGTGTGCGTTTCCACTTTTGGGGCAAGAATAATTTCCTGAGGGGTGAAAGCCTCTTCAGCGATCACAGTGCTCAAAAAAAGTGTGGTGACGATAGACAAATAGGATGTAAGTCTGGACATGAATGAAAATCCTCCTGATCGGTAAAAATCCATGTGCCCCGCAAATAGCAGGGTGAAACTTTCATTCTAGGATTTAATCTTTTTTAACTCCAGACTTTTTAGTTTGCTCTTATTTTTTTCTCTACTATAGTGGCTGCATTCAATTTTTGGAGATCGATTATGACATCCCGCATAGAAACATACCAGCAAGAGATGTATAATTCCCTACTACTTGGAGTTCAAACAGGAAATGAAAAACAAATTAGATACTGTTTCAGGCGGTACAAAGATCCAGATGGAACATCTTTATATACAGTTCAAGAGTGTGATGTAGCAATTAGACTAGCAGTCCATAAAGGATTCCATGAAATTGCAAGGTGGCTAACCTCTGGAAAAAACAGCACTCAAAATAATTTGTTGGTGCAATTATTTAGAGTAATTGCAAGTGAAGATAACCAAAAAATATTTCCTTTATTAAAACGTGGCGCACGGCCAGATGTAAAATTTCCCCTTTGTCGATTTAATGCGATTCATCTTGCTGCTGCTAGAGGATTCACTGATATTTTGAAGCAGTTAGTAAAAACAAGTGGCATTAGAATAGATACCATAGAAGAAGATTTTGATCAGACTGCTTTGATGTTGGCATGTCGTTATGGTCATAACAAATGTGTGCAAGTATTGATTGATGCGAATGCAAACGTTAATTTCACAACTTTACGCGGCGGCTCTAGTTTAATTGCAGCGGCTCGTGCTGGACGTACAGATATTATTGAGTTATTGATCCGAGGGAAAGCTGATGTTAATCAAGAAGCGGCGGGCACTTTACCCCTTATAGAAGCGATCACAGTGAGCCATTACGCTGTAAGAACATTGTTAAATTTAGGTGCAAGTATGACCCAATCTATTTCTTCAAATTCCTATTTGCGTGGAGAAACAGCTCTAAAATTAGCATCAAGACAAGGGTCTCCATTAATTCATAGAATTTTACAAACACAATTGCATTACAATTACAACGTACAGCAAAATGTGGAATGGGATGAAAAAACTGCTTTGAGGAATAGTAACCATTCGCTATTGCAACGAAAGCCTTAACTATTGAGAACGGCGCGGACGTGTTCGCAGTTTTTTAAACCGCAAGTGCAGCCCACAGGCGAACCAAGAAACACATCATAGTGCTCTTCTTTATTGAGTGGGTTAACGACAGTAAAGAGCTTGTCGGTAGTTTGTTTGATTTCCCAATCGCGGAATTTAAGGTCTTCTTCACTGACCAGTTCTTCTTTGGGAGATTCTACAGTGGCTTTTTCTTCAGCATGTACAGCACGCAGGATCTGGCAATAGGTGCAATTGCAATGGGGTTCTGCTTTGGAAAAATTATCGGTATTATCTAATCCAATCATTTTTGAAAGCGCGGCAATTTTTGTAAGTACCTCTTTAGGAAGATCAGGGCCGCCCGCAGCTTCAGGATTATGCTGCATCATAGTGCCCATATTTTCAGCAGTGCCATCAGCTCCAATACGAAATGGAAAACTGATCATGGTTGCAGAGTTGCTATCTCCCGATTTAGGACTCAAAAAGCTTAGAGGGTTTTTGCCGCTATTAGCCTCAAATTCTAATGCTTTTTCATGGGCAGCAAAAATCGTCTCAATTAAGGGGCCATCTAAGTGGGGGATCTCAATAAACGAGCCATTGATCAGATTAATGATCAAATAGATCGCGCCCTCTTTATGTTCGATATGCAGAGAAAGGACGTTTTTCCAAGAGGTTGAGATATAGGGTGGAATGCTTAAAATTTTATGATTGATTCTCATAACTGTAATAACTATTATCCAAATTTATATATAGTTTACTTAAATAGGGGTTCCTTGTCAATAAAATTAGCAGTCAGTAGCCCAGGTTGCTGGCTTCTTTTTGTAAGTCAATAATCATCAAAGGGATAAGAATGACGAAAAAAACCTATGTAATTGATACTAATGTACTTCTGCACGACCCAGATGCGATGTTAAAGTTCAAAGATAGCGATGTGGTTATTCCCTTGGCTGTCTTAGAGGAACTGGACAGCATGAAGCGGAATTCGGATGAGCGAGGGAAAAATGCCCGTCAGGTGATCCGCTTTCTAAACTCTTTAAAGGGTCAAAATATCCATAAAGGGGTAGAGCTGGGGAAGGGGATCCGACTGATGATCCATGACCAGGGAATGGGGGCTTCTGACCGGAAGGCACTGCCTACGCCTTTCGAAAAAAATCATCATAAGCTAGTGGTGGCCTACCAGATTCAAGAAACTAACCCTAATGTGGTCTTTCTTTCTAAAGATATTGTGATGCGCATTAAGGCAGATGCGGTCGGTATTGCCTCTCAAGACTATGAAAATTTGAAGTTTTCCTATGACAATCTATATCGTGGTTATCGCCGGATTGAGGTGCCTAAAACCGCTATTGATCTCTTTTATAAGGATGGATTTTTGCCCTTAGAAGTGACCGATTTACGGCCGAATGAGTACTGTTTTCTCTTTTCCCCAGAACGATCCTCTGCTGTAGGTAAATATAACTCTGAAACCAAGCGGCTTGAGCCTTTAATGAAATTGGCGCGCGATATTTGGGGAATTTTGCCTCTAAATTTGGAGCAAAAATGCGCCCTAGATCTATTACTGCGTGATGATATCAAACTGGTGACTCTGGTAGGGCAAGCGGGAACAGGAAAAACATTGCTTGCGCTAGCGGCTGCGCTGAGAAAAGTGTTTGATGAAGGGCTCTATTCTCGTATTTTAATCAGTCGGCCCATTGTACCCCTGGGCAAAGATATTGGTTATCTTCCGGGCACTAAAGAAGAGAAACTCTACCATTGGATGCAGCCCCTTTATGACAATTTGGAGTTTTTATGTGCCTCTTCAAGTGGAGAAGGCAATGGAGGCGAGACCAAAACCTGGATTATGGATAGCAATAAGTTGGAAGTGGAAGCGGTCACTTATATTCGAGGGCGCACATTGCCTAAGATCTATATGATTGTGGATGAAGCGCAGAACTTAACGCCGCATGAAGTGAAAACGATTATTTCGCGTGCAGGACAGGGCACAAAAGTGGTCTTAACAGGCGATCCAACCCAGATTGATAATCCTTATTTAGACAAAGATTCCAATGCGCTGACCTATACTGTGGGCAAATTTAGCGACCAGCGCCTTTATGGTCATATGCTTTTAGAAAAAACAGAACGATCGGAACTCGCAGCCCTTGCCGCCGAGATTTTATAATTTTTACAGGATGAAAAGGATCGCTGCGCGGCAGGATAAGCAGGATAAAAAACAGACCACGGGTTTATGGCCCGTGGCTTTCGCATGACACTTAAGCCATGCGGGATGATACCAGTATCGTATATTTTAATAATATTTTTTGCATACAGGAAAAATGGAAAAGATGCAAATCACTATGGTTTTTTAACCATTGATACAATTTCGCCTTGCATGGCAAAGACAGGATGGTCTTTAAGTAAGGGTGCTTTTAAAGGGAGTACTGTTTCGTTTTGTTCTAGAAGATAGGCAGCCATTTCACGCATCATCTGCGGGAAGTAGGGCGGTTCTAAAATAGGCGTTGTGGAACACTGTTTTAGTAGGGTCTCATCATCTAATTCAATTAACATATGGGCATAATCTTTCCAGCGGTCTATATGTTTTAATCCTGGCAATTCTAATGTCTTTGAGTCTTGACAGACTAAAAAATAGCGTGAGGAATCGATCAATGTCATGGCCAAACGATGGGGGATTTGGGGAATCAGCGTGCCGTTCATTTGTCTATTTAAATGTGCAATTTCTCCTTGTTTGATCAGATAGATCCTCTCTTTGGTCACAATAAAATCAGAACAGAGGGTGTCATAATGTTTGCCTTCACCTATGGCCCAGCCTTGAATATCTATAGATAGGGGCTGTTCCTTCCAAAAACGGATAAAAGTCTCCATATTTTCAAGGGTATGTCTTTCTAGATGGTGTCCTAATTTGCATCCGCCAATAAGTGTGACTAAAATAGGCCCTGAAGTTAAAAATGGGTGCAGAGGACGGCTATCCAGATGCTGCACGTAGATGGTCTTTGCTGTTTGATAAATAACGCCAATGCAACTTGTGGCGTCAAAAGTGCCTAGTGCCTTTTCTTTATGGGGAATATCAATGTAGGAGTAACGTGTTTTTTTGAGCTCAAATGCCACTTTTTCTGCACTTCCTTGGTGACATTTTTCAAGTAGCTCTTGAGCAGAGGAGAATGTAGCGCCTTGTATGGTCAATGGCATAGTCAAATAATCGTTATTGTATATTAAAAAAAGCTACAAAAAATTTTGTGAATGGCATAAATAAAAAGGAGGACGTAGAAATCGGAAATCTATAGAATCGCTAGAAAAGGAGGGGGTTTTGAAACCATCAAATTTTAATTGGATTCCAGGGCTCTTTATATTGGGCTATCATCTGATGCTACTTATTGCCTTACCTCTCTATTTTATGCATCAGCTGCCTTCTTGGAAACTGGTCGTCATCTCCGCCGCACTAGTCTATATCACAGGAATTGCGGTCACGGCCGGGTATCATCGGCTCTACTCCCATACCACTTATAAGATCAATCGTTTTATTGAACCTATAATGCTCTATTTCGCAACGATGGCCACGCAAGGAAGTGTGCTAAGATGGGCTTTTGATCATAGGCATCACCATGCTTTTGTAGACACAGACCGCGATCCCTATTCTATTAAAAAAGGGTTTTGGTATGCCCATTTTCTGTGGCTCCTTGAAAAACCTAAAGAAATTGAAAATAAGGTGATCGCTGACCTTGCACGCCGTCCTCTGCTCCGCTTTCAACACCGGTTTTATGGGGTGCTGATGGTGACCACGAATATAGTGACCACACTCTTTATAGGCTGGTGGCTGGGTGATTATCTAGGCGCTTTTTTATTTGCTTGGTTTGTACGTCTTTTTTTCCTTCATCACTTCACTTGGTTTATTAATTCCCTTGCGCACACTTGGGGTGCGCGTACTTTTTGCCAAGAGCTTTCAGCAGTAGATAATTATCTGATCTCTTTAGTGACCTTTGGAGAAGGATACCATAACTATCACCATACCTTTGCCTATGATTATCGCAATGGAATCCGTTGGTACCATTTTGATCCGACTAAATGGTTGATTTGGACTTTAAGCAAACTTGGGCTTGCCCATAATCTGAAAAAAAATCAGCACTATTTCATCCAGGAAAAATTGATTTTAGAGCGCAAACAGCTTTTTTTAGAAAAATTACGTTCTTCTTTAGTGGAGTACAAGGAAGGATGGGAAGAGAAGATCACAAAACTCTCGGAAAGCCTTTTGGAGAAGATCAAACAGGTCAAACAGCTGAAAGAGCTCCATAAAGGACTTAAAAAAGAAGAAAAGAAAGATGCGCTAAGAGAGCTAAAACTTCAAATGAAAGCGATTAAAAAAGGCCTTAAAGAAGATGGGCGCGAATGGATGGCCCTATACAGAAATTTAATGGAACAATCTGAAAAAACCACTGTATGAAAGGCCGCTTGCATTTAGAGGCAACTCCCGGGCCGTGGCGTTATAATCCTTCGGCCTGGACACAAAGAGTATGCATCTGTTGTGTTGCTTTTGTGGCAGTGATCATTGCCACTTATATGGGGCTCTATCAATGGAAACTCATTAGCACTGTTTGGGATCCTGTTTTTGGTGAAGGGACAAGACAGGTGCTCGATTCTGATGTATCACATAATTTAAGAAAATGGCTCCGTGTTCCCGATGCGATCATGGGCGCTTTTGCCTATATCGGGGACATTATTTTTGCACTTGCGGGTTCGACAAGGCGTTGGCAAGACCGCCCCTGGCTTGTGATGCTTTTTGGGTTGGATGTGATTCCTCTGGGTGTGGTGAGCGCTACTTTAGTATTTATGCAGGGGACTGTTGTAGGGGCATGGTGTTTCCCCTGTTTAATTACAGCCGTGATCTCTCTTGTATTGATTTTTCTGGCTTATGATGAGGTCTGGTCCTGTTTTCTCTATTTGCGAACGGTATGGAAAAAAAACAGAAGTGTGCGGCTTTTGTGGAATACATTTTGGGGTTATGCTTCCGAGATCGCCTATGAAGCGGGCGAAAGCGTGATCCAGATGCGGATAGAACAAAAAATGGGAAAGAGGTAGTCGACTATGTGGGCCCGCGTGATGGAATTTATGCTTGCCTGTTGGCTCGTGATCAGCCCTTTTATTTTTCATTATAGTGCAGAAGATCGGTTTATTTGGATTAGTGATAGTGTCTGTGCTTGTTTTGTGGCATTATTTGCACTCCTTTCTTTTTGGGATCCCTTAAGGAAAATACATCTTCTAACGCTAGGCGTTGCTTTATGGCTGATAAGCGTAGGATATCATACTTTTCCTGCTCTGGCCTCCATCCCTGAAGAAAATTCGATGGCTGTGGGGATTTTGCTATTAATGCTGGCTATTGTGCCTTGCCATGCTCATCTTCTCTCCCGCTCCTGGCAAAAATTTGAAAGTTAATAGAATGTCTTTAACATGTCCGAGTTCCGAATTCCTTCAACGCCAAACAGGATAAGGAGGATCGCGATGCGGCAGGATAGGCAGGATGGCTGTGACATCTTTTTCTTCTTTTTAACTGGGCAAAGGCAAGGGCACGTTGAAGAAAGAAGGCAGTTGAAAATATCTAAAGAATAAAGAATAGAGGAGGTATGTACGAACAACGTCATCATCCTCTAGCTTCAAGAAAAGTGTTTTTTGCCAGGATCAGACGCAATTTAATCCTTGGCTTTGGAATTATCTTAGCCTCGCTGATTTTGGGGATGGCCGGGTATGCCTATTTCGAAAATATGGACATTGTTGAGGCTTATGAAAACGCAGCCATGATCTTATCAGGCATGGGCCCGGTCTCAGACATAAAAACAAAAGCGGGCAAAATCTTTGCAGGAAGCTATGCGCTCTTTAGCGGTGTTGTCTTTCTGATCGTGATCGCCATCATCATTGCGCCACTCGCACACCGTTTCTTCCACCGATTTCTCATTAAAGAAACAAAGTAACGTATTTTTAGATATCCTGCCTATCCTGCCGCATCGCGATCCTGTTTATCCTGTTTGGTGTTGAAGAAGTTCGGAACTCGGGCAAGGGCAAGGGCAAGTTAAAGAGAATCAGCCTGTTTTCTTAAGAATAAATGGAGGCAAATTTTTTTCTATTTTTGCCCTATTTTGTTCTTCCCAAGGGGGAAGGGTAAATGATTCGCCTAGGTGTTCTAGGGGTTCATCTATCATAAATCCTGGAGGAATGGTGGCAATTTCAAATAAAACGCCGCCAGGTTCTCTAAAATAAATGGAATGGAAATAATTTCTGTCTATCACAGGAGTGACATCCAACCCCAATTTAAAGAGTTTGGCACGCGCCTCGAGTTGTGTCTCATCGTTAGCCGTGATAAAAGCAACATGATGTGTGGTGCCAGCTCCAGCAACTCCTTTTAAGGTATCAGGCTGACACAAAATATCGACAAAACCCCCTGGCTTACCGCTTGTGGTGTAGCGAAATCGATTCTCTTTTTCGATGACTAGTGTATGGTCCATCTGTTCTACTAGGAGACGCGCTGTCTTTTCGTAACACTCTTCGGAAAGCGTGACGCCATAAAATCCTTTAATCGCATGTTCAAGAGGAATATTCCCATAAGTGAAACCCGGTCTTTCATCTCTTTTGCTCACCACAAGTTCTAGTCCCAATCCATCTGCATCTTCGAGATAAATAAACTCTTCATCCTCAAAACGAAGCTCGGGTCCTCGATATTTAATTTTGAATTTATTGAGTCGTTTGGTCCAGTAATCTAAAGAATTTTTGGAAATAGAAAATGAGATGACAGTGAGCTGGCCTTTGCCTTTTTTCCCTTGGGGAATGCCGGGATAAGGAAAAAAGGTGATGATGGTCCCCGGAGTGCCTCTTTCATTGCCATAATATAAATGGTACACCTCCGGTGCATCATAGTTGATCGTTTTTTTTATTAATCGAAGGCCTAGGATGCCCGCATAAAAGTCTAATGTTTTCTGAGGGTCGGAAGCGAGGGCAGTGACATGATGTAGGCCTGTAACCAATTTTTTCATCATTAACTTAATTATTATCACAAATTTATTTAAGATGGGGCTATTCTGCAAAATAAAGCCCTTTTTTATGAAAAATCTTCCAAAAATCTGCCTTTTCTACTATTAGGATAGGTGCATGGCGAAAAAATACGATGAAAGTACCGTCTTGTCCTTAGACCCGCTAGCCCATATCCGGCTGCGGTCGGGGAGGTATATTGGGCGGTGGGGGGATGGCGCTACCCCGGGCGAGGGTATCTATGTGAGGATCAATGAGGGGGGCGAGGATGCGGGCGAGGCGTGCTTG
>CAZMTP010000045.1:0-10716 GCA_964569185.1 uncultured bacterium
CGGATTTCTAAGGGCAAGCAAAACCCTTATCCGCAGCTATTTACGCAACAAGGCCATTAGAAGATGTGATTTGGGGAAAAGTCTCCTGTCAAAGGTTTAAATCAAAAAACAATACGCTGAAGAGCTGTTTTTAAAATAAGTATGAAAGATGTAAGCGATACGATTACTCAACGGCTCCAAAGGCTGGAAGGAGGCTTTTCATTAGAATGGCTATCCGACAGAACTTTTCAATAGGAAAAATTTGATACTAATCTTATAAGTTTGAAGGTGGTGGACAAAATAGAAAAAAATGAACAAATCAAGGTGAGCTCATGAGTTTGAATCATTACATCTATATTTTTCGAGGGAAAGGAATGAATCCTGCTAAAAGTCGAGCTGAGATTAAAAGCGATCAATTTATACTTAAAGTGGTTGGTGTAGATCATTTGTCTCAAGCAATTGAAGTGGCAAAGGAAGCAGTAAAAGATGGATGTCAGTTGATAGAGGTTTGCGGAGCCTTTGGAATCACAGCCATTCAACAAATTATTGATGCCATTGGCAATGCGGTGCCAGTTGGAAATGTTTCATATTCATTAACTGACATTAATCGTTTGCATCAGCTTCTGTCAGGAAATTTTCCTAAAGGAAAGTAAGAATATTTAGGTTTGCTTTCGCCCTAGTCTGAAAGAGAGCATTGTCAGTGGTTTAAGTGCTTTCCAGGCTTTCATGAACCAAAGTTAACTTTCTCGAAGATATTTTAAGGGATTAAATGACCTGGACTATAAGATGGAAACTTGGTTTTTGTTGGCTCCTATTGCTTAAAAAAATAATCCATCAAGTAGAAGAGTCGATGAATTAGACATACTATTTGGGCCTGTATCTGTATTTATGATGGGAATGGGACCCTGTTTTTTCGGGGCGCTCTATATGAAAATAAGAGCACCTTATCCAATTAAACGATTAAGTTAGCGCGTTTCATTTGCGAATGGACATTGTCTATTGCTGCCACTTGCGCGTCAGTCAATCGTTCATCGATAAAAATTCCTTTTCTAATTAATGGCTTAATCCATAATTCTATCTTGAATCTCGTACGATCAGAAGGTACAGCAGGATCTGTAGATCGATCCGAGATAAACTGTAAATATTCTGAAGGATGTTGGACAAAATTGAAAACAAGAAGATCTTTTGCAAGACTTGCCCAATATCCGACCGCAAGTGGTCCGCTAAGGCCAACAAAAGTAATCCAATCTTTATGGAATGCTGAATAAACAAGTACAAAAACAGCCACTGCAACCAGTACGCTCGTTATGACTGTTGCAAACCCTTTCAAATCATATAAAGCAGCATTTAAATGCTGTACAGAACGCTCTTTTAACTGTTTTACCTCTTGATCATTTGATGTAAAGGCTGCCTGAATACGGAATCGGGTGCCTTGAATGCTATGGTAGAGAATTCCACAAGGGGCTGCAACAATCACACCAAGAGAGTAGAGCCCTCGGCCCAATTGGTGGGGAACGCTAGATTCTAAAGGCTCTGATTCTTTTAAGAACTCCGCGCCTTTCACTAAGTAGCGCGCTGTGAATGAAGTAATCATTGATACCTCCTCATTTTTAATGGAGCCAGAAACATCGATGAATTAGACATAGGAAGATGCCTCATCCAGCCTCCTTATTTCTTCTGAAGAGAGTCTGATTTGAGTCATTTTAGCTAGTTCTGCCAGTTGCTTTACTCTTGTCACACTTGCGATGGGAGCGCACACGCCTTTACGTTGCAATAACCAGGCTAAGGCAATGGCAGCTGGAACAACATGATGCGCTTTCGAAATAGTATCAAGAGCATCAATGATTTTCATTCCACGATCATCTAGATAACGTTCAATGCTCTTTCCTCGAGGGCTTTTATTTAAATCTTCACGTGATCGGTACTTTCCAGTCAAAAAACCTTGAGCTAACGGAAAATAGGGGAGAACCCCTAAATGTTTTTCTAAGCATAAAGCTTGCGATTTCTTCTCAAACCGCTCTCTGTCATATAGGTTATAATAAGGTTGCAAAGATACAAAAGAAGCTATCTCTAAGCGTTGACTTATCGAAAGGGATTGATCAAGTCTTTCTGCGTCATAATTGGATGCACCAACAGTACGAACCTTACCTTGTTTAATGAGCTGATCAAACGCGGTAAGTGTTTCTTCTAAGGGAGTTTCAAGATCATCTTTGTGAGCTTGGTACAAATCTATTCTGTCGGTTTGTAATCGCAGTAAAGATGCTTCTACTGACCGAAAAATTTGGTCTCTTTTCAGTCCTTTAAAGCCGATCATTTCCATTCCAACTTTCGTTGCGATGAGAATCTGATCTCTTTTTCCTGATTTCTTAATCCATTCTCCAATGATACTTTCTGATTCTCCTCCTTTATTCCCAGGGACCCAAGTCGAATATATGTTAGCTGTGTCGATTAGGTTGAATCCAAAATCAACAAAGGCATCCAATATGTCGAAAGATGTTTTTTTGTCTGCTGTCCAGCCAAATACATTGCCCCCTAATGCCAAAGGCGCCACTTGAATATTGCTGATTCCTAAACGACGCATTTCGGTGTCCAAGCAAAACCTTTCCTTTTTTTTGCACTACACATGCCACAACTGCACCAACTCGTGGGTCTTAGATTTATGCTCTTCTTTCCGCTCTCTAGGTGGAAGTTCTGACATAATAAATTTATATGGTTTGGAACATTTAAGTATATAATAATTCGAGCCGCGATATACGAATTTTTCTACTTTACCAAAAAAGTTTCGCATTAGTTTGGGAATACCAAAATCTGGAATACTTGAATAAGATTCTACATCAAGCTGCTCATAACTAATGATAACGTATCCATCGGGTCGAATTATTCTGGCTAAAGCTTCAGGAAATGACTTTTGTTCCGTGTACAGAATATCCCATAAAAATACCGTTGCAACATCAAATTTTTGATCTGGCAAAGCGGATTGATATTCTTGCAAAGTTGCCTTGATGAGCTGCTTATCGGTCATCCCCTTAGTTTTTGCTGTCACAAATTCAGTAACATTAGGATCTATGCCAATGACTTTTGCGCCGGCTTGCTGCATTGCGATCGCATTTTCTCCACTTCCACAGCCAACATCAATACAAAGTTTTCCTTCCAGAGAAACGCCCAGATGATCTTGTATATTTGAAACTATTAAACTAGAAGCAAATGGATTTGTTTTTTTTATGGTGGGATACCAACTAACAAGCTCCCCGCTTATTGGAGATTCAGGACAAACTGCCCCTTCAATAACATCTACTAATGGAATATTCGTTACCAACTCGGTGGCTCTATGTTTTTCCCATCCTTCAGGTAGCGGAAGTTCTGGGTCGAGTGAATGATATAATTCAACATATTCTCTAAATGATAATGTTCTTGCCGGTCCTGTACATTCTTTCCATGAACGTTTCTTAAGCAATCGCGATGCTCCAATGGAAAAATCTTCAGGAGCGATAGCTTTTAAGTAGTCTCGTACAAATTCATCAGCTTTTAAGTACTTTCGCACAAAAGTCTTTTCCCAGTCATCAAGACCGCTTTCAGAGACATCGATAGGTCCAGCTTCTATAACATATAGGAAGCCGTAGGTATTCCAATGCTTATCAACAGGCACATGTATATAAAAACGGGTACTAGCGCTCATAAAACTCCCTACATATTCGTAAAACATTTTTCCTCTAATGAGGACGGGACAAGCAGGGGTTGAACCTGCGACCTATGGGTTATGAGTCCGCCTATTTCCCACACTGGCTATCTCTGACTCTCAGTTTACATCACAATGCTACAAAGACTTACGTGTTGTAGTCAATTGCAGAAAGGTGTTGTCAGATGACACAAACAACAGATCTTTCACATTTTTAAGTGATATGGACTATAAGATGGAAAATTGGTTGTTGTTCGAACTTGCGAACTACTTCTACTTTCTGGTTTATAAGTTCTGAAATTTTGGTTAGAATAGTATGTTTTTCCTCTTGATTGATAAAACAATATCTTTCTTTGCGCCGACTTGTAGCCTGACATCTTTCTCTGCGCCGACTTGTAGCCCGATATGCACAGCATTTTGAGATTTTTAATTTTAAAATGACATCGATTCTTGCCATTAAGTCTTTATAATCATCGTGTCTAAGAGAAAATATTTCTTCTATAACGGAGCATTTAATAAATGATGGGGTTTTTTGATTTTCCATCTTTCTATAGACATTTTTTAATTCAAAAATAGAAAAATCAAGGAGAAAAATTATGAGTGAATCGCGTATGGGTTGCCAATATGCATCAGGGACAATGTCATTATATTTCGTAATGCCCAAGTTTTCGCCGATTCTTCTATACGATAATCGGAGCTTACGATCTATTGTGTCTTGATCCTCCTTGTCTGATCTAAGCCAAAACTCCTCTGCACTTGCCCATCCCATTTTATCTCTAACAAGGGATGCGCGATTTGCTAACTCTTTTACAGAAGTTTTCATGTCGCTTAGATAACCTAGTACAATTTCTGCTAAAGATAGCGCAAGATTAGGAAAAAAAGTTGAGCGGAAATCTTCAGTACTGAAAACAGATGGAAAATATGTATCGATTTTATTCATAATATTGAAATTATATAGGTTATTCTTACAAACCCAAAAAGAGCGCCGCTATTGTAATTTCTCTTAAATCAAAAGTCAATATTTAAGACGTTCCCCAAGCCGAGTTTCCAGCTCTTTTTGAAGGTGCTCTTGGGAGACGAATAAAACCGCATCAAGACCTGCACGTTTCGCTGCATCAATGTTTTCTAGTCGGTCATCAATAAATACGATATCTTTAGCAGGAAGTTTAAGCTCGTTTAAGAGATATTCGTAGGCTTTGATATCTGGTTTTTCTAATCCAATATTGCAAGAAAGCAGACAAGGATTAAATGGCTCATAAAAACCAAATTCTCGGATATAGGCAGATAGGCGAGGGTCGATATTAGATAGTAGTGCTACAGTAAGACCTTTTTGTTTTAATCGGTCCACAAGCGCAAACATCTTTTCGTTGATACCGATGCATTGTTTCATTGCGCTTTTGAAATCTTTGGCCCAGCTACTAGGTAATTTAATGCCAGTTTTTTTTGCATGCTCAAGCCAAAATTCTTCATCTGTTTTCCCTGATTGAACTGCTTTTTTCTTTTGTTGATTGACCTTTTCAAATTCTTCTGAAGAAAGATCAAAGGTATTTCGTAAAAACTGGACTACAACCTCTCGATTAGGTTCAGTAGTTAACACACCGCCAAAATCAAAGACAATTGCTTGAGGAGCGGCGGAAAGAGCTGCGCATGCTGTGACTAAAGTAATCATACATTTTCTAATCATAAATCCCTCTTTGGTTGAATAAAAACCAATAGGATATCAGAGCTTAGATTGTCTATCTAACCGTAGAAAATACGGTGATAAAAGTCCTAAGTCTTGTAAAACCGTTCCTTTTTTGAGAAGTTCAGTCTTATCAAAACAGTTCAATTTATTTTTAATATTTTCTAGATAGTCTTCAACGGTTCTATGAGAAAGGCTTAAATATGCGCCTATGCTGCGAGCCGTTTCCCCTTGAAGATATAAAATCAGACATTCTTTTTCTCTTTTTGAAAGGTGTGGTATCGGTATCTGGAGTTGGGAGAGAAGTTTAGCCCTTTTTCTTTGGCTTAAGTAAGGGGATGTTATTGATGGTTGATGGTACGCTTCTCCTATGAGTGTTAACAGGTCGATTGGTTCAGCCGCAAGATCTAGAATTGCCTTTCTCGCTTTTTGCTTAAATTCCCGACAAAATTGCTTGAGCAGCGGCAGTTCATTCATGAGAAGAGCGCAATTTTCATCAATAGCCTTGAGGTTGAATGAGAATCCTTCCCATTTACCCTCTATTTTAGAGGCCATCAGAATGGAATCTCCAATCCCGAATTTTCGAGCTTGGTTCTTGGATTCAAGATATCTTTCTTCTCTGATGTTTTCGGAGAAAAAGACACCTTCTGGAAGGTGCTTGGGGTTTCTCAGAAAAGGGTTATGCTTGAACAAGTCGTTATAATGGTAGAACTCTGTCCATTCAGGATGAGAACTAAGGCATGCAGCATGCCCTTTTTGCGTGACAAAAAAATAGCAAAACTGACTTAAGTTGAAAGCATCGATTAAAGGGGAGACAATTGGAAGTATTTGATCTGATAGTCGATGATGTTTACGAAGCGGATAGTCCCAAAAATTCTTATTCATAAGAAAAAACATTATATGAGAATAAGGTTTTAAAATAAACGTAGTTTCAATAAAAAAATGTTAATTTAAAATTAATAATTATTACTAAATTATAGTTAATATGTATTAGTATTATTAAAAATAAGAATTATGAAAAATCGACAAGTCGTTTTATTTTTCCATCTTCAAATTCATAAATAGAAACTCCTTTTAATCTCAAAGAATCGCCTGCTTTTAAGCCATTTGGCAGATCGATCGCTAAAATAGCTATATAATCAATCTCTACTGCAACCTTATCTTTACTGATTACCCAATTAGTGATCGTTTGCTTTCTCTCTTTGAAAAGCGCGCATGCTTTTGATGCGATTTCCTGCAATTCTGGTTTGCCATGACATAAAATTGACCCTGAAGAGTTGCTTATATTTTCAAAAATACAATCCTCTGTAAAAAGATCGATCATTTGTTCGATTTCAAAAGAATTATAATATTCGATGAATTGCTCGATTAGTTTCTTATAGGTTCGACTCATTCTGTGACCCCAAAATTTTCAGGCTTATTGAAATCAAGTTCTAAATGCCCTTTTAAGAATCTTTAATCTCATTACAAATTTCTACGATAAACCCATTATTGTCCCTTACATATGATACTGTTTGACCCCAGGGTTTTTGTATGGGCTTGACCACTTCTATAGCACCCGATTCAACTGCTTGTTTAAACTGTTTTTCAACATTATCCACAGTAAAAGCAATTTCAACTCCGGCAGGTTGGTCTGTTTTTCGATTCAGTCGAAACTGATGAGAAGTTGTTACAAAGGTTTCATTAGCAAATGCCAGAGTCACTGTGCCGGTTTCCATTTCCGCATATTGATTGCTTTCATGAATGAATCGAAGTTTAAGCCCAAATGCCTTTTTATAGAACGAAACGGTCGAAGAGACATCTTCAACATAAATGATAATGTATCCAAGTTTGGTCATTCTAGTTCTCTGTTCTCCACATTAATATTGGAAAGGACTATATATTAATGGAATAATTTTTTTATATGAAAAGTACCAAATAAAGAGCATAATTAGCACGAGATCAGCAAATACCGCAGGGTAAAAAGCTCCTTTAGCAAGAAAGTCCCTACAAAAAGCGTCAAATGGGCACACACGAACAGTTCTACTATTTCGCACAAAAGAGATTTTTAATAAGGTTTCCATTATAATATGTCGCCTAATAGGAGGATAATATGGCAAGTTTATGTCCAAAAGTATTAAGTGAATATGCAAATGTATCATTTGATGTTCTTAACGATAGCCATGTGGGATACATTGAGGATGCGATTGAATTTTTACAAGAAGAGTTGCTTACTACTGCTAAAAAATCTGATTTAATCTTCACAAATATTGTGGTGTGCCGCTCCGTTGTACTTAAAAAGCCCAATGGATGGCGACGTCACGATCAATCTATGTTTAAAATAACAGGATCGTATAGTTATGATCAGTTCATAAAAATACTTCAATATCCGCGAGACATGTTACTCACTGATTGGAATGCCCGTATGGAAGCGCTGTCAATTCCTAAAGGTGAAAAGACAGAAACAAAAGACCCTCGTCCTTAGAGTTTGGTGTCCGGTGAGTATTGCAACAGAAGCAGCAAATATTCCTGCCCCAGCCATGGATGTGATAACTGCGGCTGGTACCATTTAAAATTTGGATGGCATGCTGGTTAAGATTGTTTTTCAATGCACCGCCATAGCACCGTCGGCATATAATTAAGACTCATTATGCCTTAAGTACAGTGGAATGGCTGGTTAAGAAATGGGCCAAACAGGGATTGAACCTACGCGACGTATGCTTGTAGCTATCTTCGTCATTAGTTATCTAAGGTGAGAATACTCCCTGTCCCAATTTTATAAAAACAGTCCTGAAAGGTTTGTTGAAACCGTTCAATTGCCAAATCACCAGTACAATGGCAGGGGGCTACTATTTGTACTTTTAGGGTTTTAAACTGGTTCACAATTTCATCAACCTGACTTGGTTTGTTGCGAAACAGATGGAATCCTCCTAAGACAAGGTGAATAGGTCGATTCAGCCGTTTTTTAACCTCCTGCAATAGATGAACAATTCCTGGATGCGCACAGCCTGTTATGACAACCAAACCTCTGTGAGTTTCTATTAAAAGAGCTTGTTCATAAAGAAAGAAACCAGCTTTCAAAACAAGTGAGTAGATCGCAGAGTCAATTTCTTTAAAATCTTCAACTATTTCCATATGGACAGTAGAAGGAAGTTTTTTGGATGGGAATTTTTTGGGTAAGAACAGTCGACAATTCTTGTTGAGTTTGCCAATAAGTTCTTCAAATCCAGCAATATGATCCGAATGTTTGTGAGAATATACGACATCGGTGATCTCATCGCATTGAATATTCAATTTTTGAAGATTGGAAAAGAAGGCTTGCGAATCAGCCCCTGTATCAAAGAGAATTTTACGGCGGCCTAAATCAACTAAACAAGAAAATCCCCACCCTTCTTGGAAACCTTCAAATGTCTTACAATTGTCATAAATAATCTTAATGACGATTTGTCTCATTTACCTGGCCTTTTAAGAATATGGGGCAACCTGGGATTGAACCTAAGACCCGACGGGTTATGAGTCGCTTTTCCCTCCACAAACCAGCATAAATCAGAACATATAGGCATAGATAAATCAACGGTTTATGAAGCCATCGATTGTGTTGCTTTGTGCTATTTTATGCCAGATTTTTCCAGTCTAGCGCATAAAATTTGCGTAAGGGGGGTGGGGATACGTTTCCGATTGAATTTATAGAGAATAAGCGTTACTATGCTCCCTAGTAAAAGAGATAACAACTTAAATTGGAGGTAATTATGTCAATTGATGCTATAATTGGCAGGTCAGTTAATATTGAAGGATATAAAAATCCAGTTGCATATGATGAATCCCTTACAATTTCTTATGGATATTGGATTTGCAAGGCCTGCAAAAGTAAATTTTATGGTGGGGGTGAAGCTCTCCACAATAGCGGATGTTCGCTAAAAGATCGGGTTCAGGGGATTTATACTTATTCCCATCCTGAAATAATTTATGTATTAGGTCCTAAAGAAAGTGGATCCTTTTCTCCTTTTGGAAAAGAAAAAATTGAACAAATTAAAGAGTTAGCGAAAGCACAGTCTTTAGTTAAAAAAGATGAAGGAAAATCTAAGGAATAAACTGACTTAAAACTTGAGGACCCCTAAGTAAACAGAAGAAGTTAATTTAGATTTTATTTTATGTCTAGTTCGATGAGTACTGCTCTTATACCTTATACACGCCCACAGACAGCGATGGAGTTTATTCATTCTGAGGTAGAACGAGGCTTAAAAAATGGAACAATTCCATTTATACCTGTGCAACTCGCTTCATGTCTCACTGTCGAAACTACAAACAACAGAAGTTTGCCAATCTCTTTCAGATTTGATATCAACGGCAGAAACAATGCGTTTTATTGAAAAAATCAAAAGATCTTCCTCTACAGATAATTTTTCGGCAGTCGAATGGGGCAAAGCCTTGGCAGTAAGCTTGTCTATGAGTAAAAATTCATAAAGATTAGCTGCCTATTTTTGACCAATCTATTGATAATAGAAAGGCAACTTGAACTCTTACTATCTACGAGTAATAATTAAAATTTTAATTTATTAAATATGTTGATCGTAATTATAAACAGTTATGAATTAATGACTTTTGATTAATAATTTTATTTTACTTTAAAACTAAAACACGATAATATTATTAGGGTAATTTTAAATTTATGAGGTTGAAAATGTCTGTTAATCCATATCCATCATATCATCAAGGGGAAGATCCTAATTATGATTCTCACCCTAATACTCCGCAAATTGGCAAGGACAAATGTAGTATTTGTCTAGGGCGCTTAGAAAACGGAATAGTCCATGTTACTCATGTTACTCAAAAAATTGATGATTTTTATCATTCTTATCATGAGGCTTGCATACGTCCATGGATAGATTTAGGTCATGATGATTGCCCTTTATGTAGAAGGTTAATGGAAAGAGTCGTCATTATAGACAGTGCTAAAATAACAGAACATCGCGAGTTTTCAGATAAATTAACAAAGATCTATGAAGCAAGAGAAGCTCGAAGAATTGCGCAGGACGCGATTGAATTAGATGAACTTGAACCACTCGTCCCTCAGATACCCCCCCAGGAAATCGAACAACTCGAAGTGGATAATCGATTTAAAAATCTTTGCCATTGTTGCATGGCGATTACTGTTATAGGACTTGTACTTTTGGGTTACAATATGCTAGTGATACGAGTGATGCGCATGTAATGCTAGGAGTTTCAAAAAAGGGGAAAGGATCAACATTAAAATCAATTTTTTTATCATTATCTGGAGATGAAGAAGGAGCCAAACTGTTAATGCAGCGGTATGGCATTCCTAAGAAACATGTACTTCATTACAAAGGGCTCAGTGTAGAACAGATGAAAGAAAAGCTTTTTGAAATGAATCAAGGGGAGC
>CAZMTP010000046.1:0-10653 GCA_964569185.1 uncultured bacterium
AAAACTTTATTCTTAGAGCAGCAGCTGCTTAAAATTTCCTAAAGTCGAGTCTGTGTTCTCTAGAGAGAACGCAGTGAACGGGTGGTTGAAATTTCTTAAGATCCCAAATCAAGACATTGGAGAACTATCCTTTCGAGCTCCTGAGGGGATTTGAAACGGGGCAGCGGAATATCTTTCTGTTCCACCATTTTACCGCGCTGTTTTTCTACATGTAAATGGGTGTTAAATTTAAGCAGCGTATAGCCTTTTTGCGAAGCCGCAATCCGAATGCGTGTGAGATGATAAAGCCAGAGCACAGGAGGAGGAGGCGGACCAAAACGGTCTTTCATCTCTTCTAGCAAAGCCGCTGTCTCTTCAAATGAGGTGGCTTCGCCCAATCGATGGTAGATTTCCATACGCAGCGACGGCTCATTGATATAATCTTCGGGGAGTTTGGCATCAAAAGGAAATTCCATTTTGGTCTCAATGAAATTGGGCATCGTTTTCTTTTTCATCGCTTCAATGGCGCGCTTGAGTAGTTTGCAATAGAGATGGAAGCCAATCGCTGAAATCTGGCCCGACTGTTCTGTGCCTAAAATATCCCCCGCCCCGCGAATTTCAAGATCGCGCATCGCCACTTTCATGCCGCCGCCAAAGCTGGAGGCTTCCACTAGCGCAGAGACTCTTTTTTGTGCGAGTTCCGGCAAACGGCGTCCTTTGGGCACCAGTAAATAGGCATAGGCGGGGCGATTCCAACGGCCAACCCGCCCGCGCATCTGATAAAGGTCGGCTAGACCAAAATGTTGTGCTTGATCGATCAGGATCGTATTTGCATTGGGGATATCAATGCCATTTTCCACGATGGTGGTGGCAATTAAAATGTCGACGGCTCCGCTTTTAAACGCATGGAAAATCTCATCGATCTCATCGGAGTCCATTTGTCCATGCGAAACTGCCACACGCGCCTCTGGCAGCAGTTTTTGCACCTCTTCTTGGATTTTATGAATGGTCTCGACGCGGTTATGAATAAAAAAAGCTTGGCCATCGCGCGACAATTCGCGCAGCAGCGCATTTTGGATGATCGAAGGATCTCTTTCACACACATGGGTCTTGATGGGCAAACGGTCTTGCGGCGGCGTATTGATCAGAGAGACATCTTTAATGCCCACAAGCGACATGTATAGCGTCCGGGGGATGGGCGTGGCAGAAAGGGTGATGCAATCGACGCCTGTTTTGAGTTTTTTCAAATGCTCTTTTGCGCGCACGCCAAACCGCTGCTCTTCATCGATGATAATGAGACCTAAATCTTTAAATAATACATCTTTCCCAATCAGACGGTGTGTGCCAATCAGAATATCGATCTCTCCTTTTTTTACTTTTTCCACTGTTTCTTTTACCTCTTTAGGGGAAATAAAACGGGAGACAATGCCAATCCTAATAGGAAAATTGGCCATGCGTTCTGAAAAGGTCTCAAAATGTTGCATCGCCAGCACTGTGGTAGGCACAAGCACGGCGACCTGCTTTTTCCCATCGACTACCGCTTTAAAAGCAGCGCGCATCGCCACCTCTGTTTTTCCATAGCCCACATCGCCGCAAATAAGACGGTCCATCGCTTTCCCTGAGAGCATATCCTGTTTAATCGCAGCGATCGCAGCCAGCTGGTCCTCGGTTTCCACAAAAGGAAATTCTGATTCAAACGAAAGAAGTAGTTCGCTATCAGACTGGAATTGGAATCCCCCCTGAATTTCTCGCGCAGCGCTCATGTGCAATAGATCACGCGCATAGCCGATGATCGCTTTTTGCGTGTCAAAACGGGCGCGCTGCCATCGTTTGGTGCCCAGCTGTGTGAGCGTGGGCATCTCTTCTTTGGCGCCAATATAGCGCGATACAAGATAGCTTGAGGCGATCGGAACATAGAGTTTGCTTTCTTCGGCATACTCGATCACCATAAACTCACTTTCTTGACCCAAGTGATTCGGTTTTTTTTCAATGCCTAAATATTTTCCAATTCCATTGTGGAAATGGACCACAAGATCTCCTGGGGAAAGATCATGGAATTCTGCCAGGGGACTATGGTAGTTGGAACGCCATTTCTGTCTGCGGATACGAAAGCGCCGTGTGAACTCTGTCATGGGCAAAAGGGCCAGAGGACTATCTGTCAGTGCAAAACCGCTGGAAAGGTAGGCCCGTTCAAAAATGGTATTTTTAGGGAGAGAAATTCTTTCCTCTTGAAGACGGGTTTTCAGCGCATTTTCTTCCGATTCAGTGGAACATAGAAGATGTAATTCTAAGTCTGTTTTAGAAAGGCGGTGGATGCCTTGCAAAATCTCGTGAGGGGAAGTGGCCGCTATATCGTCAGAGGGAGAAAAGTAGTCGCTAATGTCACGAAAGGGATGCGCGCATCGTTTGCACTGAATTTTAGTATCAAAAATCTGAAATTCCAATGGCTGCAAAGGCGTTTTGCCTGAATAAAAATCTCGTCCTATTTTTTTAGGCAGATGGGTTTCAGAAAGCTCTTCTGCCCTTTCATAGCTCCAGAGCATGCAATGCAGCCCCTTCATCTGCTCTAAAAGCTGCTGCATCGTTCCAAACAAGCGGGATTTGGCTCCTGGCATTCCTTTAAAAGCCACATACCGGTCTTCTAAAGAGAGAAGATCATCAAAAACAATCAGCGTATTTTTACCAAGATAGTCTAAGAGTGTGCTTAAATGCTCTTCTGTTTTCAATAAGTTGGCCTCAGAGGCAGGGACAATAAAAACTTCGGAAACTTTTGTAATCGATTTTTGCGATGCAGGGTCATAGGTACGAATCGAATCGATGGTGTCGCCAAAAAACTCGATGCGCACAGGATCAAAAGAGGAGAGAGGAAAAAGATCGATAATGCCTTGGCGCTTTGCAAATTCGCCTTTGTCAGAGGCCACCTTCTCTCTTCTATATCCTAAAAAAGTGAGGTGGCGGATCGCCGCTTCAAATCCGATCTCATCACCAATCTTCCATGTTTTATAAAGCGGCTTTAATGTTTTTGGAGAGACTATTTTTTGCAGCAGGGATTGCAGCGGACAAAAAATCAGCTGCGGTTTGTGCTCTCCCAGAAGCTGCGATAAGATAAGAAATCGTTTGCCCACAATATCGGGGCTCGGAGGGATCTCCTCTCCAGGTAGGGTTTCCCAAGAGGGGAACTCTAAAAATTTCAGTCCAAAATAATCTAGATCATCGATGATACGGTTTTCTCTTCTTTCTCCAGTGACTACTAAAATATTTTTGCCTGTGGCACGCAGGGTTAAAGAGAGAAGAGCGGCTTTGGGAGCATCCCAGAGCCCTTCAAGTAAAAGCGAAGATTCTTTTTGGATGAGCTGGCTAAATAGGGCCAGCTGCGGACTTTTTTCTAAGTTCACGAAAGTAAAAGTTGTTGTGCAGTTTCCATCACTTGTGGCAGCCCGGCAGGATTTTTTCCTCCTGCAGAGGCGCTGTCTGCTTTCCCGCCGCCACCACCGTTGATCAAGGGGGCCAACTCTTTAATCAGCTCACCGGCATTAATCCCTTTTTTCACAAGATCGGGACTGACTCGAATCAGGAGTTGGCAGCGTTCAGCCAAGGGCAATCCCAAGACTAGCACAAGCGATTTGGACAGATGCATGATCTCTTCTGCAAGAAGCAGCAGCTCTTCGAGTTCCAAATGAACAATTTTCCCTAAGAAGGGGATGCCGTCGAGTTGGACTACTTCAGAAGAGAGCTCTTGGGCTAGTTGTTTCACCCCTACATGCTTTAGCGCACGCATCTCTTTTTTCTGCTTTTCATTTTCTTCAAGTAGTTGGGTGGCCCGTTCCACTAATTTCGCAGGTGTTGTTTTCAAAAGAGCTGCGGCCTCATTTAAAAGATCTTCCTGTTTTCGGGCAAATTCCTCTGCCGCTTTTCCGCAGGCAGCCTCAATCCTTCGTACACCTGCGGCGATGCTAGTTTCTTTTAAGATACGGAAGTAGCCAATGGTTCCTGTGCTTGCAGTGTGCGTGCCGCCACAAAGCTCTTTGGATTCTTCGATGTCCACAACGCGGACAGACTTGCCATATTTTTCTCCAAAAAACTGCTTAATTTCCGGCTTTTTTTGCGCCTCTTCATAGGAGAGTTCGTAGGTTTTGACCGGGCGGTCTTGCCGTATCATTTCATTCACTAAATCCTCTACTTGCCTAATTTCTTCAGGGGAGAGCGGCTTATGATGGCTAAAATCAAAGCGCAATCTTTTTTCTTCCACAAGAGAGCCTGCTTGACGGATATGGCCGCCCAAAACTTTCTGCAAGGCAAAATGGAGCAGATGCGTCGCAGTGTGGTGGTTAGCAACGCCCTGTCTGCGTTTTTCATCGATGCGCGCTAAGACTGTGTCTCCCACCGAGAGCGAGCCCTGTTCGAGAATCCCTAAGTGGACGATCACACCAGGAAGCGGATTTTGACAGTGGGTCACCTTGAAACTGGTTCTATCATGCGTAAGAGTGCCAATATCGGCCACCTGGCCTCCTTTTTCCGCATAAAAAGGAGTGCGGCTGAGCAGAATCATTCCTTCTTCTTTTGCATTTAATGTTTTGACAAATTCTCTATTCTTCACAATGCCGACAATCTGACTTAGCGCTTCTGTTTCAGCATAACCGACAAATTCTGCAGGACCATGTTTGGAGATAAAAGATTTGAAAAGATTTTCTTCCGCTTCTTGCGCATGGGCCGTTTGAGCCCCACGCGATTTTTCTTTGGCCTGGTTTTCTAAAAGCTCAAAAGTTTCCATATTCACCTTTAGTCCTGTATCTTTGGCAATCAGTAGAATTTCCTCGAGAGGAAATCCATAAGTATCTTTTAATTTGAAAGCATCTTCCCCTGAAATTTCTTTCAACGGATTTTTTAAAGATTTTTCAATCACTCCGTTCAAAATATTGCCGCCGCGCTTGAGCGTGCGGTTAAATTGCTCTTCTTCCAGAGTTAAAATTTCAGCAATCCGGTGCTCTGCTGTGACAAGCTCATGATAGTCTTCTCCCATCGCTTCTACAAGCGCGGGGAGGATTTGCGCTAAAAAGGGATCGTTCAGCCCTAAAATTTTCCCATAGCGCACAGCACGGCGAAGCAGTTTGCGGAGCACATAGCCGCGCTCCACATTACTTGGCTGCGCGCCATCTGCAATCGCAAATGATAAAGAGCGTAAATGGTCTGCGATCACATGGAACGCGGGCGCACTCTGCATATCTTGCGGAATGTAGTGTTTACGAGACACTTTTTCAATGGCACGGATGATATGTTGAAAAATATCGGTGAGAAACACATTGTTCACATGCATTTTTAAAGAGACAATTCTTTCCAGCCCTGCACCCGTATCGATCGATTGGCTAGGGAGGGGCGTGAATTTACCTGTAGCGTCGCGATTGAACTGCATGAAGACCAGATTCCAAAACTCTAAGTAGCGCTCTCCCGTCAAATCTTCTTTAGGATTTTTTGCGGGCCCATATTTTTCGCCGCGATCAAAGAGCAGTTCAGAGCAGGGACCGCAAGGGCCAGTGTCTCCCATCGCCCAAAAATTTTCTTTTTCTCCCATGCGCACAATCCGTTTTTCCGGCACATATTTTTGCCAGATCACGTAGGCCTCTTCATCTTTTTCAAAAACAGTCGGCCAGATTTTCTCTGCAGGGAATTCAAAGATTGTAGTGGCTACTTCCCACGCATATTCGATCGCTTTTTCCTTGAAATAGTCGCCAAAAGAAAAATTCCCGAGCATTTCAAAAAAGGTGAGATGTCGGCTCGTATGCCCCACATTGTCTAAATCGTTATGTTTGCCGCCGACACGGATGCATTTTTGGCTTGTGGTGGCCCGTTTGTAGTCGCGGACAGTTTTACCTAAAAAAACATCTTTAAACTGGTTCATTCCGGCATTGGTAAAAAGCAGCGTCGGATCATCGTGAGGCACGACAGAAGAAGAGGGAACCACCATGTGGCCCTTCTGCTTAAAATAGTGAAGGAATTTTCTGCGGATCTCTTGAGAAAGCATAGAGACAATTTAACCATATGGAATCATATAATTTCAACTCAACATGCCCGTATGCCCGAATAGCTGCATGGGTTTATCAAGATTTTTTTTGGCATCCTCCACATCCTGTTCTCTGAACAAATTAATGGTAGTCAAAAAAAGTGATTTTGATAAAATGGGGGGCATAACCCTGGCTTTGTTGAAGACTGACGCTACGCGTCGGGAGTAGTGTAGGCAAGCTGGGGTTTTTTCTTTCTATCTTTTTTTTACGAAATTGCTGCTTGAATCTTATGGAGGTCCAAGATAAATTTTCCTGGTATACACATCGTGATTCAAAGATATTGATGCCAGGGTAGGCAAAAAGCCAAGTTTTGGATTGAGATGTGTAAGACAGGAGCGAATCGATCATGGAAGAGGAACTTAAAAAACAGCTGAGTCGCATTGCAAATACCATCCGACAACTCTCAATAGACGCAGTAGAAAAAGCTAACTCTGGCCATCCAGGCCTTCCCATGGGATGTGCCGAATTTGGCGCCTTTCTATGGGGAACTTTTCTAAGATACAATCCAAAAAATCCTAAATGGCTGGGGCGCGACCGCTTTATTCTCTCTGCAGGCCATGGCTGCATGCTGCTCTACTCCTGTCTCCATTTAAGCGGCTATCCACTCACTTTGGATGATATTAAACATTTTCGACAGCTCCATTCAAAAACCCCAGGACACCCCGAATACCATATCACCGAAGGAGTAGAAGCGACCACCGGTCCCTTAGGACAAGGAGTGGCCAATGCCGTAGGACAAGCGCTTGGTCTTAAAATTTTAGGCGCAGAATTTAATTCGCCAGAATTCCCTCTTTTCAATAGCAAAGTGATCTGTCTGGCAGGCGATGGCTGCATCATGGAAGGAATCTCTTCAGAAGCCTCCTCTTTTGCAGGCCACTTGGGGTTGGATAACCTTATTCTTGTTTACGATGCCAATAAAGTCTGTCTTGATGGTCCCTTGCCAGAATGCTGCTCTGAAAATACTAAAATGCGCTACCAAGCTTACGGCTGGGATACCTATGAAATTGACGGGTACGATTTTGATGCGATGGAAAAAACATTCAATGAGATCCGCAAAAATCAGAAACGGCCCTGTCTTGTTCTGATGCATACGATCATTGGAAAAGGGTCGCCGCATAAAGCAGGAACACATGAAGCGCATGGAGCTCCTTTAGGACATGATGAAGTGGAAGCCACACGCCATGCATTGGGCCTGTCCGAAGAAGATTTTTTTATTCCAAATACAGTGAAAACGTTCTTTGAAAACAAATTAGAAAAAGATCTCCAACTTGAACAGAAATGGAAAGAACTATTTCGCGCTTTTTCAGAGGCGCGCCCCGACCTCTATCAGCGGTTTATGAAAATGGTGGAAAAAAAGCTCCCAGAAGATTTGGAGCAAAAACTGCATGCGATTGCCATGAAAAATCCTTTAGCGGGAAGAGCTGCCTCACAGCAATGTTTGGATCTTCTAGGGGAACAGCTGCCCTTTTTGATTGGAGGGTCGGCCGACCTTTCTGGTTCTGACCGCACTTTGATGAAAAAATATCCGCTGATTGCGCCCGGCAAATTTTTAGGTCGTAATATCAAATATGGCGTGCGCGAATTTTCTATGGCGGCGGAGGCTGCTGGTTTAGCGCAAACTGATATGTTTGTGCCTTATGTGGGAACTTTTTTGACCTTTTCCGATTATATGCGCAACGCGATCCGTTTAGCGGCGCTCTCCAAAATTCAGGTGATCTACCAGTTCACACATGACTCTGTTTTTCTTGGAGAAGATGGGCCCACGCACCAACCGGTCGAACATCTGGCCGCACTCCGTGCGATGCCGCAGCTGCAAGTGATCCGCCCTGCAGACAATTGGGAAGTGAAAATGTCTTGGATTGCTGCGCTACGCTACCGCGGACCTACAGCGCTTATTCTTTCCAGGCAGTCGCTCCCTGAACTTTCTGAAACCAATGTGCCTTATGATGCAGGAGTGGGCAAGGGAGCCTACATTCTACGGAAAGAAAAATCAGGCGTACCCGATTTTACGCTGATGGCGACAGGCTCTGAAGTGTGGCTTGCTTTAGATGTGGCCACTGCACTGACCAAACAGGGGAAATCGGTGCGTGTGATCTCGATGCCTTGCTGGGAAATTTTTGAAGCCCAAAGCGAAAAATATCGTCTTTCGGTGATTGGCGGCAATTTAGGAAAGCGAGTCAGTATTGAAGCCGGAGTGAGCTTTGGCTGGCGGAAATGGATTGGACCCGAAGGGATTCCGATTAGCATCGAAACGTTTGGAGAATCGGCCCCCTATAGCGATCTTCAAGTAGAGTTTGGTTTTAATGTAGATGCGATCCTTCATCGACTGCTTGCATAGAGTGTTCCCTGTTTTTAACAATATCCTGTATATCCTGCCGCTTTAGCGATCTTGCCCATCCTGTTCTCTAAAAGAATAGACAGGATAATAGGATCGCTAAAGCGGCAGGATATGCAGGATGTTATTTGTTGGATTAAATGCGCTTATTAAATGCATTAAAATGCAAAAATTTTGATCGTCCGCCTGTTTGGCTAATGCGCCAAGCAGGACGCATTCTTCCCTCCTATCGCGCTCTGCGTGAAAAATACACACTTGATGAACTTTTTCAAAATAGCTATTTAGCAGCCGCGATCACACGCATGCCCCTAGAGGCGCTTGGCGTAGACGCTGCCATCCTTTTTACAGACATTATGGTCGTGGCGCAGCTGTTTGGATTTAAATTGCAATTTGTAGAAAAAGTGGGGCCTGTCATCGAGCCTTTACTTCGTAGTACGGAGGATGTGAAAAAACTCAAAGCAGAAGGGGAGTTAGAGGTGGTCAAGAAGACCATTTCTCTTTTGAAACCAGATTTAAAAGTGCCGCTGATCGGCTTTTGTGGAGGCCCTTTTACAGTGGCGCGCTATCTGATCCAAGATAAAACATGGTATGTTAAGGAGCCAGAAACGTTTCACCTGCTCTTAAAAAAGATCAGCGCTGCTTCCATCGACTATTTAAAAATGCAGGTCACAGCAGGTGTAGATGCGCTGCAGATTTTTGATTCTTGGGCTCATATATTGACCAAAGAGGAATTTTTAACCTTTTCTTTGCCCTATTTGAAAAAGATAGTCGAGGCATTGAAAGGCACAGTGCCTATTATTGTATTTTGCCGTGGCTCTAGTTTCTATGCAGAAGAGCTGAGCACACTTTGTCCACATGCGATTAGCTTTGATTGGCACGAAGAATTATCTGTTCTGCGCAAAAAAGTGCCTCAAACCATTGCTGTGCAAGGCAATCTTGATCCTGAGATTTTAAAACAAGATCGAAACAGCATCAAACAGGCCACGGACAAACTCTTAATATCGATGAAAGACGATCCAGGCTTTGTTGTGAACTTGGGACATGGCGTGCTACCCGACACACCGCTTGAGAGTGTGCGCTATTTTATCGATCTGATCAAAAATTAAAAAGTTCTTGCGTAAAAAATAAAATATTATTTAATTTCTACTCTTGTGAAATAAAGAATTTCATCCAAATGACAGAGCGGAAACCCCGTCCTTTAGGACTGGGAGGAAGCGCTGCTCCTCATTAAAGTTGTGAATAAAATAGTTTTTTGTTAGATTTTGCGCACTATGATACGCACGATCAGCATTAGACTTGAAACCACAAAAGAGCAAGCTCAAAAATTGTTGGATCTCCGAGAGGTTTTTCTTTCTACTTGTAATGCTCTTGTTCCATTTGTAATCCAACATCGCTGCTGGAATCGCGTAGCGCTGCATAATTTGAGCTATTCTACAATGCGTAAACAATTTCCTCTTGGCTCCCAAATGGTATGTAATGCCATTTTTTCTGTGTGTAAAGCTTATCAAAATCGCATTATTTTGAAAGAGGAAGAAATTCCCAAAATTCAATTCCACAAGAATCGGAGTGTCCATTTCGATAAGCGCACGTATTCGATCAAAGGAGATGTTCTTTCGCTTTATACTTTGGAAAAACGGATTAAAATGAAAATGAAGATGGGTATTTTTCAAGAAAAATATTTTTCTCAAGGAATTCCAAAAGAAGCGGAGCTTATCTGTAAGAAAGGAATCTGGTATTTTAACCTCGTTCTTGAAATGTCTGATCCTGAAATTAGAGAAAATAATCGTGCAGTCGGGGTGGATCTTGGAGAAAATAATCTGGCTGCTATAAGCACTGGTAAAATCTTTGGCGGAGGCAAGATCCGCCATGAAAGAAACAAATTTCTTGCCAAACGAAGAGTGCTTGCGTCCAACGGTTCCCAATCGGCTAAACAATTGCTGAAGAAAATCTCTGGCAAAGAAGCGCGTCGTATGAAACAAATCAACCATGAAGTGAGCAAACAAATTGTTGAGACTGCGGTAAAAGAACAAGCTGGAATTATTGTTTTGGAGGATCTGATTAATATTCGTAGTAGGATCAAAGGAGGCAAAAGGCTTAGGAGCCGTCTGCATCGATGGGCTTTTAGGCAATTGCAAACTCTGATTGCGTACAAAGCAGAGAGCAAAGGAATCTCTATTCTCTATGTCAATCCAGCTTATACTAGTCAAACTTGCTCCCATTGTGGTCTTTTAGGTGTCCGCGAAGGGCATATTTTTACATGTACTTGTGGAAACCAACAGC
>CAZMTP010000047.1:0-10541 GCA_964569185.1 uncultured bacterium
GGCATTGTGGTCACTGAAATGATCGTGATCGATCCGCTGCCTTCAATATCGACCGCTTTTTCATAGCGCGCTGCTAGGTCGGAATAGAGAGAGCCTGGATAGCCGCGGTTTGAAGGCACCTGGTCCATCGTGATCTGGATCTCTTTAATCGCATCTGCAAATGCGCTCATATCTGTCAAAAGGACTAAGACTGTTTTGTCTGAGGTGGCAAATTTCTCTGCGATAGCCAAAGCCATATCAGGAACCAAAAGACATTCAACCACAGGATCGGTGGCTTGATGGATAAACATCACCGTTTTTTCCATGGAGCCCGATTTTTCTGCGTTTTCTATAAAGGCCTGATAATCGTCAAAACGCAGCCCCATGCCGCCAATGATCACCACGTCGGCATCGGTCTGATTGGCAATGCGCATCAGCAGCGCATTGTAAGGCTCTCCTGGAATGGAAAAAATGGGCACTTTTTGCGATTTCACAAGACAGTTGAATACATCGATCATCGGAATATTGGTCCGCACCAGCTCTCGGGGAATGATGCGACGTACAGGATTGAAAGAGGGTGTGGCAATATCGATACTTTCACCCACAACTTTAGGTCCTTGATCGATGGGAATGCCCGATCCATTGAACCGCCGCCCCAACAATGCTTCGCTGTAGACCACCTGCATCTCTTTTCCTAAAAAAGTGACGCGGTCATTGGTATAAATCCCTCGTGTATTTTCAAAACATTGCAATACCACTCTTTCACCATCAAAACTAAGGACTGAGCCATAAGTGGTTTGTCCCGATTTTTTATGAATGCGCGCTAGCTCCCCCAATCCCACTCCCCGTGCCAGCACAGTGATCAAATTGCCTTTCATATCTATGATTCTATCGTATACCTTTTTCATGAACCTATCCGAATGAAATAAAACTTTGATTTTTGAGAAAATTTTTTCATAGATTTTAAGACTGCTTCGCAGCACATACTTAGATTAAGTAGGGCAAGAAGCAGTTTTAAAAGATATGGAAAAAGATTCAAAAAGAATGTTTTTATTTTATCGGATAGGTTCATGTGCGTACCATCTGGTGTGTGGAGATTCTTTCTAGAAGATGATTGTAGGTTCTATGATACCTTTCCGATTCAAAGGGCATATAGTTCATATTTTTCATCTCATTTTGCAATTCTAAGAAAAAGGAGCGCGCCTCATCATGCGCTTCAAATACAAAATCTGTATCAAAAATCTGCTGCACCAAGCTTAAAAGAGGGATCTGCCGCTGCAGCGGGCAATAGGCATCTTCTTTATCAAATGCATTTTGTTGCAGATAGCAAAATTCATAGAGTTCTGATTTCAAAAAGATCACCATGTCATGCATTGAAATGCCCTCTTCACCCACCACTTCCATCCGTTTGCCGATTTCATCGCCTTCTCTCAAAATACGGAACGCCTTTTTCACAATGTCGCTCCAGCCTTTCAATCGATTATCCATCTCTTTGGCCACTTCGTCGATATATTTGCTCCAAGAAATTAACGGATCAATGGCGGGATAGCGCCGCGCATCGGAGCGTATTTTTGAAAGTCCATGGAAGGCACCCACCACGGCTAAAGTGGATTGCGTGACCGGCTCTTCAAAGTTACCGCCCGCAGGAGATACTGTGCCTCCAATCGTTAACGATCCGATCTTGCCATTTCTAAGACGTACCATGCCGCTGCGTTCATAAAAAGCGCTAATACGCGATCCTAAATAGGCAGGGAAGGCTTCTTCTCCAGGGATCTCTTCTAACCTTCCTGACATTTCTCGCATGGCTTGTGCCCATCTGGAGGTGGAGTCTGCAAGGAGCAGCACATCCAGACCCATTTGGCGGTAATATTCTGCAATGGTCACGCCCATATAGATCGACGCCTCGCGCGCACTGACAGGCATCGATGAAGTGTTGCAAATGATCACCGTGCGGTTCATGAGCGGCTCATTGGTGTGTGGATCGGTCAAGTGAGGAAAAGTACGCAGCACTTCTACCACTTCTCCTGCCCGCTCGCCGCAAGCTACCACGACCACAATGTCTACAGAAGAGTATTTGGATAAATGGTGCTGGAGCACCGTTTTTCCTGCACCGAACGGTCCAGGAGCGCAAAAAGTACCGCCTTTGATCACAGGGAATTGGGTGTCGATGATGCGACAACCTGTGTCCATCATTCTTTCGGGCTTGATCTTCTCGCCATCAAAAAGGGCCATTTTTACAGGCCATTTCTGCACCATTTTGAACTCATGTTCATTGCCTTCGGCGTCCTGTGCTTTGGCCACTACAGATTCGATCGTGTAAGAACCCGGCTTAATCACCCACGTCAGCGTGAATTTTCCATGTAAAGAGAAGGGAACCATGATCTGATGGTGGAATCTTCCTTCCATCGTATGGCCCAGTGCATCTCCCCTCTCGAGAACATCTCCCTCTTGAGCAGTAGGATGGTAGTCCCAACGCCGTTCCCGATCTAAAGGAGGCAGGTAGGTTCCACGCGTTAGAAAAAGACCGGTCACATCGGCCACTTTTTCCAGAGGATTTTGCAATCCATCTAAGATCGAGCCCATGAGGCCGGGGCCGAGCTCTGCGTCTAGGAGAGTAGAGGTGAACTCCACTGGAGTGTCTAATTTAATATCGCGTGTGTCTTCAAAGACCTGAATTTTGGCCTCTTTGTGGGCGATCTCGATCACTTCTGCTTTTAAAGAGACCTTCCCAAGGTCGACCATGACCACTTCCCCTTGGCGAATATCTCCTTCAAATTCTACGTGGATCAGATTTCCTAAAGCTTTGACTACTCTTCCTGTCGCCACTGTTTTCATGTACTATTATCCGGTTTTGAAGTTCTCAAGAATATTTTTTCCTTTTTCTTCGTCTAATTCTACCCATTGCTCCACTAGAATTAATCTAGCCATATATCCCAAAATCCAATCTATAGAAAAAAGAGGATAGCCAGACATTTCTTCAATTTTATGGAATCGGTATTCAGAAATGGTTTTGAATAGGGCCCAAGGGTCATCGCCGCACGCATGGATCTGTTCTTTGAGATCTTGATACTCTGCAGGAGGTTCATACTGTTCCATATCTTTCTGGGCTAAAATATCGGCCACTAGAGGATCGGTGAAATCTTCAAATTGCAACTCACGTGTGATGTCCGATTTCAATTTTTTAGCACGCAATGCGGCGACGACAAGACGCCACTCTCTTTCAAAAGCAAGATATTTCCTTAAAAAGCCTTCTTGACCTTTCATCTCTTCTGTAAAATAACGGATCAGAAGCGAAGAAAAATTACGAATTTGGTCTTTTTTGTCTTCATATTGGTTGAGATAATCAAACACATACTGGGGGAAAAATGTTTCTAGCAGCAATGCTTCATCCAACTCCTTTTCTGTTAGGTTCCCTCTAGAATCTAGAGGTTCTTCCAGAAGAAGGGCGCGGATATTGAGAATGTCGATATAGCGTCTTAAGACAACCGTTTTTTCCAAATCCTCCTTAGAAAGATTTAGGGTGAGCCGGTAGACTAGCTCTTCGAAGGAAATTTCTGGTCTTTCTCCTAACTTGAGTTCGGGTAAGGAGGCTGCAACAAAATAGTAATTGTGCATAAGTTGCCAGAGATTATAAAAATTTTCTCAGATTTTAATCATTATATAAAAGACTGCGGAAATCTTTTCGAATGTAGTTGCCTACCAATTCTTTGAGAGCTTTGTCGGTCATATCAATCGTCATTTTATCGCGATGTAATTTGACCTCTATGCCTCCCTTGATGGGGCCTAAAACCACACTTTTTTCTTTTAATTTCTCAATAATTTCTTTAGCGAGCAGCTCATTGATCGTACGGGCTGGTATTGTAGCAGGAATGACAACGCTGAGGTCGGAGTCGATCCCTTCTTTTTCGATCGATTTGATAATGGCGGTGATCAGCTGTGCGATTAGCTTAGGGTCATTCATGGGGCGGGAAATGATCTCTGCCAATTTAGGATTAAATAATTTTTCCTCTATTTGTTCCTTGAGCATATCAAGCGCTTGCCGGCACGCTTGCGAGAGCGATGCTTGGAATACATCTTGCCTACGATCGATATCTTTTTGAGCCTCTTCGACCATTTTGGCTGCTTTCTTTTTCGCCTTGTCAAGAATACGTTCTGCTTCCGTGCGCGCATTAATCACAATCTCTTCGGCTTCGCGGATTGCCGGTTCCAGAGTTTCGCGCTTGAGCACTTCACAAATTTTCTTTACCCGATCTTTACCTGTCTCCAAAGTGTTCATAATTACCACCCTGCCTATCCTTTATCCCCCAATCCCCGTTATTTTTCAACTAATAAGGGAGTTTCTTTTTCTTTAACTTGCCCTTGCCCGGCCCTCCGGGGCAGCGGGGGCGCGAAGCAGCTCCCGACTGGTCAACTCGGGTACGGGCACGTTAAAGAAAATTCATTTGTCTTAAACTCCCCCCTTTGGGATAGAATGAAGGTATGAAGAGAAAGATTTTAGTTACCCTGCTTGCGGGTTTGTTAGCTATGTCCCCTGGCTATTTGGCTGCGACGGGACAGGACATGGAGGATGCTGTGCAGGAAATGAATGATCTGCATCGTCCCAACCTCTGCACCGAGGATAGCGCCTTTACTGCCATCAGCACCTCTATGATAGGATGGGGAGTGGGGCTTGCCGTCGGCATCGCCTTGCTGACCGGTCTTCTACATCAAAGTAAATCTTCCAGTGCGCATTAGTTTTTTCTTACTTTTTTTCTGTCATCTTTTTTCTGAGGCCTACTTTGTCCCCCCTAAAGATTGGATGGTGGCCGATCCTTCTCAGTTATCCCCTCGGGTCCATGTCAGTTTTCTTACCAAAGGGAAAAAAGAGTATTGTCCCTCTCTGAATTTAGCCTCGGAAAAAGTGACCCTTTCCTTAGAGGAATATATGAAAGCGGTGAAAAACGCCCATAGCCGTGATAAAAATAGCCACTGGAGAGATCTAGGAAAATTTAGCACACGGGCAGGCGAAGGCCGCCTCACAGAAATCGAATCAAAAACAACACTTGGTGTGGCACGGCTTCTGCAATTCATTACAGTCCAAGATGGCGTGGCCTATGTCTTGACCGCCTCCGCGCTAAAAGAAGAATTTGCAGATCATATGAAAGAATTTCAAAAAGCGTTCCAATCTTTTTCCATCACCTCAGATCTTTTTAGCTGTATCGAAAAAAAAGAGCAGAGAGAAAATCTTAAAAAAGAGGTCGATGCTTTACTGCTTGCTTGGCAAAAAAGAGAGGCCAGCTTAGAATCTCATGCAAACAAGGCTGATGAGGATTTTCGAAACCGCTGTTTTCTCCCCTTCCAAAAGAAAGTGTTGGAAGAGTTTTCAGAGATGGGCGGTCATTGGCAAATTCTCATGCTCCAATGGGTTCAAAACAAGCTAAAACAATGAAAAAATTCCTCTCTTTATTGATCTCAGGGTCATTGATCTGCTGCACTCCTTTATCTGCGCAAGAAGAGTATGATCCTGACGATGCAGAAATGCCTGCGTTGCCCCCAAGTAAAATGGTGGGGAAAGCCTCGATGGATGCGGCTAATGCCGCACGCAATGCCCGGATCCGCAATTGGGTGATTGCAGGAGCTGTCGTAGCTATCGGCATTGCAGCCGCGGTGCTCGTCGCCAAAAACCATCATAAACACCATTAAAATGTGTTTCATCCTACATATCCTGCCGCTTCGCGATCTTTTTATCCTGTTCTCCAAAAACAAAAAACAGGATGGTGAGGATCGCATAGCGGCAGGATATGCAGGATTCTATCTCATTCTTACCTCTATTTCTCTGTGCCTCTGTGGTTGTATTAAATCTGATCCTTGGAGCGTAAAACATATTGAAACTTGTATGCGCCTTTACTATCAGAGTGAAGATAAAGGGGGCGGGATCGATATTGAGATGCTTAAAACAGAGAATCGTCTCACCACCTATCTACAAGTCCGCTCAGGAATGCTGGAAACTGAAAAAGCCAAAATTTTTGTTGATGGTCAAGAATATCTTTTTATTGTGGAACGTCACCGCGGCGGTCAAAGATTTAATGTGCCTCAAGAGATGCAACAGCTGATGCTAGACTGCTTAAGCAAAGAAAAATCTTTTATTCTTAAACTTGCCGGCTATCAGGAACAGGTGGAGCCGGGAAATTTTAAGAAAAAATTCGAAAGCAGCGGCTATTCTATTCCTTTTCATCTGCCTTTTTAATATACTGTTTGCTATGAGTAAACTTGATCAACTTAAAAAATTTACGACCATTGTTTCGGATACAGGCGAATTTGAAGAGATCAAAAAATATCACCCGACCGATGCCACTACAAATCCTTCTCTTATTTTCAAAGCGGCCTCACTCCCTCAATATCAGTTTTTGATCCAAGATGCGCTCTCTTATGGGAAGAAAAAGGGACAAACTCCTAAAGAGCATTTAGAACATGCGATGGACAAAGTCTTTGTCAACTTTGGCCTTGAAATTTTGAAAATTGTACCGGGCCGTGTTTCAACAGAGGTGGATGCTCGTCTTTCTTTTGATGTGGAAGGCAGTATTAAAAAAGCGCGTACTTTAATTGCCCTCTATGAGTCTTCTGGAGTGATGCGCAATCGTATTCTGATCAAATTGGCCTCCACTTGGGAAGGAATTTTGGCTGCAGAAAAGCTAGAAAAAGAGGGCATCCATTGCAATATGACGCTGATGTTCTCCTTAGCCCAAGCGATCGGCTGCGCAGAGGCCAAAGCCACACTGATCTCCCCTTTTGTGGGACGGATTTTAGATTGGTATCTGAAAGCAGAAGGCAAAAGCAGCTATCCTCCTGCAGAAGATCCTGGCGTGAAGTCGGTCACAGAAATTTACAATTATTACAAGAAAATGGGCTACAAGACCCAGATTATGGGAGCTAGCTTCCGCAATATCGACGAGATTTTAGAACTCTCAGGCTGCGATCTGCTCACTATTGCCCCTCCCCTGCTGGAGCAGCTGCAAAACGCACAAGGCGAGGTGGTCCGCAAATTGGATCCTTCAAAAGCCAAAACGCTCGATATTAAAAAGATCACTGTGGATGAGAAAACATTCCGTTGGATGTTATCCGAAGATGCGATGGCCGTCGATAAACTTCATGAAGGGATCCGCAATTTCGCTAAAGATATTGTGAAATTAGAAAAAGTATTGGCCCAGCTATTCTAAACGGGCAAGGCCTTTGTTGCGGCTCTTTTCAAACATCACTTTGAAGAAAACCATCGCTAAGACTAGATAGACAAGGTTCATCCCTATACTCGTCAGGAACATCTGCATAGAAAAGACATTTTCAAAGAGCACTTTGCGCATGCCTTCGAAAATATAGGTCATGGGCAAACAGTAGGCAATCGACTTGGCCCAATCTGGTAACACAGACATAGGATAAAAGACGGCGCAGAAAGGAGCAAAAACATAGGGTGTGATCCACGCAATCATCTGCACCCGTTGGCCATAGTAGACTGCAATTGCAGCGCTTAAAAATCCGATAAACCAACCAGAAAGAGTCAGCGACGCACAAAATGGTAAAAAAGCCCACCCCATCGAAAAAATATTGAGTGTGTACAGAAACCAGACGATGAGCGCACCAAAAATCAGATTAATCACAGCTTTAAACAATCCGATAAGCATAGTGGCAGCCATCCACTCTGAAAGTTTCAATGGTGTGGAAAAAATATTCACCATATTGCGGCTCCAGAACTCCTGAAGGAGGTTGACAGTCACTTCATAATTGCTACGCCAGATAATATGCCAAAATACAAGGCCGGTCAAAATCGCCAGTGCCACACTGGGAAGTTTTGTATCTTCCGTCTGAATCCAAATACTTGTCATTCCCCATAAAATAATATCCACTGCAGGCCAATAAAAAAGATCGTAAAGCTGATCTAATTTGGCAAAGAAATAAAAATAGCGCAAAAAGGTGGCCCAGATGCGAGAAAGTTTCATTGCGCCTCCTGATTTTTCGATTGTTCTGCCATGCGGAGGAAATAGTCTTCTAAAGTGGGGCTGATGATATCAATATTGGTGTAGTTTACTCCGGCTTGGGCTAGTGCGGTAAGCATTTGCGCAATCTGCCCCTCATCTAATTTCAGTTCGATACTGCGATGGTCAATGGAGTAAGGAAGCCCTAATTTTTCCGCCACAGAAACGGCTCGCTTGAGCCCATCTCCAATCAATAGGGTCACTTTCGAAGTAGAAACGCTTTTGGCCAGTTTTTCAGGCACATCATTGGCAATGATTTTTCCATTTTGCAAAAAAAGGACGCGGTCGCACACATCGGCCACTTCTGCCATATTGTGCGAAGTGAAAAGAATAGAAATGCCATGCTCATCGCGCTGTTGCAACACAAATTGGCACACATCTTTGGCAATGTCAGGATCTAATGAGGCGGTCGGTTCATCTAGGAGCACAATCTTAGGACGCATCATAAATGCTTTGACCAGCATCAACCGCGTGACCTGACCCGAAGAAAGACGGGACACGAGACTCTTTTTTTTCTTTAAGATGCCAAAACGGTCCAGAAGTAAATCCATCCGTTTCGGAATTTCTGCTCCAGGCACTCCATAAAGGCGCCCAAACACTTTTAAATTTTGTTCGACAGTGAGATTCCAAGGAAGGCTCACATAGGTGCTGGCAAAGACCACATCGCGTAAAATTTCTGAGCGGTGTTTAAAAAAATCTTTTCCAAAATAGAAAATCGAACCTGATGTGGGCTTGAGCGTGCTCATCAACATCTGGATGGTAGTGGTCTTGCCAGCGCCGTTTGGTCCTAAAAGGCCAAGAATTTCTCCTTGCTGCAGGTCAAACGAGATCTCATCCACCGGAGTGAAGCTTTTTTGCTTTCCAGGGAACACCTTTTTAAGATTACGGACTGATAAGACAGGCTGTTGAGTAGACATATTTTTTGAACGCCGGCAAAATCTCAGTATAGTCGAGAAGAGAATTTCAGGATAGCGAGTAAAATATTCATTCACAGGATATTAAAAAATCCTGCTTATCCTGCCGCTTTAGCGATCCTAATCATCCTGTTAATTCTTTTTCGGAAAATAGGATAAGAAGATCGCTAAAGCGGCAGGATAAACAGGATAATGGGTGTACAGGAAGTACACCCATTATAATTAAAATTTAGAATGTGAATGCGAAAAGCAGTTCTTCGTCGCCTTCGAGATCAAGGTATTTTTTGATACGGTCACGGTATTCAAAGAATCCGATACCGCCAGGGATCATATGTCCCATAATCAAATTAGCTTTGAAATCGAGTAAGTAATCTGTTTTTCCTTCACAGGCTGCATCGGTCAATACACGCGTTGTCTCTTGGAACGAGGCGGCAGAAATCCAAGACTCTGTTCCCAGAGAGGCTTTGGTGATCCCGAGAAGGACCGGCGCTGCTTGTGCAGGTCTTCCGCTCTCATCAATCACTTTGCGGTTTTGACGGTGGAATGCTTTCTTATCCACATCTTCTCCATAGAGGAATGTGGTGTCGCCTGGATCGGTGACGCGCACTTTTTGGAGCATCTGGCGGACGATGATCTCAATGTGTTTATCATTGATGTCTACCCCTTGTAAGCGGTAGACCTCTTGCACCTGATTCACCAGATATTTTTGCAATTCGCGAGAACCGCAAATCTCTAAAATCTCATGCGGCACAACCAGTCCATCGGTCAGCTGCTGGCCTTTGACCACATGGTCGCCACGCTGGACGATCAAGTGCTTGGTGCGCGGAACTAAATGTTCCTCTTCCATGCCCGATTCTGGATCATGTACAATGACGATCTGTTGGCCTTTTTGAGTGCCTCTAAAATCTACGATTCCATCGATCTTTGCAATCTCTGCAGAATCTTTTGGTTTTCGTGCTTCAAAGAGTTCGGCCACGCGCGGCAGACCGCCCGTGATGTCCTTTGTTTTGATAGCGCCTCTTGGCAAACGGGCAAGCAACATACCAGCCAGTACATTTTGTCCTTCGGTCACCGACACATAAGCGCCAGAGGGTATCGCATAGGTTCCAATCAGCTCCGAATACTCTGGATCGGCATAAATCGCAATCTGAGGATGGAGCTCACCGCGATGCTGTTTCACAATCAGTTCGCTTTGACCTGTCTGTTTATTCACTTCGCGCTGTGTCGAGATCCCTTCCACAAGGTCTTCATATTTCACATAACCAGGGCGCTCGCAAATGATCGGGATATTATGCTGCTCCCAAATCGCAATTTTCACCCCTTTCTTCACAATGGAACCATCGGCTAAAAGAATTTTAGTGCCTAGCTCAACAGGGAACGTTTGAAGAGGCTCAATGGATTTTGTACTTAAAAGCTTTTTATACTCTTCAAGTGTGCGGCCTTCATTGCGCACAATATTCAACGTCCCGTTTTTATTGAGCGCAAGCCAGATGCCTTCTTCTGTTTGCACTGTGCGTAAATCCATGTAAACAAGCACACCTTCTCTGTCCACAACTAGCTCGGGACTTAAAGAAGCTGCCGCGATACCTCCCAAGTGGAAGGTTCTCATCGTGAGCTGCGTTCCAGGTTCACCGATCGACTG
>CAZMTP010000048.1:0-9323 GCA_964569185.1 uncultured bacterium
AGCTATTTCGACATGAAAGTCTTAAAATCGGGAAAGTATGCAAAAGACATCATTTTTATCATGAAAAACCTTTCTAATCAACGCTTAGGATTGCTCACGGCCAAAGAGCTGGCGCTCGATGGGGATTATCTGACCGGCAAATCGGTGAGCTTTATTTCCTCCATCGATTCCAAAAAAGCAGAAAATTTTGACCATCTTGTCATTGAAAACCAGGTAGAAATGCGCACAAAAACTTCAGAGCTAGGACAGTTCTTGCACCCCAATAACTGGAATTTTAATTTTGACTATTTAAATATTCCTATGATCCGTGCCAAAAGAATGGCTGAACATGGCTCCATAGAAGATCACATCCCTTATAAATCGTACCAGGAAATTGCACGCCGTTTCAGTTTGGCACTCGCGGCATTCACATTCACATTGATTGGAACTACCTATGGCATTGAGGTGGGAAGAAATCGCAATAAAAAAGCGCTGTTTTGGGCACTGGGCCTAGCGGCCAGTTTTATGCTCTGCTTCCTTTCTGCCAAATCGATGAAACATGCGACACTGGCTCCCATTCTCTGTTATCTACTGCCCCATCCTCTGATCCTTCTTTTCTGTTTGCACCATTTCAAAAAAATAGCAGAGGGTAAAACGTAAACTCATGAAACTCTGGCAGCGCTATTTTCTACGGGAATTTTTTAAAATTTTCTTCCTCTTCCTTTTTTGCTTCTACTTTCTCTATGTGGCGATCGATTATTGCCTGCATATTCAAGATTTTGTCCAAGATAAAGAACTGCAGTTCTCAAAAATCTGCCTCTACTATCTATTCCAGTTTGTCAAAAGGGCCGATCTGCTGATTCCTCTTGCGCTTTTAATTTCCACGATCAAAGTGCTGTTTGGGTTTAACCATTATCTGGAACTGCTCGCGTTTCAAATTGGGGGCATTGAGCTTAGAAAATTCATGCGCCCGCTTCTCCTTGTAGCACTCTTTTTTTCTTTTTTTAATTTAGTCCTTGAGGAGTATGTGCTCCCGCGCAGCTTAAATGCGATCGATCGGTTTTACGATGCCCATTTACGTCACCACCATACGGTGCGCAAAGAGCCTCTCCATGTGCTCCATCTGAATGATCACTCTAAACTAGTTTATCAATTTTATGACTCAGCCAAACAGTCTTTTTTTGATGTGATCTGGATTAGAAATTCTGCAGATATTTGGAGAATGAAATATTTAAGTGCTGACCCGCAAAATCCTCTGGGACAATATGTGGACCATTTAGTGCGCAATAAAGATGGTTTTTTTGAAAAAAGAGAATCGTCTAAAGAGTATCTCCTAAAAGAATTAAAATGGCAGCGTGATATTCCCAGAAAAGGGTTGGTACCCTTTGAAAATCGCTCTCTTTCCGAACTTTCTAAACAGCTCTTTGGAAGCCAACACCTGACACGCTATGAGACTGCAGAGATCCAGACGCAGCTATTTTTCAAAATCGTCATGCCTTTTCTCTGTTTGCTCATTGTGATTGCCATTGCCCCTGCCTGTATCCAATACTCAAGAAATGGATCTCCTTTTTTCCTCTATACTATTGCACTTTTTTCCTTTATCGCTTTTTATGTGTTTATGGACGCTGCTGTGATCCTGGCTGAAAATCGCGCTCTCCCGCCTTTTTGGACGCTATTCACTCCATTTTTTATCGCTTTTTCTTTTTTCGGTTATAAGTTTGTGAGAATTTAATGCGCTGGAAAGGATTTCTCTTATGCCATCTACTGATCGCTCTTTTGGCTGCCTCTTTCCTGCTGCCTTGGACGCGCCCCCTATGGGACCAATTAGATAGTTTTATATTCACAAAGTTGAATCAGTCTCTGCATCTGGGAGAAGGTTATAAAACATTTTGGGCCTTAGCAAACCATCGCTATGCCGATTGGCTCGAAGATATTTTTATCTTAAGTTTTTATTCACTATCGATTTTTAAGGCGGTCAAATTCCAGAGATTAAGGCGCACAAGCCAGTTTATTTTCTGCGTTCTCTATATCGCCCTGACGATCATTTTGGTGAATCGGCTCTGCTTTAGAGACCTGCTTTCGATGCGCCGTTTCAGCCCCACTTTGACAATTGATGGCTGTGTCCGCCTCTCAGAAGAATTGCCTTGGCTGGACATTAAAGATGAAACAACTAAGAGTTTTCCTGGGGACCATGCTACCTCTGCGCTATTATTTGCCTTAACCTATGCGTTTATTTCTGGGAAGCGGCTGGGAACCGCAGCAATTTTCTACGCTATTTTCCTCTGCTTGCCGCGCCTTATCGCTGGCGCGCATTGGTTCTCAGATATCGCAGTGGGCACAGGATGCATTGTGCTTTTTTCATTAGCGTGGGGATTCTTCACCCCCCTTCATGACAAAATGAGTGGGTGGATTGAAAAAGGAGCTGCTAAGCTTGGCGTGTCAAAAACATCACCTTGATTTTTTTCGGTTCAAAATAGTCATTCACCACCTTTTTGCATGTCTCAATGCAAAAATCTTTGCATGAAAAAATATCCAGATAGACATCGCCATTTTTATCCACGAAATGGGCTGTAATGGCACTCGTTTCGATGAGCTGCACTAAGGAAAAACCGGCTTTTTCAGGGTCATGTGTGGCAAAATGCTCGACAATGGGCTCTCCATAGGCTTTCATGTCGATGGCCGGAACTAACGCTTTTACAAAGCAGATCACATTTTCTTTACTTGTAATTTTAGAAATAGAACAAGCTCTACAATCTAGAATTAAATGATACCCCCAATACCCTGCTTTATTTTCCACTTCTTGTTGGCTTTCTAATGTAATCATAAAATCTCCTCTGTTTACTTAAATAGTAATAGATGCGAAATTTGAAGAAAAGAGGCTCTATGGGTAAAAAAATTAAAGATTCTTATACGCAGTTACATGAAATTTCAAAAACAGGCTCTCTTTTGAATTCTGTGAGCATGCTTTTAGGCTGGGACCAAGAGACCTATATGCCCCACCAAGCCATTGAATTTCGCTCAGAGCAGCAAGAATATCTTGCCAGCCTGATCCATAAAGAGAAAACAGGAGTCAAATTTTCCAAAGCGCTCTCTAAATTGATCGATATTGAAAGCGGCGCCATTAAAGATACGACACTCTCTGCAGAGCGAAAGGCTGCGCTTAAAGAGTGGAGACGGGACTATCTGCAAGTGGTCAAACTCCCTACCTCATTTGTGAAAAAGTGGTCCAAAGCCACTTCCATGGGTCCACATATCTGGATGCAGGCAAAAGAAAAGAACGATTTTGCTCTTTTCCGCCCGCAGCTAGAAGCCATTGTGGCGCTTGTCCGCAAAAAAGCTGATCTTTTGGGTTACAAAGACCATCCCTATGATGCGCTGATCGATACTTATGAGCCTGAAACAACCACTGCGCAAATTACAACTCTTTTTTCCAATTTAAAGACTGTTTTAAAAGAGTTACTTAAAAAAATTCTTGAGAAACCAGCCGTCAATGAGAGCTTTCTTTATTTAAATTATCCTCATGAAAAGCAGCTCCATTTTGTCCATGGGCTTTTGAAAACGATGGGCTTTGATAAAAGTTTTAGCCGTCTGGACCAGTCTGCCCACCCGATGTGCATAGGGCTACACCCCACAGATACGCGCATGACCACACGAGTCCACCCTAACAAAATCATGATGAATATTTTTTCTGTGGTCCACGAAGGCGGACATGGACTCTACCACCACGGGCTGCCCAAGGAGCATTTTGGCACCCCCTTAAGTGAAGCTGCCTCTTATGGGATCGATGAGAGCCAATCCAGAATCTGGGAAACGATTATCGGTCGTTCCCTCCCCTTTTGGAACCATTTTTATCCATTACTTCAAAAAGAATTCCCTGAAAATTTGGCCACGGTGTCACTCTCTGATTTTTACCGTGCGATCAATAGCGTGAAACCCTCTTTTATTCGTACAGATGCTGACGAGGTCACTTATAATCTTCATATTATTGTCCGTTTTGAGCTTGAAAAAGCGCTGGTCGACGGCTCTTTGAAGGTGAAAGATCTTCCTGAAGCTTGGAATGCTAAAATGCAAGAATATTTAGGGATTGTGCCGACCACTTTTGCTGAAGGCTGCTTGCAAGACATCCACTGGTCTATTGGAGCGATGGGTTATTTCCCCACTTATACATTGGGGAATCTCTATTCTGCCCAATTTTTTGAAGCCTTTATTCATAAACATCCTGCGTGGGACCAAAAAATAGCGAGCGGAGATTTTTCGCAGCTGCGCACTTTCCTCTATGAAAATATCCACCGTTTTGGAAGAGAATACACAGCCGCAGAACTGATACAAAAAGTGACCGGTAAGCCGCTCTCAGAAAGACCTTTTATTGGCTATTTAGAGAAAAAATATAAAGCGATTTACCAATTTTCATGATTGTTGGAATTTTACTTTTTCTGCTCGGTTTTGATTCCTTTCATCCCGATGCAGTATTGAGAGAGAACAAAGAGGCGCACTATGGGGCGCCTTTTACATTTACAGCCCAGCGCTTTTATCTCATTGGCAAAGGGTCACAATTTTTTGCCTTTGAAAGCGAAGACCATACTTTAGTTCTCAAGCTCTTTAAAGCGCGCCATTATCTGCCTAAATTTTCCAAGCGGCTTTCTTTGCTTTTGTCTTCATCGCTGCAAAAGAAAAGCGACGAACGATGGAAGAAAAAGTTTTTAGATACCTGTGCTTGCTATGAGCTTGCCTTTACAGAGCTCTGCGAGGAAACGGGACTGATTGCGCTCCATTTTAGCAAGACAGAGACGCCCCACCCTGTAACACTTGTTGATGGCACCAAGGAATATTCCTTAGATCTAAGCACAGTGCCCTTTGTGCTGCAAAAAAAGGCCATTTTATTCCCTGAATATCTGCGCCAGCTGACAAACAAAGAGGCGCAAAAGCAAGCGATCGAATCATTGAAAGCGCTTTTTGCAGAGCGGGCCCAAAAGAAGATCACCGATGGGCGTCAGTCACTGCGCATTAATTATGGCTTTGTGGAAGGGAAAGCGATTCAGATCGATCCGGGCAAGATTTACAGGGATGAACAGCTCGATCTGATGATCGAGCGAGAAAAACTCAACGCGCGCGTTGACCGCTGGGTACTCAAGCATTTTCGCGCGCTATCTCTTTAACTACTTGTTTGAGCGTGACTGGCCTTTTACTTTTGCCCTTTTCAGTCGAGACTAGAATATATTTGTATTTGGGTCTTACTTTTTTGATTTTCCCATTTTTGCTGAACACCAGAGCTGTCCCCGTGCGAATGGCCGTATCCACAGCAAGCTCTGCACTACGCACATGCGCATCAAGCAACATATCCATTATTTCATCTGACTTTAACATGCGCATTCCTCTCTATATCTTCCCAAATTTTTAAATCTATAACCTGTAACTTATTTTTACTCATTTTTCTAGCAATTAATTTCCTTTGAGCTAGCAAAGTATTGTCTATTACCAGTGCATAATCCACTATAGGTAAGTAATGCCCGATCAAATTCCTTAAGCCGGCATAATAACGTCTTCTTATCGTATCATGCGGGATATTGTGGCCCCCTTGCGCCACTCTTCCCATCACTCGATTAATGGCTTGCTCTGGAGAAGAAATCCACAAAAAGTATAAGTATATTCTATACCCTTTTTTTTGCGCTTCAATAAGTAATTTTAAATAATTAATTCCAGCAGCTGTGGTTTCAAAAGCAAAATTTTTATTAAGACTAAGCAGTTCTCGAAGTCTACTAATCATGATTTTACTTGCAGTCAATGCCATGCTTTCTGGATGTAAAGGAGCTATACCCTGTGCAATTTCATCAGCGTTGACAAATTCATAAATCTCTTTAAAATCCGGAATCAATTTCTGTGTCGTTGTCGTCTTTCCTGCGCCGTTCGGACCTGCAATCATGAGAATTTTTTTTGTCATGTGCGCCAGTATAGTGCACTTGATGCGTTCACTTCAACTGCTTGAGGCGGTGGCTGCGTCGCGCTTCGGCTTCTTTGTAGCGTCTTTTTTCTTCTTCTGTTTCGGGAATCACAGGAGGGACATCTGAAGGTTTTAAACGATCATCAAGCGCCACAAAGGTGAAGTAGGCCGAAAAGATATGGCGGCGCTTCATTGTTTTGTAATCTTCGGCAAACACTTTAAGTCCAATTTCCATGGAAGTATGCCAAGCGCGATTGATAGAAGCTTTGAAAATCAGTGTGTCTCCCGCTTTTGCAGGCGCATGGAATTTAACGGAATCAATCGCAAGCGTCACACTCACCTTTCCAGAATGGCGTTTGGCCACAACACCGCAAATCCAGTCGCCCAACTCTAATAGTCTACCGCCGAAAAGTGTGCCGTAAATATTTAGATCATTGGGAAAAACAACAGAGGTTTGATCATGGATTGCAGAAACAGAAACTGGTTTTCCTGGCAAAGACTTCCCCATGAGCTTGATATAGCTCAGGCGGAAAATAAAAAAAAGATCTGTTTAACGTTTGGAGAATTGGAACCGTTTGCGTGCGCCCGCAAGTCCATACTTCTTTCTTTCTCTTTTGCGCGGATCGCGTGTGAGGAAGCCTACATCTTTCAGCTGCTTGCGGCGCTCCTCTTCTTCTTGAACTAAAGCGCGCGAAATGCCCAACCGAGCCGCTACGGCTTGGCCTTGGACTCCGCCCCCTTTAATCGTCATGATGATATCATATTTGCCCTCTGCACCAAATTTCACAAGAGGGGATAGAACGGTCTTTCTTTGAAGTTCGGTAGGAAAATAGTTTTCAAATTCTCTGCCATTCACCTGGATTTTGCCTTTGCCTGGACGAAGGCGTACGGAGGTCACTGCTGTTTTTCTTCTTCCTGTGCCGATAAATTCTTTCATACTTTTTTCACTGTTAAATGTTTACAATAGTAGGTTGTTGCGCTTCGAGATCATGCTTTTCTCCAGCAAATACTCGAAGTTTTTTAAATTGTGCTTCGCCCAGACGCGTTTTGGGCATCATGCCTTTCACAGCATGCCAAATTATATATTCAGGTTTACGTGCTTTCATTGTGCGATAAGGGATCTCGCGCAATCCACTGATCCCGCCAGAATAGTAGCGATAGACTTTGCGCGCTTCTTTTCCGCCTGTCACTTCCACTTTCTCTGCATTGATAATGACGACACCATCTCCAGAATCGACATGCGGGGTGTAGCTGGTTTTATGTTTTCCACGTAGGATCTTAGCGACCTCGCTAGCAAGTCTACCTAAAGTCTTGCCAGAGGCATCTAAAACAAACCATTGAAGGTTGGCTTTAGTCTCTTCTTTTGTGAGAAGCAATGTTTTGTGCTTTGGATTTTTCATTGGCCTTAAACAAATTTATAATGGAATAGATCATAGACCTTGGGATCTTTTTTGCAAAGGTTTTTTAATTGCAGAAGATGTTCTGCATGAGGTAAGCTTCCTTCCCATGCGTCAATTAAAAACTTTTTACATCCGCACCTACGGTTGCCAAATGAACGAGCTCGATTCTGAAATCATGGTCGGCGCGCTCGAAAAACGAGGCCTTGCTAGGGTCGAAGAGGAAGAAAATGCTGACCTTTTGCTCTTCAATACCTGCTCTATCCGCGATCTCGCAGAACGCAAGGTGATGGGCAAGTTAGGCCAGTTGGGCCGCTCTTCTAAAAGAAAGTCTATTATTGGTGTCACTGGCTGCATGGCCATGGCTAAAAAAGAGTCTTTATTCCGCAAACTCCCCCATATCGATTTTATTATCGGGACCAATAATATCTCCGACCTCGATTCTGTGCTCGATGAGGTGATGGAAACAGGCCGCCAGACGATCCGCACTGATAGCCAATTTGAAGAAAATCTTAACTATTTAGATGCCAAACGGGATGACCCTGTGAAGGCCCAAGTATCCATTATCCGCGGCTGCGATAAGTTTTGTACTTATTGTGTTGTGCCCTATACACGCGGTCAAGAGGTGTCCCGCCCCCCAGAAGACATCGAGAAAGAGTGCCGCCTGCTGGTAGATAAAGGATATAAAGAAATTACTTTACTTGGTCAGAACGTGAACAGCTACGGGAAAGATAAGCCAGAGTGGGCCTGTCTTTTTCATGATCTGCTCTATAAATTAGATAAAATTCCAGGGCTAGAAAGAGTCCGTTTTATGACCTCGCATCCTTGTGATATCACAGTCGAACTGATGCATGCGATCCATGATCTTCCTTCACTTTGTGAATTTGTCCATTTCCCCTTGCAGGCAGGATCCAGTCGTATTTTAAGGAAAATGCACCGGATTTACACGTTGGAAGACTATTTCAACAAAGTGGAACTGCTGCGCAAAATTGTGCCAGGCGTCTCTTTGGGCACCGATATCATCGTAGGATTTCCCACTGAGACCGAAGAAGAGTTCCAGATGACCTATGATGCGTTTAAACAGATCCGTTTTTCAGTCGCTTTTATTTTTGCGTACAGTGCACGTAAAGGAACACCTGCTTTCCGCTGGAAAGATGATGTTCCTGAAGAGGTCAAACAGGAGCGGCTTCAAAGATTGATGGACCTTTATCAGCAGATGGCGAGTGAAGAGAGAGCGCAAATGATCGGGCAAGAGATAGAAGTGCTTGTCGAAAGGCGCAATCGTGATGAGAAACAGCTCAAAGGGCGCACCCGCTGCTGGAAAAAGGTGATCTTCCCAGGCGATGAAAGTTTAATCGGCACTTTGCAAACGATCAAAATCAGCGGGTACAACAATCAGACCCTTTTGGGCAGTCTTATCTAGCTTTCACTTTTATTAAGACTTTAGCCATTACCAGCCCTGCTAAAAACCAGGTAATCACAGAATCGATCAAACCAACAATGGTATAACCTGCAGGAGTGCCCCACCAGTTCCATGCGGGAAGATAAGAGAGTATTCCGCCTACAAGACCGATCACTGCAGAGATTGTGACAAGATCCCAATATTTTCTCGATTTTGTATGGACTAAGAGCCAAGAAATAAAAAAAGCGGCAATCACTTGAATCACAAAACTGCGGATTAAAGGCAGCATCTGTTTTTCCTGGACATGCGCCCGATTGATTGAGGCAAACACAAAAGGCATCCCATCAGAGTAGGAATGCGTTTCCATAGGATGATATACATAAATGCCATCGACAGGCGCATTTTGCGCGAGCACTTCTGCAACAGTCTCAGCATCTTGAAAATGGTGCATATTGTGCCATGGAATAATCACCCAAGAAACAAATCCCCAGATAAAAGCGACGGCTCCACCCAAAAGACTCGATAAAAATAAAGATCTGCTCATACTTAACACCTCACATTAAAAATATCTTCTACTCATAAAAGATTTTCTAATTAGAGATCAAGA
>CAZMTP010000049.1:0-9049 GCA_964569185.1 uncultured bacterium
GATCAAAACGGAACCAATTGTCATAAACAAATTTTGGGAATTGTTCTGCTGTTAATGCGGCAACTACAGCCAAAGGATCTTTTTTATAAGCTTCAGATCCTTCAATTTCTTTGATTTCTGCAGCAACTTCTTGTTTAAATTTAGAGGCGTGTTATGTAGAAGCTATAGCGTTAGAAGAGTCATCTGGTATATTCTGTTCTCGCTTAAAATAAAGGGCCACGGCATCTAACATTTCATTGTTCTTTCCATTAGCAAGACGCTCTTTCATCTTAGTTACTAATCGTTGTGCAAAAGCCAAAGGATCTTTTTGATAGGCAGGTAAGCGTTTTTGAAAGTGTATTACATTTTGAATCAGATGTTTGTCCTTCAGACAAGAGATTACTGCATCCAGAGTGGGATCTGCCATTTCTGCTCCACATTGTTGCTGTTTCAATATTAAGTCATCAAGATAGTGCTTAGGACCCATTTTATATGAATCCAACCCTTCAATTCTTTGGACATGCGCTTCAATCAATTTCTTGTTGAATTCTTCCTGTACTGCTTTTTCAGCGTCTGTAAGTGGAGGATGGACGATACCAGGTTCACGAAGGCCAACTTTATTTCTAAAATGACTCAATACATCATCTTCACCAAAATGGAAAGAATGGTCATACTCAAAGTTTGGATATCGTTCTGCTGTTAATTTGGCAACTACAGCCAAAGGATCATTTTTATAAGCATCAGACCCTTCAATTTTTTTGATTTTTTCAGCGGTATGCTGTTTCAACTTAGACTTATGTCCATCAACCCAATCTTGCGTAGTGGTTCTTTTTGGAATAAAAGAAAACCAGTTACTTAATTTATCCCAAATTTTATAAAAAATAGTTCTAATGGTTTTAATGATCGGTGTGTACCAATGGTGAACATGGTGAACGCTGGGTTTGAATTCCAATGATGATGACGAGTATAAATGGGTGGGAACACTGTCTGGATTGTAGAATTTTACTTCAGGTGGTTCTTCTGCAAAATAAACTTGGTTTTCCCTAACTCTTAAATCACGGTCCATAACTTACCCCCCCAATTAAATTAGACAATAATTTTAACAAGCCAGACCATTTATGGGAATCATAAGCTGGGATTGTCCTAGGCAATTATTGATAGATCATATATTTAAAATTTTAAAGTGATGGAGTGAGGTTCTATGCACATTCTGATGTGTCGCCCCGACTATTTTGATATCGAATATGAGATCAATCCCTGGATGAATATCCGATGTAAGACAAATACGGAAAAAGCGATGGCGCAATGGAACACGCTCTACAATGTGATTAAATCCTGCGGCGCTAAAATTTCTCTCATGCCTCCTGCGCGCGGGTTGCCAGATATGCCTTTTACAGCCAACGCTGGACTTTATTACAAAGGCAAAATCATTCTGTCCCACTTTAAAGTGATCGAACGGCAGGGGGAAGTTTCTTATTCTAAAGCCTGGTTTGAAAAGGCCGGTTTTGAAGTGGTCAACCGTCCGGGCATCGATCAAAGCAGCTATTTTTATGAAGGCGCTGGAGATTCTCTTGTTGCTGGGGATAAATTATTTGCAGGCTATGGGTTCCGCACAGAGCATCAATTTTACTCAGACACCTCTCTTTTCGATCAAAATAAATTAGTCTACTGTGAACTTGCAAGTCCCTATTTTTATCATATCGATACCTGCTTTTGTCCTATAAATGCGAAACAGGCGATCTGGTATCCCGAGGCGTTTTCCAAAGATTCTCAGAAAAGGATGAAAGCGGCAATTGAACTTTTCCCCGTTGTGAAAGAAGAGGCAAAGCGTTTTGCCTGCAATGCGGTCGTGCTTAATAACAATATTGTTATCCCCAGCCGTTGCCCGCAAACCGCCAATCTCCTTAAAAAACTAGGCTTAAACGTCAATGCCTGCGATATGGATGAATATCTGAAATCGGGCGGCGCCTGCAAGTGTCTCACTTTAAGAATTGACTAATCTTCTAACGGGCACGGGCAAGGGCAAGGGCAAGGGCAGGGGCACGTTAGGAAGGGGATTTGAAGGCAGCAATCAATAGGAAAAGAGGGAATTCTTTTCGGCTGAAATTTTCCATTTTGGCTGCTTTTCCTGTGCTGACTTTATCGGAACACCATTCTTCCATTGTGTCAATCAGAAATCCTGCTTCATGAAGCCACTGAGCATAGCTTGAGAGGGGATAGTGGAAGGAAAGGGTCGCTTCACTTTGATCTTTTCCGGGATGGGCCTTAATCGGCACTTCAAGCGGGGTCATATAGCGGTCTAAGCGGCGGTAACGCAATTTTTTTTGGGGATCGATCCCCCAGCTAGACTGTCTGGGAATACGAAAACAGGGATGATTTAATACCAAAAATAGCTTTCCGTCTTTGCCTAAATGGGCATAACTATTTTTGATTGCGATAAAGGGATCGGGGATGTTTTGCAAAGAGAGCAGAAATACCGCATGGGTAAAATCTTTTTGCGGCAAAGTTAAGGGCTGTGTCAGGTCGCGGACTAGAAACTGGTGCTGCTTATTTTTTTTTCTTTTTTCTGCGGCTTTAATAAGTGTGGCCGAAGCATCGATGCCAAGATAGGAAACGGTATCGGGAAGCGCGCGGGCTAAAACAGCTTGCCCGCATCCTAAATCCAATAGTTTCATCTGCTGGTCTGGCTGTAAAAGATGCAGTAGATTGGGGATAATCACACTTTGATGATAGTAGTGGCCTTTTTCCCCTACAGACTTGTCATACCATTTAGACACATTTTCCCAAGAGCCCATATCAACTTCGATAGCGCCTTGCAATCAACAGGGGGATCACGCAGCCGACCAAGCTTCCAATCGTCAAAAAACTGGTGTAGAAGGTGCTATTTCCTGTCGGGATTTGAGAGGGGGGAAAATAGCCAATCACAAGGGCAAATAAAGAACCTAAGATTCCCATTCCAGCCACTAGCCACATGCCTGCATTGCCCCCAGGCACTTTGTAGGCACGTGTGACCTCCGCTTTTGAATGGCGTAATTTGATCGCAGCTGCAAACATCAAAATATACATGATCAGATAAAGTTGCGCGGCAAGGACGGTAAAAATCCAAAAGGTGGAAGAAACGGTCGGCATTAATAAGAACATGGAACACAAAACAGAGACCACAATCCCTTGGACGACGATCAGAGAGACAGGGACCCCTTCTGCATTGGTTTTTTTAAATAGTGAAGGTAGGTCATGCTCTTCTGCAGCTGCAAGGAGCCCTTTACACGGGCCAATGATCCAGGTGCTCACTGAACCAACAGACCCGATCGCAATGAGCGCTGCGATATAGGGGACCATCCAGCCAAGGCCATATTTTTGAATAAAAGTAGTGATCGCTTGAAGGGCTCCTGCGACTAAGCTAATGTCACTTTTAGGCACTACCATCGCAATGGCAAGAACCCCCAGTAGAGTGAGGCTGAAAATGATCCCTGCCGATAAAAAAATCGCTCGCGGATAATTTTTCTGCGGCTGTCTCACATCTAAAGCATGGACTGCAGACATTTCCATTCCACAGAAGGCCAACAAAATGCCCGTGAAAAAGACCATTTGATCCAAAGAAAATTGGGGTAATAAAGAAGCGGCATCCAGGGAAATTTGTAGAGGGTGCCCTGAAAAATACCAGATCAGACCCAAAGAGACGATGAGAAGACCGGGCACTATGGTCCCAAAAATAGCTCCGATTGTGCTGATCCAACCAGAGGTGCGCATGCCAAAAAGATTGGAACAGGTACAGGCCCAAAAGGAGATTAATACAAAGAAAAGTGTGTAAAGCTTATTTTCTGCGAGTGCTGGATCGATAATGTAAGCAATGGTGGAGGAGATAAAGGATAAAATGGTGGGATACCAGGCCAAATTTTCAACCCAAAGTAGCCAAATGGCTAAAAATCCCCATTTAGGGCCAAAAGCTTCTTTGACCCAAACAAAGACGCCCCCTTTTTTGGGCCAGCCGGTGGCAAGCTCCGCAGAAACTAAAGAAACCGGAAAAAAAAAGAACAATGCTGTTAGTATCAAGTAAAAGAGCGCAGCAAACCCATATTCGGCAATAAAGGGCCAGCTTTTTACGCTTCCGACCGCAGCCACATTGATCATGGCGAGCGTAAACACAGAGAGCGCGCGGGGAAATTTGAGAATTTTTGAAGACATGACTAGAACCAAAAGGAAGTAGTTTAGGTTTTTTTTAGACAATGATCAATCAAAAAGCGCTCGAAGCTGTCAAAAATTCCCGCTTTTCAAAAGAATTTTGCCGCCCTCTATATGATAGCTACTGCTTTTCCAAAATCCCCGGCACTATTTTCAAGCTTTTAACGGGACATTCGACAGAGGCCCTCCCTTCTGACACATGGGGGGCTCAAGAGAAGGCCTATGACTCTGTTATTTTATTGTTTCTGGATGGGTTTGGCTGGAGCTTTTTTGAAAAATATTATGATCGGTTCCCTTTTTTAAGCCGCATCGTTGAAAAGGGGATTGCCAGCAAAATCACCAGTCTTTTCCCATCCACAACAGCGGCCCATGTGACCTGTCTTAATACTGGCCTAGAAAGTGCCCGCTCCGGCATTTATGAATGGTTTATTCTAGAACCTAAACTCTCTCGTATTATTGCCCCGCTGCCTTATTGTTTTGCAGGGGAACATCACCCCGGCTCACTGAAAAATGAGAATATTTCTACGCATGATATTTTTCCGACGCAGACCATTTATCATGAACTCAAGAAAAAGCAGATAGAATCTTTTGCCTTGCTGCCCCTGCAAATTTGCGATTCTCCCTATTCCAATACCATGTTAAGCGGCGCCCATGTGTTCGGGTATCATCACTTAAGTGATGGCTTGATTAAATTAATCGATCTTTATGAGCAGAACAAAGGAAAAAAATCTTACTTTTATCTCTATTTTCCCGATATCGATTCCCTGGCGCATCGTAAGGGGATCGATTCTCCTGAGTTTGAAGAAGCGATCGAGCGTTGCTTTACCTCTTTAGAAGAGTTTTTTTGGAGCCGATTTTCTCCCAAAAATTGTGCTGTTATAGCGATTGCAGATCATGGACTGACCGCTGTTTATCCTGAAAAAACCTACTATCTCAACCAACAAATCCCACAAATTAAGAAAAATTTCCTGACTGGGGCAGATGAAAAACCTTTGGCGCCTGCAGGCTCATGCCGCGATTTTTTCCTCCATATCCGAGAAGACAAACTACTCGAGACAAAAGAATTGCTAGAAAAATCTCTGGGAAATATGGCCGAAGTTTATCTTACAACTACATTGATTAAAGAAGGGCTATTTGGCACTAAAGGCACAACAGATGCATTTTTGAGCCGTGTCGGTAACTTAGTGATCCTATCGAAACAAAACGAAGCGGTCTGGTGGTATGAAAAGCACCGCTTCGCTCAAGGTTTCCATGCATCTCACGGAGGACTCACACGAGAAGAGATGGAAACCATTTTTCTATTCCTTAACTGCTAGGGTGTTTTTGAAGCTGTACTTGGACCTCCAAGTTGATGTTGCGATGGAGCAGAAGTCACTGGGGGAGGTGTCGATGCGATACCTCCTCCAATTCTATGCTGCTGCATAGCGGGTATTGCTACTGCAGCAACTGAAGACGCTTTGCTAGTAGCAGAGCCTCCAATTAGATGCTGCTCTGTTGGCTTCGGAGCTGAAGATTTTGCTATGGACGCAACAGTAGATGGGCCTATTGAATGCTGTGCTGGCGCGGGATTTGAAGCAAGTGCCGATTGAGAACTACTTGAAAAGAGACCAGAGAACCAACCTGTTGGTGATTTCGTAGCAGCCGGTTCACTGCCAATAGCATGTTGCGCTTGCTCACCTGCAGGAACAACAACAAGTTCATCATCCTCACCTACAGAAGACTTTGATGCACTCAACACAGTAGATGCTGCAGCACTGGCGGCTGCTTGAGGAGGTAAGGATAGAGGTACTAAGCTAGGTTCACCCCTAACAACAGGTTGTCTCCCCAAAACCGGCGATGATGTACGAACAACTGGGGAAAGTTCACCTTCCCTTTTTTGAGTAGTGGTGCCTTCACCATAAGAATATTGTGTCTCTTCAAAATCCCCTTCGTTTGCAAAATCTTTTTCTGTCGAATCACCTCTAAAAAAGTTTTTAACAATAGCGTCTTTTTGTCTTCTATCAAGTTTAAAAGTGCCAGTGCCAGTTAAATTAACATTAAATCCATATGGTCTCGAGGGGGGGGTAGGCGGGGGAAAATCCTCAGCAGTATGCGAAGAAAGCGGCTTAGTCGTCTTAGGATCTGAGTCGATTACTCGAAAAAGGAAATAGAGGCAGGCGGCTGTGATGCTTGTAATCACTAAGGCTTCAGCCATAGATAAAAATATAAATGATGCTAAAGAAATAAAAAAAGCGGTTGCCACTGCAGCAACTTTAGCGGCGCCCAGTTGAAGGGCACTATCTGCAATACGATTCCACTGTGTTTTCAAATAGATGAAGGGATCTTCAGAACGTTCGGTACATGAATGAGTGTGCATAAAATACCTCTCTAAAGGGGTTTAACGGGGATGATACATACTTTAGTAATGTTGAAGAGCACAAAATCATAAGAGGGGAAAAAATGGGGAAAATATTTTTCAAGCCAACTCTTGTTATAGTTTGCAATGATAATGGGGTGACCATTCCCCCATTCTTGAAAAAGAGGCCAGTAACTTTTGTCAATCGCCCAAGAACTACGCTCATTACCACCATTTCTCAAATAGATATGACCCAAACGAGGATCAAGTCCGATAATAAGGTTTGTTTTTAGACCATTGACTGTAGGACCTGCATAGGGATTGACTTTAAGTGTGCTGTTGATCGACTGGTTATAGAACATAAAAGGTTTGTTGGTATCCCCTTTTCTTGGATACAGAAGAACTATATGCCCCAGTTTCCACTTTCTTAATTCGCGCACATCGCTTTGATCCACGGTCCAATCGGAACCATCATCTAATCGCAACATATTTTCTTGGGGAAACCCATAGATCACATGATCAGCAAATGTCTGCATGTCGATATAAGCCAATGCCTCTTGGCTCACTTGCAAATATTGTGAGAATTTGGCTAAAGCAGTGGCTTCATTCTCTTCTTTTTGCTTTTCAATCTGTTCTACTAGCGCCTGATTTTCAGGAGTGAGAGGACTGGAATTCAAAGGAAATTGTTCTGTAGCTGTCTCATCAGCAACTAAAAAAACAGAACTCAGAGTGAGGAACAAAGATAGGATGGTTACTTTCTTCATAAACATTCCTTGTATTAGTTCATTAAAACCAGTTAAAGGTAACAGAAGGAATGTTTTAGGAAAAGAAAATTTTAAAAGTCTAAAGCTTGTCGAGTAGCTCTTGAATGGAATCAACACCTGTCTTTCTTTCTACTTCCGTGCCATTTTTAAAATGGACCACAGTGGGCACGCCAAAGATATCATATTTTTGTGCCAGTTCTGAAAATTCACTGATGTTGACTTTAATAAAACGATATTGATCTGCATGGTCTTGTGCAGCGGCTTCAAAAATGGGCGCTAATTTTTTACAAGGTCCACAAGAAGGGGAGTAGAATTCGACAATAAGATTGGATCCTTGAAGCAAAGGTTCAAAATCGCTCTCTTTTGTCAATTCGGTCAAGGCAGCAGAAGCCGCTAATACATGACCCACTTTATGAATTTTAATTTTCGATGGTCCCATAGATGAAAGATAACGCTCTGCTTGAATCGCTGCTTTTGCCCCATCACCAGCTGCAGTGATCGCCTGCTTATTTTCTCTATCTACAATATCTCCAATGGCAAAGATCCCTTTTTTGGAAGTTTCTTGACCATTTTTCAAGACAATGTACCCTTGCTCATCGATATCTAATTGATCTGCAAACAAAAAGGAATTGGGTTTAGAACCAATAGCCAAAAAGACAGCATCGATGGCAACCGATTTTTTCTCATTGCGTTCATTTAAAAGCAGATGGGTCACTTTTTTGCCATTTCCTTGTATCTCTTCCACTTGAGTGTTGTAGAGGACTTTAATATTCGGTTTCTGCAGCAACGCATTCTTTCTAACCTCTTCTAAATGATGAAATTCTGAAGAGCGTACAATGATATAGACCTGTTTGGCTAAGTTGGATAAGTAATCGGCCTCTATGAGAGCGCTATCTCCTCCGCCAACTACGGCCACTGTTTTATTTTTGTAGAGAGCGCCGTCACACGTCGCGCATGTATAAATCCCTTTGGCCCAATAACCGCCTTTTTCCTGTTCTCCAGTCACTCCTAAACGGTTAGGGGAGGAACCAAGACCGATAATGCAACTATTAGCTTTGATTTTTCGGATATTTCCTTTTCTATAGAGATCTCGTGTGACAATAGTATAGGGTTGCGTTGAAAAATCGACGCTAATCACTTCTTCAGCTAGAAATTGGGCGCCATTGGTTTTTGCCTGCTCATGAATCTTATCCACAAGACTTTGCCCTGAAATTCCCATTTCTCCCGGCCAATTTTGCACTAAATGGGATTGGATGATCGTCCCGCCAGGTGTTTTTCCTTCAATCACAAGGGTATCTATTCCTGCACGCTGTAAATAGATGGCCGCGGTCAAAGCACCGACTCCACTGCCCAAGACCACAGCAGGATAGACCTCTTCAACCACAGAATGGCTGATTTCCATCCGACTTTTTTGGGTTTGTTCAGATGGGGCAAGGGAACCCGCATTCAAAGAAATACTAAGTGCAGTTAGACAAAGAAATAAATTACAAAGCCTATTTCTCATTTTTCCTATATAGTCCTGTTAATTTTTATTATTAAATAAAATGTAATACAAAATCAATAAATAAGCAACCTAATTCGACCACGCATGTCTGATAATTAATAATCATAAGTTTAATTCATAAGTTAACTATACTTAATTAGTAAAGTTAATTTAATTATAATTTGACAATTTAACTTTTTATTACTAATATGAAAGTAGGTAGGTGTTAATAATATAACTAAGAAGCATTAGCAATGATGTTCCTTAGAAGTAAAAATTAATACTTATATATAACGCGTTTTATAT
>CAZMTP010000050.1:0-8922 GCA_964569185.1 uncultured bacterium
TCTTTTAATTGATGGCGATTAACAATGCAATCAATCATTCCTTTTTCGATTAAAAACTCCGATTTTTGTGCATTAGGAGGTAGTTTTTCGCGCGTCGTCTGCTCTACCACACGCGGCCCAGCAAAACCGATCAGCGCATTGGGTTCTGCAATGATGATGTCGCCTAAAGTGGCAAACGAGGCAGTCACCCCGCCTGTAGTGGGATTGGTTAAAATAGAAATATAAGGGATATCTTTTTCCTGTAATTTAGCAATAGCCGCAGAGGTTTTTGCCATCTGCATCAGAGATAAAATCGACTCCTGCATCCGCGCGCCCCCAGAGGCAGACACAAGCACAAGAGGCAATGCTTCTGCTAACGCTAGCTCTGCTAGAAGGGTGAGTTTTTCTCCTACAACCGAACCCATAGAGCCGGCCATAAAATTAAAATCTAATACCCCTAAAGCGATACGCTTTCCCTGTATTTGACACACCCCGACCATCACCGCTTCATCACGCTCTGATTTTTCTTGCGCCTTCTTCAGCCGTTTAGAATAGGGTTCAGAATCGACAAACTCCAAAGCATCAGTCGGTTTTAAATGGGTAAATTTTTCAACAAAAGTATTGGCGTCTGCTAAAAGATTCACTCTTTGCAGTGCAGAAAGACGGTAATGGTAAGTACACTTAGGGCAACAATGGAGATTTTGTTCTAATTCGTTCACATGCACCATCTCATGACACTCTGTGCATTTCACCCAGCCGCTATAGCCGTCTTTTTTGGTCGATTGAACTTTTATCTTTGGCTTATGTAATGAGAATAAACCCATAGTCTAGCTAGATTAACAGGTCGTTTTAATGAAAACAATAGCCTAAGAGACTGTTAACGAAAATTTTCGTTAACAGTCTCTAAAAATTTAACTTACCGCTTTAAAGCGTTCTTCTACGTTTTTCCAATTAATGATTTGCCAAATATTTTTTACATAATCGGCACGCACATTTTTATATTGGAGATAGTAAGCATGTTCCCACACATCGATGCCTAAAAGAGGCACTAAGCCAATCGTAATCAGTGGATCCTGATTGGAGCAGGGATGAACGACAAGTTTTTTATTAGTTTTATCAAAACCAAGCCAGGCCCATCCGGAACCTTGGAGCGAAACAGCAGTTGCACTGAGCTGTTCTACAAAACTTTCAAAAGTACTAAAAATTTTTTTAATTGCTTCCGCCAGTTCTCCTTTTGGTTGGCCTCCTCCGCCTTTTCCTGCAGGTGCCAAATTGGTCCAAAAAATCGAATGGTTAATATGGCCGCCGCCGTTAAACTTAATGGCCTGAAGCTGAGATGCCATACCAGAAATATCATTTTTTGATTCTGCGTCACGGTACTTTTCTAGCGCGGCATTCAGATTAGTCACATAGCCTTTATGATGTTTGTTGTGGTGCAGCTGCATGATTTCTGCAGAGATCACCGGCTGCAGTGCATCATAGGCATAAGGGAGCTCTGGCAATTCATAGGGTTTGCTCATAAGGTTCTCCTTTTAGTCGTTGAATCATAATGATTAAGGCAAATTTTGACAAATTTAAAAAGTAATATAATTAATTTTGCATATTTTTATCTGATTTGTTATAATATATCTATTAATAATTTAAAAAGGTAATTAATATGGCAAGTGAAATAACTTTAAGTTTAGAAAAACTCTCTGATGATTCGATTTATTTAGTTTTAGACTGTCTTTCGACGCAAGATCAATGCCGGTTGATGCGTTGTTCTAAACCCCTACATAGTTTGATTAATGATGAGCAATTCGCCGCAAAGATAAAACTGGTACAACAAAAATATAAAAAAGCCTACAAGATCGCAGCTGAAACAGAAGCCACTGAAATGTTTGCTAGAAGCAAATTGTACAAAATGTCTCCTACTAATCGCCCTCCATCGCCTAAAACAACAACACCAGAAAAACCCGAACTGAAACAGATGCCGTCTGTAGAAGAAGGCGAAGAAGGCGATCAATAGCTTGTTTAGTGATGGGTCCTATAGGAACCAGTTTCACTTGAGCAGGCACCGTTTTATAAATCTGGAAAAAAGCCTCTACTGTTGATGGGCTTGTAAAGATAATCTGATCAAATTCTTTTAGATCAACTGGAATTGCAGGCCTATCATAGTGCGTATCATAAAGGTCAACAGCCCTATAACGAATTCCCCTATCTTTAAAAAAATAGACCAGCGCCGGCCTTGAAAGAGAAGAGCGAGGCAGAAAAAAATAGCTGTTTTGCAGATTTTGCCTTTTCAGAATTTCAATCAATCCTTCTTGAGTTTCCTCTTCAGCAATGAGATCTGCTTTATAGCCAAAGTCCTTTAAGTGGCTTGCCGTCACCTGTCCCACGGCTGCAAATGTTTTGTCATGGAGCGGCTTTTTGTAGACATCAAAAAAGAGACACACTGCATTTTTGCTAGTAAAAATCAGATGAGTGAAAAGGTCCATCTCGGCAAGAACATGTTGCCATTCCTGCTGGGGCCGCGGAACGATTTTAATCACCGGAAAATGGACCAGCTCTCCTTCACACTGAAAATGGCTAGGATCGGTTCCCAAGTAGAGCGTTTTCATCAATTTTTGCAAATAGTTCCCTTAAATGATCATTTCTTTCACGCACCACTACAGCCAGCTGGCCTTGCAGCGCTGCTGTCTCCCCTGGCAAACGGATGCGATTGCGCTGGTGCAGCTGCAGACGGATTAAGGCACATTCGGCCACAATCACCCCATCCACCTTTCTTTGATCTAATGTTTTCAACCGTCTCTCAATATTGCCACGGATATCCACACATTGTAGATCGGATCGCAATTTTTTAATCGCCTCTTCTCGGCGTTTCGAAGAGGTCCCAATCAGCGCGCCAGGCGGTAAGCTGTCTAGAGTTTCATGGTCTCTTAACACTAAACTATCAGAAGGATCTAAGCCTTTAGTCAGTGCCGCTACACAAAGTCCTTCCCGCAAAGGTTCGGGAAGATCTTTAGCTGAATGGATCGCTAAATCGATCTCTCCTTTGAGGAGCAGTTCATCAATCTCTTTAGTGAAAAAATCTGTTTTTTCAAGTGTTTTGAGTGAGGTGCGTAAATCTTTGTCACCTGTAGTTTTGACCCAAACAGGGATAAAATGGGCATTGGGATAAAAAACACGGATTTCTTCAAATATTTCCCAAACTTGCGCTTTGGAAAGTTTTGAAGTGCGCGCACCCACGCGCCATCTATTTGAGGAGGAGATTGACCGCTTCTTCGACAAATTCAATTCCATGGAGATTAATTTTTTCAGTGAGATCTTTAGCAAGTCCTTTTAAGTTGCGTGCAGGCAGTATACAGGTCTCAAATCCTAAATGGATCGCTTCTCGAATGCGGCTTTCAATGCGCGGAATAGTGCGCACCTCCCCGCTGAGGCCCACCTCTCCCATCACCACTGTTTTTGAATCGAGCGGTTTATTGCAAAGGGACGAGCTAATCGCCAAAATAATGCCTAAATCAAGCGCCGGTTCCAAAATTTTTAGTCCGCCTGCAAGCGATACAAACACATCGTATTGGTAAAGATGGTAGCCCATCCTTTTTTCTAACACGGCTAGAAGCAATGTGAGTCTGTTTTGATCTAGTCCTGTCGATTTTCTTGAGGATGTGGAAAAAGAAGAATGGGCCACAAGCGCTTGGACCTCCACCAAAATCGCGCGCGTGCCTTCAATAGTGGGAATGACAGCCGATCCTGCCGCATCTTTCATGCGTTCTTCTAAAAAAATCAGCGAGGGGTTGGTCACCTCCGTCAGTCCATGGAATCCCATCTGAAAAATCGCCATCTCATCAGTGGGGCCAAAACGGTTTTTGATCGAGCGCAGCATTCGGTATCCATGCTGGCGGTCCCCTTCAAAATCTAGCACTGTGTCTACAAGATGCTCGAGCACTTTAGGGCCTGCAATCTCGCCTGATTTGGTCACATGGCCAATGAGAAAGGTGGAAATGCCTGCGCCTTTGGAAAGATGCATGAATTCCATCGCAATTTCTCTCACTTGCGAAACGCTGCCGGGCGCTGAAGGGATTTCCTGTTTGTACAGGATCTGGATCGAGTCCACTATAAGAATGTCCGGCTTTAATTGCTGGATATGGGCTTTAATATTAGAAAAAAGTGTCTCAGAAAGCAGATACAAAAAATCGCTTTGCACATTGAGCCTGGAGGCACGCAAAGAGGTCTGCTCCACAGATTCTTCACCGCAAATATAAAGAACGGTCAACCCCTGCTCTGCTAAACGTTGTGCCATTTGCAACATCAAAGTCGATTTGCCAATACCGGGATCGCCTCCAATCAGGCTTAAAGAGCCGAGCACAATGCCGCCCCCTAATAGGCGATCAAACTCCACAAGACCTGTGGAAATACGCCGGAATTCGGTCTCTTTGATCTCTTTAATGCGCAGCGGTTTGCTCGATTGGGCCAAGACAGAATCGAACCGTTTTCCTGTTTCTTGAACTTCGATCTCTTCGACAAAAGTGTTCCATTTTTGACAGACAGAGCAGCTACCTGTCCATTTGATTTGTGTATGCCCGCACTCTTTACAACACCAGATCTGCTTTTGTTTGACCATCGTTTAAGCTTCCTAACGCCGCTTCTGCAGCTGCTTGCTCCGCCTGCTTTTTAGAAGAGCCTTCGCCTCTTCCATATTCTTGCTCGCCAAGCAGTGCTGCCACGACAAAAATCTTATTATGGTCAGGTCCGGATTCTTCTACAACTTTATATGTGGGCGGCCGCTGATATTTTTTTTGGCAATAATCTTGAAAATCGGCTTTCCAATTGCGCCCCGGCTGCTGGATTAAAAGCTGTAGCTGGTCAACGATTTTATGCTTGAAAAATTGCAGCGCGGCATCCATGCCCCCATCTAAATAGATGGCGCCTACAAGGGCTTCAAAAAGATCGGCTAAAATCGTCTCGCGCCCTTTGCCATCATTCATCTTTTCACCGCGGCCTAAAAGCACAAATTCCCCCACACTCAGCTTTTGAATGTATTGCGCGCAGGAGGCTGCATCCACAATGCGCGATCTTAAATAGGAGAGCTGGCCCTCGGTCTCTTCAGGGAGCTGTTCATACAGATAATTAGAGATTAAAAGCCCCAGGACAGAATCTCCCAGGAATTCTAATCTCTCATTATGTGCGCTCACCTGCTCTCGATTCTCATTAAAAAAAGAGCGGTGTACAAAGGCTAAGACCAAAAGCTCCTTATTCTTAAAGGAATAGCCCAGTCTTTCTTCTATCAAAGAAATATTTTGAAACAACTGTTTTATTGAGTTCATTATGGGGTAAAGATTAACATGTTTTTCAAAAAATCTCCAGGATAATTCTATGCCTCTATTGAATCCCCATTTTGACGATCTCAGGACCGAATATATTTTCCCTATTATCGAACAAAAATTAGAGAGTCTGAAGGCGAAAGCGGGCCAAGTGATTAATTTGGGCATTGGGGATGTGGCTTTGCCGCTTGTGCCAAAAATTATTTCGACTATCTGTGAAGCCACGCAAGAAATGGGCATAAAAGAAAGGATGCGCGGCTATGGCCCTTCTACTGGCTACAACTTTTTGAAAGAGGCCATTGCAGCACATGATTATGCTTCTTTAAATATCTCCCCTGATGAGATCTTTATTTCCGATGGAATTAATAGCGATGCGGTCAATATTCAGGATCTATTTTCTCCTGAAATTACCATTGCTATTTGCAATCCCACCTACCCTGCTTATCTAGATGCGAGTCTGATGAATGGAAGAAAAAGCCAAATCACTTTTCTTCCTCTGAAAGAAGAAAATCGATTTTCTCCTGCATTGCCCGAAACGCCAGTAGATCTTGTCTATCTCTGTTCGCCTAATAATCCGATTGGTACGGCGATGACAAAAAAAGAGCTTAAAACTTGGGTAGACTGGGCGCGCAAAAACAGTGCAATTCTTGTTTATGATAATGCCTATATGGCATTCATTACATCGCCTGATGTTCCGAAAAGCATCTTTGAGATTGAAGGGGCCAAAGAGGTGGCGATCGAATTGCGCAGTTTTTCAAAGACCGCCGGTTTTACAGGGTTGCGCTGCGGCTACTCTGTCCTGCCAAAATCGGTAAAAGGGCTGTTAAATGGCAAATTAGTGCCTCTGCATCCTCTCTGGACACGCAGGCAAAATGTTAAATCTAATGGCGTGGCCTATCCGATCCAAAAAGGGGCTTTAGCCGTTTACACGCCTGAAGGACAGAAGCAGACCAAAGAGCAGATACAAGTTTATTTGAGTGCAGGAAAAATATTGCGCGAGGGGTTACTAGAGCAAGGCCACTCTGTGTATGGTGGACACGATGCGCCTTATCTCTGGTGGAAAGTCACTGAAGGGTTGACTTCTTGGCAATTTTTTGATCTACTTTTAGAGCAATGCCAAATTTTAGGAATTCCAGGGATCGGGTTTGGTTCTGCAGGTGAAGGCTATATCCGGCTTTCCTGTTTCACCACACCAGAAATCGCTCAGGAAGCAGTTTTACGTATTTATGCTATAGAAAGTAACGCTGTTTTATGAAAAAATTTACACTCTCCGGTCAAACAGCGCTCATTACAGGAGCCTCAAGCGGCATTGGAAAAGCGTGCGCAGAACAATTTGCTGCGCTTGGGGTCCACTTAGTGATCACCGCACGACGTCTTGAGCGTCTCAATGCGCTCGCTAAAGAGCTCTCTTCTAAACAGGGCATTAAAGTCGTCCCTATGACACTCGATGTGCAAAAAAATAAAGAGGTCGACGCGCTCTTTAAACATTTGGAAGAAAAAAATATCCCGATTGACATTCTTGTAAATAATGCAGGGCTGGCTCTGTCTTCCGATAAAATGCAAGATGCACAGATCAGTAATTGGGAGACGATGATCGACACTAATTTAAAAGGTCTTCTCTATGTGACTAAAGCAGCATTAAATCCAATGATTAAGAGAAATCGCGGCCATATCATCAACATTGGATCTACTGCTGGACATGAGTGTTATGCCACTGGAAATATCTATTGCGCCACAAAATTTGCGGTGCGCGCCATTAGCAAATCGTTGCGCCTAGATCTGATGGGAACTGCCATTCGCGTGAGTGAAATTGATCCGGGAGCAGTTGAAACTGAATTTAGTGAAATCCGATGGAAAGATAAAGAAAAAGCCAAGAAATTTTACGAAGACTTTACTCCCCTTGTAGCCGATGATATTGCGGATGCTGTGGTTTATTGCGCCACACGTCCTCCTCATGTCAATATTTCTGAATTGATTATTTTTCCTCAGGCCCAAGCCTCATTATCAAATGTTTATCGCGCCGGCCAACCTCCTAGAGCCCTCTTCACTCCAAAGTAAGTCAAATATCCATCTTGCAAATTAATCTTTGACGCGCAAAACTCACCTTTTATGATCGTTCCTGTCGATGGCGCTACACTTTTCCTTCATGATCAGAAATGGCTCAGTTTCTGCTCTCATGACTACTTGGCTCTTTCTGACCACCCAGAGATCAAAAAAAATGCGATAAAATTCCTGTTACAATACGGTCTATGCGCTACCTCTTATGAAGATTCTTTGTCTTTAAGCCACCAAAAACAGTTGGAAGAAAAATTCGCTGCTTTACTTGGAAAAGAACGGCTCTTTTTTTTTCCTTCCGCTCCTGATCTTTCACTGCTCTTAAGTGACATAAAATGGATCGCAATTGAATCGATTTGCAGCTTAGGCGGCCATTTTTCAGATTTGGCCTCTTTTGTGGCAGCCGCGCAGCAGCGTCAAGCGCTCTGCTGTATTGACGATTCCCACTCTTTTGCTCTGTTTGGAAGAGAGGGCATGGGCCTTGCGGCTCATTTGAGCAGCATTGATCTAATCACAGGCTCGCTTAGTAAAGGCTGCGGCGTCTATGGCTACTATCTTGCTTGCAACCAGATAATCGCTGATCACATCATACAAAAAATGGCGCCCCATTATCTGCCTTCTCCTGTGATTGGCGCTCTTGATTGCGCTCTGGAACTCATCCCCCAAATGGAAGGTGAAAGACAGCAGCTTTTACAACGGGCCCATTTCTTAAGAACAGAGCTGCAAGAGGCTGGTTTGGAAATCATCCCTTCGATTGCGCCCTTAATCGCCCTATCTTTTCAGACTAAAGAAGAGGCAGAGGCTCTAAAAAGAGCGCTGCATGATGCACAAATCCTTGTAGCGCCTCCAAAACAGATGCACTCCCGATTTTTATTGCAACTTGCATTGACAAGCAGTCATATGCCTGACTATTTAGCCCTTTTGATCCATGAGATTAGGGCTTGGAAAGAAGCCCTTGTTGTAAATTATCAATGAGCTCACGACTATTGCGAACACAATCATTCACAGAAGCCCCCGACAAATAATTCCCCAACAAAAAGCAGTGCAGATAGCGCTCCTGTAGCTGCTTTTTTAAAGTGTCGATTTTTTGTCGGTGGCCCAGCTCAAATTGAGGGATAGCCTGCTTAAACAGAAATGTTTTCACAAAATCGGGGCGCAGCGACCGTTTTAAATGGCGTCCGATTTCAAAGAGCACCATCTGGATATTCTCTTTTTCTGATTGGCCATTTTCTTTTAGCATCACTGTAAGTCGTGTCTCTTTAGCCAAACGATTCTGCTCCGGGAAAATAGCAGAATCAAATGTCACTCCATAAATCTGCTGTTTTTCAGAAGAGGGAATCAGATACCCAAACGCTTTAAAGGGCAGCACCTCTTCTTTGAAACCTAAATGGATCGAGAGCAATCCTTGCGATTTGATCGAGTGCAAAAGCTTTGAAATTTCTTGATTTTGGAAAATTTTGCCGAGTGCGGGAATAGGAAGCGCACTGATCAAAATATCGGCTTCTAGCACGCCCGAACTGGTAATGACTTCCACACCCTGTTTAGAAAAGTGCACTTTTGTCACCTCTTCATTGAAATGGAG
>CAZMTP010000051.1:0-8839 GCA_964569185.1 uncultured bacterium
AAATGATGTCTTTTGCATACTTTCCCGATTTTAAGACTTTCATGTCGAAATAGCTATTTTTGAGTGTGATCAAGGTATCTTTTTGCAAAAGAGAAAGGGGATTGGTGGCCGTCATCTCATAAGCAAGCCCTTTGGAAAGAGCACGGCATTTGGGAGCGATCTCAGAGACAAAAGTAAAATTTAAGAAGGCTAAAAGGGCCCCTGCGAAAAAAAGAGGGGAAGCAATGGAAAAAAGCCCTAGGCCTGAAGAGCGGAATGCAGTCAATTCATGCGATCGGCTGAGTCGTTGAAAAAGCAGAATCGCTGCGATCAGGCAAGAAATCGGAATCGCCAATGGAAGAATGGAGGGAATCTGATAGCAGACAAAAAGGCTGACAAACGATTTGGCGGCTCCTGTAGAGGCAAAACGGGCAATATCTTGGAATTTGGTGACCAGCAGAATGGAAATAAAACTGCAGACACAAAGGCTAAAGACTTGGAAAAAATGATAGAGAAGATAGCGCCACAAAATAGGCATTTAACCAGTTTCCTTTTTGACTATTGAGATTAATTGACCCAGAGAAATAAAACAATGAAAGATAGTTTGATTCGGTCTATTAAGCAGTTTCTGCATTATCATTTTGTTCCTGGAAAGCCGATTCTACTCGGATTTTCAGGAGGAAATGATTCTTTGGCACTATTGGACCTGCTCTGTCACTTGCGCCCCTTTTTCCCTTTGGAGGTCCATTTAGCCCATGTGGACCATGGCTGGAGAAAAGAGAGTGGTGCGCAGGCCCAAGAACTTAAAAATTTTTCCCCTACTTTAGGGCTGGCCTTTCACCTTCATACCAGTAGCAGCTTAGAAAAATCTGAGGAAAAAGCGCGAGAAGAGCGGCTGCACTTTTTTCGACGGCTCTACCAGGAGCTGGGTGCCCAGGCCCTAGTTCTTGCCCATCATGCCGATGACCAGGCGGAAACGGTATTAAAAAGAATTTTTGAAGGGGCTTCACTTCCTTTGCTCGGGGCGATGAGCAAAGTATCCCATTATGAGGAAATGACGCTCTGGAGGCCCTTGCTTGATATTCCCAAAAAAAAGCTGCTTGCCTGGACCGCCAAACGGGCCTTAAATCCCATTCAAGATGAAACGAATCACGATGAGCGCTATTTGAGAGGGAAAATGCGCCAGCGGATTTTCCCTGAGCTGAATGCCCAATTTGGAAAAGAGGTGACCGGCAATTTAGTACGCTTAAGTGAAATGTCCCATGAACTGCATGGCTATCTATTGCGCAAAACGGCTCCTTTGCTCTCAACACTTAAGCAAGACGCTCTTGGAGTTCATTGGGATTTTAATCCTTTTTTCCCTCTAGAAAAGTTAGAAGTGCAATTTGCTCTGAAGCAATTTTTAACCGCTCAGGGGCTATTTTTTTCCCGGCAGCTCCTGCAATCCATCGTCTTCCATCTCGAAAAAAGAAGTGGGAAACGGCGGTTTGGAAATAGGCTCATTGTGGATCGTGGAACTATTCAAATAAAAAGTAGAGATTAAAATATAACGAAATGATATTCTTACGTTTGAGGGGTTGGATTAAAGTAAAAATTTTAAGTTCTTGATTTTTAAGTAAATAGAAAGTATAATTGTTAGATAACGTCTCACTTTAGAGTTACAAGAAATATTATGGCAGATAAAAATTCTAGAATGAAAGATCCCAAAAAAGGGATGTCCGGTGGTTTTCTCATTTTTCTTATTGCATCGGTTCTGACCTTTTTCACTGTACAGAACATTAGCACAGATAAAAGCAGCAAGGTAGCCTTTAGCCATCAGCTGGAGCATCTTGTAAACCTCGATCTTCTGCAAAAAGAGGATAATCGCAAAACGGCGCTCAACGACCATCTGGTGACATTTAATGGAAAATTCAAAGATCGACTCACTGACGAGGCCAAAGCGCGTTACCGTTATTTAGAACTCTTAAGCGACAACCATAAATTCAATAGCGAAAAGACAGAGTTAGAAAAAGAGCTCTCCCAGCTGCAAGAGAGTGTGAAAGATTCTGCAGACTGGTTTTTACATTTAAGCGGTCTTGCTATCCCAAAAACCGGCTATGCGGTGATTGGCTCTATCTATGACACTCCGAAAAAAGAGAATGCAGTCATCCTTAAAGCTCTCTCCGACAAACAGATTGTCTCTTTGCCAGAGGTGAAGAAAAAGCTGACAGAAGCGGCTGTAGAAGGGCGCGGATATGATGCCATCCGAAGCGATCTTCTGGCTCTGGTCCAAGGCTTTAGGTCACCCAATTTAGGTATTGGCAGTGAGCCCATTAAGCAGAAATTAAAAGAGATTGAAAGTGAAATAGATGGTGCTGAACCGCTTAGTGATAGTAAAAAGGTGTCTGTTTATAGCGGCATTATCCATGAGTTAGAAGGACTCGTCCAGATCTTGAATCAAGAAGAAAATCAGATGCGCCTAATCCCTCTGCGCAGCGTACGCAACTACAAGCAAGATTTGACCCGCTATGCAGAAGTATCCCAAGAATATGCAAGCAATAGCGCCCAATTAGAAAAAGCGCGTCAGAGCGTGGGCGAAACAATCTGGTATTTTAATAACCAAGAGCTTTCGACAAAAGCATTGGAAAAACAGGAATCGGATGCGTTTAACCAATGGTTTGCACAAGCGAAGCAGGAATGGCAAAGCTTCAATACCAATAAAGGCACTCTATTTAAAGCGCCAGACCAGCCCCGCAATGCGGTCCTTGAAAAAACATTTAAAAGTGAAGAGCCTTCACCCAATTATTTTAGCTATCTTTTAACTATTCTGCCTGTGCTGCTTGTGATCCTGCTGCTCTATTTTGTCTTCTCTAGACAGATGAAAGGAGTGGGAACCAATGCGATGAATTTTGGCAAAGCGCCTGTACGTTTGTTGAATAAAGACCGCAATAAAGTGACCTTTAAAGATGTGGCCGGTTGCGATGAGGCCAAAGAAGAACTTCAAGAGATTGTGGACTTTTTGAAAGATCCTGCACGCTTTACTGCCCTGGGCGCCCGGATCCCCAAAGGGGTTTTATGTATTGGAGCGCCAGGAACAGGTAAAACATTGATTGCTAAAGCAGTTGCCGGAGAAGCAGATAGACCTTTCTTCTCTATTTCTGGTTCTGACTTTGTGGAGATGTTTGTCGGCGTGGGAGCGAGCCGTATCCGTGACCTATTTGACCAGGCTAAAAAACAGGCTCCGTGCATTATTTTCATGGACGAGATCGATGCAGTTGGACGCCATCGGGGCGCAGGCATTGGCGGCGGCCATGATGAGCGCGAACAGACCTTGAACCAGCTCCTTGTAGAAATGGATGGATTTGATACCAGTGAGGGAGTGATCCTGATAGCAGCGACTAATAGACCTGATGTATTGGATAAAGCGCTCTTGCGCCCAGGACGCTTTGACCGTCGTATTGTGCTTGATCTGCCCGATGTAAAGGGCCGCTATGAGATTTTAAAGGTCCATGCGCGCAAGATTAAATTGGATAATTCTGTAGAGCTTATGGATATTGCACGCAACACTCCAGGCGCTTCAGGAGCCGATTTAGAGAATATTCTGAATGAGGCAGCGCTAATGGCTGCACGCAAAGGGAGAAGTGCGGTGACTTCAAAAGAGACCGCCGAGGCCTGTGACAAGGTGCGTTATGGAAAAGAAAGACGCAGCTTGGAGATTGATGCCCAAGAGAAAAAGACCACTGCGATCCATGAATCGGGTCATGCCGTTGTTGGAATGTGCGTGAAATATTCCGATCCTATCGATAAGGTGACCATTATTCCTAGAGGGCTTTCTTTAGGCGCGACCCATTTCATGCCTAAAAAGAACCGCCTAAGTTACTGGAAGCGCGAACTCATTGACCAACTGGCTGTTCTTATGGGTGGACGCGCTGCAGAAGAGCTTTTTGTGGGCGATATGTCTAGCGGCGCCCAGATGGATATTTCTCAAGCGACGCGCCTGGTACGCAGTATGATTTGCGAATGGGGAATGACCGATGCTTTAGGACTAGTCGCCCTAGATGAGCGTTCCGAAGCAGGGCAATATCTAGGTATGCCTAACTACCAAGAAAAGCACTATTCTGAGGCGACAGCAGAGATAATTGATGGAGAGGTACGTAAGCTTCTAGAAGAGGCCCATCAAGCTGCCTTAGAGATCTGTAAAACCAATCGTGAAAAGCTGCTGCTCATGACCGATATGCTAATGGAATTTGAGACCTTAGATAAGCAAGATGTGATCGATATAATGAACGGTAAGTGGGATATTGAGAAAAAGCGGCAAAAGATCAAATCTGCAGAAGACTTGCAGCGCAAGCTGCCCCCGCCTCCGGGAGCGCCTGCGAACCCCAACTTAGACCTTTCTAACCCCATGCCTCAACAAAGTTAATTAACTAAGTATCAATTAGTTAAGTCTAATAAAAAATATTTACAATAATTAATAATTCCTTTATAATTTTATTTATAAAATTTAACAAATAATAGGAGATTATTTATGTCTATAATTGAACGCGGTTTACATTCTATATACAACACTTCTAGCACAATTCCAGTGATCAGTGAAACTCTAGCTCTTACTAAATTAACTACGGGCACTTATATACGACTTGGCGGCTTTTTAGCGAGATCTGAGCGATTAGATCAAATGGGTAAACAGTTCATGGTCAAAGCAGCAGATGAGCTTCAAACTTCTAGACTTCTTTCTTGTCTTGTTCCGAGAAGAACTAATGAAGTAGATTTGCAGGTCAATGAACCAGTTTTGCAGATGAATCGGGGAAGTTTGCAGATTAGTGTATATTTAGAAGAATAGAGCAAAAGAGGGATATGAGTATAAATACTGAGGCAATTCGTTCTTACTTTCCGAATATAGTTGATAAAGCCGTTGAATGGATAAATGAATCACTATTAGATTCTAAGACATGTAAAAAAGTGCACTTCAGTGAAAAAGTAATGGTCCGTAAAATTAGAAATGAGAATAAAGGTCTTATACCCAACAATAGTGGGAAGACGCTTCGGGTTTTCAATAATGAGGAAGAGATCCAGGCCTACATTGAAACAAAGGCAAACAGAAGAAAAAAAACCAAAGATAGGTTCATAGAATCTATAATAAACCGCGCTTTAGAAGCTATCTATCAAGAGCATTTAAAGAGTAATGGGATTTAAAGTCATGACAGCCCATTTAACTTTACAGACCCCTCCTTCTTTATCCCCAAGAAAAGAGATCAGCCCCTCTCCGGATTCGATTTTTACAAAAATCATAAAAGCCATTAAAAAACTTGTTCAGTTCCTCTTCTGTTGCACTAGAGGCGAAGAAGTTAAAGAAGTTGAAAAACCACAAAGAAAGTTCGTTCCCCGTGCCCAAAGTAGCCGCTTGTCCCCATTAGAGCACGCGCTTCTTTGTCGCTCAGGTTTCGATTCTAATTGCTAATCGCTATCTTTTGCCTGCAGTGGCCCCTTGGACCGCTTTATGGCTGAGTTTGATCTGGCCACGGTCATTGATATCAATCACCTTCACCTCGATCATATCCCCCTCTTTGCAGAAATCATGGATATTGGCAACGCGCTCATGCGAAAGCTCGGAAATATGGCAAAGGCCCTCTTTTCCATAAATCTCCACAAAGATGCCAAAAGGCACAATCGATACGATACGCCCAGTGTAAGTTTTCCCTATCTCTACTTCTGCAGTGAGATTGAAGATATAGTCTTTTGCTTTTTCTAAAGATTCTTGGGTCATCGCAGTGATACTGACATAACCGGTATCGTCAATATTAATATCAGCGCCGGTCTCTTCAATAATGGCGCGGATCTGTTTACCACCAGGACCAATCACAATGCCAATTTTACTTGGTTTAATTAGCATCATCTCAATGCGTGGGGCATAAACAGAAAGCTGTTCTTTGGCTTTGGGGCAGGCCTCCAACATTTTTTGGAGGATATGGAGGCGACCTTCTTTAGCTTGCGCCAGGGCCGCTTTCATGATCTGATGGTTAATGCCTTCAATTTTAATATCGAGCTGGAAAGCTGTAATTCCTCGAGCATCTCCAGTGACTTTAAAGTCCATGTCGCCCAGGGCATCTTCGGCGCCTAAAATATCGGAAAGAATGGCAAATTTACCCTCTTCAAGGATAAGGCCCATCGCAATGCCAGCAATCGGATGCTTAATAGGCACGCCCGCTTCCATCATCGCCAGGCAGCCGCCGCATACGGAAGCCATTGAAGAAGAGCCATTAGATTCTGTGATATTGGACTCTAGACGGATCACATAGGGGAAATGGTCGCGGTCAGGCACTGTCATCGCTAAGGCTTTTTCCGCTAATTTTCCATGGCCAATTTCCCGTCTTCCTGGAGGGCCAAAACGGCCTACTTCACCCACTGAAAAAGGAGGGAAGAAATATTGGAGATAGAAGCGCCTGCTAGCATCTGCATTCAGATCTTCATATTTTTGCGCCATCTGTTCGCCGCCTAAGGTAGCGACAGCAAGCGCTTGGGTCTCACCACGCGTAAAAAGAGCGCTTCCATGAGTGCGTGGTAGCAGTCCTAATTCAATATGGATCGGACGTATCTCTTCACAGGTGCGTCCATCGCTTCTTCGGTTTTCATTGAGGATCATCTCGCGCATCGCTTTAGCTTGCGCTTTTTTAAAGCCGGCCATCACATCCATTTTCGAGAATTCTGCTTTTTCAGCAGGGCAGAATTTCTCTAAAACGCGGGCATTGATTTCGCCTAATTTTGTTTCTCGCTCTAATTTTCCATGGATACGGAAACAGTCTTTAAGCTCGCCCCCTACAAAAGCGTCAATTTCAGTGACGATTTTTTGAGGGAGGACATGAAGATCTGCATGGATTTTATTTTTACCAATCTCTTTTTGCCATTCAGAAAGCTTTTCGCAAATCTGTTTGATCGCTGCGTGGCCTTCTTCAACAGCCTCTAAAATCTGCTCTTCGGTGAGGAAGTCGCAATAGCCTTCAATCATTAAAATGGCCTCTTCGCTCCCTGCGATCATGAGGTCAAGGCGCGATTTTTTCATTTCTTCTACAGTCGGGTTGACTATAAATTCTCCATCAATAAGACCCACTTGAACTGCTCCAATGGGTTTTAAAAAGGGGATATCGGAAATGATCAATGCAGCAGATGCTGCGCAAATAGCCATGGCGTCTGGGGCATGGATACCATCATAAGAAAACACATAGGCTAATAATTGGACTTCGGTGACATAACCATCTTCAAACATGGGGCGTAAAGAACGGTCAATATAGCGGCATGTTAAAATTTCCCGCTCGGACGGCTTGCCTTCTCTTTTGATGAATCCGCCCAACGTTTTTCCTGTAGAAGAGAATTTTTCTTGGTAATCGACTCTAAGAGGAAGAAAATCGACTTCTGGGAGAGGCTTTTTTGCAGCGCAGGCAGTAGCCAGCAGCATGGTCTCTCCGCAAGTGACCATGACCGAACCATTAGCTTGTCGTGCGATTTTCCCGGTTTCAAACCGTATGGTACGGCCGTTGATCGAGACTGTGGTAGAACTGGATTTCATATGTTTTCCATTGGTAAAGTTGTTTCTACAGGAAAACACTGATAGGAAAGAACTAGCAAAAATCTAACCCTTACCAATCCGCGTTTTCCCGCTTCAAAAAAGCATAACAATAAAAAAGGATAAGTGCAAGAGCACTTATCCCCATTACTAAAAACAAGGAGGGAAAATCTTTATTTTCTTAAGTTTAAACGAACAATCAGACTCTGATACCGTTTGGTATCGGTAGAATTTAAGTAATCTAAAAGCTTCCGTCTCTGGCCCACAAGTTTCAAAAGAGCAAGCCTTGAACTATGATCCTTGGGAGCGAGTTTAAGGTGTTCAGTGAGCTCTGTAATTCTCTCTGTTAAAATCGCAATTTGAACATCCGCTGATCCGGTATCTTTCTCGTGAAGTTGAAATTTTTTGGTGATTTCTTCTTTGGTACCTTTATCTAAAGACATTTTTATCTATCTCCTCTGAATCGCGTCAATTAACCAAATTATAGATGAAAGCGTTTGAAATTTCAACCAGAAAAAAATTATACTCTTCGGCACATTACTATTTTAATCTAGTAAAAATATGTCTGACAACGATGAAAAATTTATGTATGAGGCGATTCAAGAAGCCAAAAAAGCTTTTGAACTCGGCGAAGTGCCTGTAGGAGCTGTGCTCGTTTATCAAAAAGAAATTATTGCACGCGCCCATAATCTTGTGGAAACATTGAAAGATGCTTCGGCGCATGCAGAAATGATCTGTATGCGGCATGCAGCGCTCCATTTGCAGAATTGGAGATTATTAGAGACCACTCTCTATTGCACGCTAGAACCGTGCTTAATGTGCGCTGGAAGTATGCTCTTGTCACGTATAGGAACGTTAGTTTGGGGGGCCAAAGATCTACGGCATGGGGCCAATGGGAGTTGGGTCAATATTTTTTTAGAATCCCACCCAATGCATCAGATCACGATTCGTTCTGGTGTTTTAAGTGAAGAATGTTCTTTACTAATGAAAGATTTCTTTAAGGTGAGACGAGATGCAAAAATTATTTGATGAACTGATCGAGTGTCAAAGAAAAAAACTATTACATATAGCGCAAAAAATTGTGGGCCCGATTACAGACGATGATCTGCTCCAGCCTAATGATTTTCCTGCGTTGGAAAACCATCCTCTTTTTAGGTATGAAGAGGGGGTATTAGAAGGTCTCCATACTGCCCGTATGGCCTTCCTAGCCCTTGAAAAAGAGAAAATGGGTTAAATATGGGCTTGAGGTAAATCAAAAATTCTGGTTCAATGTTTTGAAAAATCTAAGGATACTATGAAAAAGCAAGGCCATCCTGACTA
>CAZMTP010000052.1:0-6136 GCA_964569185.1 uncultured bacterium
AAAAGGAAGGTTAAAAATGTACGCAATCGTGGAAAGCGGCAGCAAGCAATACCGCATAGAAGAAGGCGATGTGATTGAAGTTGAGCTGCTTGATGCTGGAAAAGATGGAAAAATAGAGCTAAAAAATGTGCTTTTCCTACAAAAAGAGAGTTCTGTCAAAATCGGCTCTCCTTTCGTCAAAGGGGGCGTGGTACATGCAGAGCTCGTTGGTGAGGTTCGGGGACCAAAAGTGGTTGCCTATAAGTATAAAAAAAGAAAGGGCTACCGAAGAAAAGTGGGCCATCGCCAGAACTACTCAAAAATTAAAATCACAGCAATTAAGGATTAAGCAATATGGCACATAAGAAAGGTCAGGGAGCGACTAGAAACGGACGGGATTCTAATGCCCAGCGTTTGGGGAATAAAGTGACTCATGGAGAACTTGTGAAAATAGGCAGCATTCTGGTACGGCAAAGAGGCACCAAATGGCGCCCTGCTAAGAATGTGGCCGTGGGGAGAGACGACACTCTCTATTCTTTAATCAATGGAACAGTCCATTTCCGCAAATCTAATCGTACCCACGTTTCTGTTCTGCCTGTAGCAGAATAACATTTATTTTATGTTTGTAGATTCTATTATTGTCACGCTAACGGCTGGCTCCGGAGGAAACGGAACTGTCGCTTGGCGTCGAGAGAAATTTGTTCCAAAAGGGGGTCCTTCAGGGGGCAATGGGGGGACCGGCGGTTCGATCATTTTAGAGGGCGACCCAGGGATGTTCTCTTTGGATGCTTTTCGCAATCGACGCCTCATCCGGGCCAAAAATGGGCACATGGGAGGCGGCAACCTGCGGCAGGGGCGCTCTGGAGAGAATCTAGTGATCAAAGTCCCTTATGGGACGCTTGTCAAAGACGCCGAAACAGGCGCGCTGCTTTTCGATTTCACGCAGGACAAAAAAACATTCGAGATTTGTAAAGGGGGCAGAGGCGGCGTTGGAAATGCCTATTTTCGCTCTTCTACTAATCAAGCACCAAATTATGCTAAGCCAGGCACTTCAGGAGAAACCCTCAAGGTCGAATTGGAATTAAAACTGATTGCTGATGTCGGCTTGATCGGGATGCCCAATGCAGGAAAATCGACACTGATTTCGCAAATCACCTCTGTTAAAGCTAAAATAGGTGCCTATCCCTTCACCACACTCTCTCCTAACTTAAGTTTTATAGAAAATCCTGACCATACGCGCATTTACGTGGCCGATATTCCCGGGATTATTGAAAAAGCGCACGCAGATAAAGGATTAGGACTTGCCTTTTTGCGCCATGTTGAGCGCACGCACATACTTGTCTACGTTCTAGATGCTTCAGGGATCGAAGAAAGAGACCCTTGCAAAGATTTTGAAATCTTGCAAAACGAACTGAAGATCTACAAGCAGGAAATCCTAGATAAGCCCTTTCTCATTGCGCTCAATAAAACAGATGTTGAAGGTTCAGAAGCACTCATTAAACAGTTCCAAAAGCACTACCCTGCATGGCGCAAACAGATATTCCCTATTTCTGCACTCAATCGTACAGGGCTCACTCAGCTCTTAGAGACTGTGCAATCTCTTTGCAAATAATTTTTTCCTGATATGATCTGTGTATATGAAACCTGCGGCCAAAAAGAGTTTTTTCTCTCTTTTGTTTGTCATCGCGCTTGATAATTTAGGTTTCGGACTCCCCTTCATTCTATTTGCCCCTTTAATGCTTGATCCCAGATATGGAATGCTTCCTGCAGATATGACTTATGAAACCCGCACGCTCCTCTTGGGACTTTTGTTTGGCACATTCCCTTTGACACAGCTTTTTGGCGCTCCGATTTTTGGAGATTTTGCCGACTTTTTCGGCAGGAAAAAAGCACTCTATGCCACCATTTGGGGCACCACAATAGGCTATCTTCTTTCTGTCGTTGCCGTGCTGATCTATAGTTTTCCTCTTTTACTTTTGAGCCGGCTGCTTTCAGGATTTTTTGCAGGCAACCAGAGCGTTTGTACAGCAGCGATTGCCGATTTAAGCCCCACAGAGAAAGAGCGGTCACGCAATTTTGGCTATATGACAGTCGCCCTTGGCTTGGGCTGGCCACTCGCGATGTTTGCTGGCGGTTACCTTTCAGATCCCACCTACTCCTCTTATTTTAACCCCTCCATTCCCTTTGTGATGGCTGCCGTTTTATCGCTTCTCAATCTCCTCCTTGTGAAATGGTTCTTTATCGAAACACACAAAGTGAGGGAAAAAGTCCAATTTAATTGGTTGAAGGGAATTCATCACATCAAAGAAGCCTTTTTGCTGAAAGGCGTAGGCCTGCTTTTTATCGTGATGCTTTGCTGGGTATTTGGCTGGGTACTTCCGAATCAATGGCTGGGCGCATACGCCATTTTAGAGTTTCAAGCCACCCAAGAGATGATTACGTGGGCGATGGTCCTTGCCGGAATCACATGGACTTTGGGCGGCTTACTGATCAACCCATTTCTAATCCGCTATTTCTCCAGCCGCACCACTGCAGCAATTGGTTATGCGTTTTCCATTGTCTTTATTTTATTGTCTATTTTGCCCACAGATTACACCCATTTTGCACTATTATTTGGAACAGCCGCACTGACCGCCTCTTTTGTCTATAGCAACATCTTGAACATGATCTCTATTCATGCCAAAGAAAGCATTCAGGGAACTATTATGGGACTGAGCCAATCGGTGATGTCTTTTGGTTTTGTACTGATGTCTTTTTTTGGAGGTGTGCTAGGAGAAGCAGGCATGCATTACCTACTTCCCATTTCTAGCATTATTATGGCCAGTGGCCTCTTGTTGCTCTTTTTTAAGCCCTCTTAGACTTAAAGCGAGGTCCTTTAGGGCCTCTTCGATCCCATAATACTTTCTTTAAATAGGATAAATGAGGAAGTTCTTTTACCAATTTTTCACGATACACTTTAAGAGTAGATATTCCAATGTCCATTTCTTTGACCAAATCCTTATTTCTTAACTTAGGATTTAGCAATTTCTTTCTCAAACACACTCGAACTGTTGGATTTTCAAATTCCGCGATCACTTCATCGATCTCTGCTGTCAGAAACCCTGTATTTGATTCGGTTAACCCTTGGCTTAAAGAAAAGACCGCAGGCAATTGCAACTGTCCAATAGGTGCCTCTCGCATTCGTTTTTTTGGTTTTTCTGATTCTAACACACGCTTCCTTCGTCCCACATCGGGTCCAGCTGGAGAAGCCGTTATTGGAGGCGTCGTAAATTCTCTTGAAACCAAACTTTCTATCTCTTCTGCCGACGCCGAAAAAGAATTTGTAAGATCTACAACAGCGCGGGCAGAAGATTCAGTAGCATAAGCAGTACGTCCAGACTCTAAGTAAGCCAAATGCCTTTGGATCACTGGCTCAAAAAGGCGATCGAGAACGCCATAAGGATCATCTATGCACGCAGATTTTTGCGGCGACACGGTAAGACCAAGTAACCCTTGAACTGCAAAACTAGCACCTGACGGTAATGACATAAAACCTCTGTATTATTAATTATTTCTATCTAATTCTTAACCCACCCGAATAAATGCGGTTTTAATGTAGGAAATGTTTCTACTAATCGGGAGCGTGCCATCATAAAATCAAATTTTGGAGTATTATATTTCTCATATAAAACACTATCTGGAATATTAGGATTTTCTAATTTAGCTTCTAGATGTTTTCGAATTCTTTCATCTTCAATTTTATTTATTTCTTCCTGAACGTCAGGCGTAAGTAATTTTCCCACTGCTCCAGGTACTGGGGACGCAGAACGACTTGATAGTAGCCTAGACTGCTTTCTCTTGGTACCCCGTGTTCTTTTTTTTGGATTGCCTCGTAATGGTGCTTCCTCTTGAACAGGCAGCTCGGCGCAATCTCGTTCCTTTAGGGACGAGTTAGCCGGGCTATAATATGGGGCGACGCGAAGCAGTCGCGCCTCACCTACGAAGAATCTCCTTTCTTGAGGAAGGAGTTCTTCAATTGGAGAAAGAGATTCTGGCGAAACACGCATGAAACCAGAAGCCTGATCTTCTGAGAAAGGAGAAGGAGTGGATGTATCAGAATTTTCTGATGCAACTATTTCATCTACTGGCGAGGCACTTTGCAAAGAAAAAGCAAGCCATTCCTCAAGAGCCCTATACTCGGGCAAAAGAGGCATAGAAGTGGAAGCCTGATCTTCCGATATTTCAGAAGAACTCTCTGATGCAAATACTCCATTTGCCCAAATTTCATCTGCTGACGAAGCACTCTGTGAAGAAAGAACAAGCCAATCTTTGAGCACCCCATAGGGATCTTCTATAGATATAGTAGATTCTGTCTCGGGCGTAGGAGATAGAACCGTTACGCGCTCAATAAGGCTGTCTGCAATAGGTTCAAAGGATGATATTGATTCTGCTATCCTTATATCCACTATGTTGTCATTTATATCACTCTCTATTGTAAGATTAGATACTGGACGATCTAATTGTGTTATTTTTGGACCAAACATAAAGATTCCTTTTTTATTTTTAAAATAAATTATATCAATGTTTTGCAATAAAATCAAGTTATTATTTTGTAATCCTAACTAATTAATAATCAGTTAGTTATCTTCATTTGACGAGAGTAATAAACTCTTAATTGATCGGAAACACAGTCACGCCGCCTAAGTTCGCTGTATTGCCGCTTTGATCTACTGCAATGACGAAATAGGTATAGAGTTGTTTTCTTCTTCGATTATGATCTTCAAATTGTAATTCCTCTGAAGCAGAGACTGTGCCTGCAAGATCTGTGAGTGCAGCATCTCTAAAAATTTGATAGAAAACAGGAGTGAAATTGGGAGGCGCACTCCAAGTGATAATATTAACTAAATCGGTTTGAGTTAAAAAGCGATTGCCAATCTGTTCTCCTTTCAGAGTGTAAGGAATGTTAACTGGTGGGACAAAAAGAGGAACAAACGTGAGTGCCTGCGGGATAAAGATTCCGGGAACAATATCCACAGTGGTCTTTGAGGCGACATCAATCACACTCACACTGTCAGCAATCTGATTAGAACCATAAAGTGTGCTGCCATCAAGGCTGAATGCCACTTCAACAGCAAACCCAGGACTTGGAATCGTGGCAACGATCATATTCGTCATTGTCTCAATACCGATATAGTTAGCTATAGCAGCACAATAAAGAATGCTCCCATCCGGCGATATAGCTAAGCCAAGAGGGGTTGCTACAGGAATGGTGGTCACAATAGCAGGTATTGTGGGATCTACGGCTAAAACTGCATTATTATTAAAGTCAGAAACATAAACTAAACTCCCACTAGGGTTGAACACGACCCCTTGCGTGAAAACATCGGTAAAGAGTGTACTCACAACCATATTTGTTGACAAGTTAATGAAAATAGAGTTTCCATTTAAAGTATCAGAAACACAGGCTAACCCTGCACTAGCGGAAGTAGCAATGAAATCCAAACTTGTTCCGGGCACAGATATAGTCGCGACGATAAGATTAGTCGCTGTATCAATAACAGAAACTAAACCTGCTCCATTATCAACAACATAGGCAAAAACGCCGCCAGGGAGTGTCACTATGGAAACATCAGCTGGTGAGGCAGGGAAAGGAACGGGAATCGTAGCAACAACAGTTTGAGTTTGTGTGCTGATAACATAAACATTCTTCGAGGTGGAAGGCACATAAACAAATGCACCATCTGGCGTGCCTGCAAGGCCATTAAATGGTAAAAGTCCGGATATCGTGGCAACAACTGTGTTGGTCGACGTATCAATGACATTAATATCAGTAGCATCTGCTACGACATAAACAAAACCTGAACAAATCCCCCTCGAGAAAAGAAGAAGCAAACCTAAAATGAGAGCTCTCATAAGCTTCTTATATTAGCGAAGGTTAAATTTTAATGTGAATAAAGATGTTTGAGAGAATTTTTCAGATTCCCTTCAGAACTGTTGCTTTTTCATTATATGGCAAAACTTTGCGCTATGACTACAGTTCCTAATTGATCGCGATGCCGCCTAAGTTCACTGTATTGCCGCTTTGATCTACTGCAATGACGAAATAGGTGTAGAGTTGTTTTTTTCTTCGATTATGATCTTCAAATTGTAATTCCTCTGAAGCAGAGACTGTGCCTGC
>CAZMTP010000052.1:6236-8479 GCA_964569185.1 uncultured bacterium
GGCGCACTCCAAGTGATAATATTAACTAAATCGGTTTGAGTTAAAAAGCGATTGCTAATCTGTTCTCCTTTCAGAGAAGGAATATTAACTGGTGGAACAAAAAGAGGAACGAATGTTAATGAAACCGGGAGAAAGATTCCGGGAACAATATGCACGGTGGTCTTTGAGGCGACATCAATCACACTCACACTATTGTTCGTCTTATTAGCACCATAAAGAGTGCTACCATCAAGGCTAAATGCCACTGCAATAGCGGTCCCAGGGCTTGGAATCGTAGCAACAATCATATTCGTCATTGTGTCAATACCGATAAAGTTAGCCAAATCAGCACAATAAAGAAGACTCCCATCAGGTGATATAGCTAACCCAAAAGGATCTGGTACAGGGATGGTGGCTACAACAGCAGGTATTGTGGGGTCTATGGCTAAAACTGCGGCAGTGTCAGAAACATAAACTAAACTTCCACTAGGGTTGAACACGACCCCAGCCCCAAAAACATTGGTATGGAGTGTACTCACGACCATATTTGTTGACAAATCAATGAAAATAGAGTTCCCATTTAAAATATCAGATACACAGGCTAACCCTGCACTAGAAGAAGTAGCAATGTAATCAGAATTTGTTCCGGGCAATGGTATGGTCGCGACGATAAGATTAGTCGCTGTATCAATAACAGAAACTGAGCCTCCATCATCAGCAACATAGGCAAAAACGCCGCCAGGGAGTGTCACTATGGAAACATCAAATGGTATGTTAGGAACGACAATCGTCGCTACAACAGTTTGAGTGAGTGTGCTGATAACATAAACATGGTTCGTAGCGGAAGGCACATAAACAAATGCACCATTTGGCGTGCCTGCGACGCCATTAGATGGACTAAGTCCGGATATCGTGGCAACAACTGTATTAGTCGTCGTGTCAATGACATTAATAGCAGTATTATCTGCTACGACATAAACGAAACCTGAACAAATTCCCCTCGAGCAAAGAAGAAGCAAGCCTAAAATAAGAGCTCTCATAAGCTTTTTATATTAGCGGAGGTTAAATTTTAATGTGAATCAAGATATTTGAGAGAATTTTTCAGATTACTGTGATGCGGCTTCGCTTTGCATCGCGGCTTAAGGCCGGTTCGCGTTACGCAAAGCTCTCAAATTGTCCCCTAATTTGAAACAATATTTTTATTTTTGTTTTGAAGAATATACCATTTTTAGGTATATTACAACGATAAGTCAATATGAACAATGCTATCTCAAATTGGAAGGTAAATGTTAAGCCCAGGGCTATTAGCAAAAATCTAATTTTACCCCCAAAGGTAAAAGAAAAGTTACATGCACTGCTAGAAGATTTAGAGAAGAAAGGGTATATACAAAAAGACTGGCCAAATTATTCGGCTTTGGATAAAAAGGCAATGACCTTTCATTGTCATATAAAAAAAGGCCGGCCCACGTATGTCGTATGTTGGCAAGTAATAGACAAAAACAACAAAAAGATAGAGGTATACTATGTCGGTACACACGAGAACGCGCCGTATTAGATCCACAGCAAGGCCTGTTAAAAGAGTAAGGCATGAACAACAAAGAGAGGCATCTATTCCTTGGAGAAATCTATTTAAATCGGAATACGAAAAACATTCAAAAGCTGGGTATACGTTAAAATCGTACAGAAGCAAGCATGCATTGACTCAGAAAGAGCTCGCTAAATTAGTTAAAGTGAACCAACACCATATCAGTGAAATGGAAAACGGAAAACGTCAAATTGGGAAGGAAATTGCTAAACGATTTGCGACTTTATTCAAGATAGACTATCGAGTGTTCCTATAGAAATTAGAGAAATTATTGCTTCAAAAATTTCCCTATCAAAAAATCTGTAAATCGATCCATTCAACGGTTCATCTTCGCTGTCGCCGTGGATCGAGCCGGTTCGCCGCTTTCAGACGGCCCACTTCGATTCCAGTACGGAAGCCCAAGACTTTGGCTTGAATATCGGATACTTGCTGAATAGGCTGGAATCCTCTCAGGCGATCAGCGCTGACCGCGCTTTATCGTCCATCGAGCCGGTTCGCTCGTTGCACCTCGCTCACTTCGATTCCAGACGCCCTCAAGCGAAAGCGGCAAAGCCGTCTTCGTCTTTCGGCCAGTTCCAGCGGTTTGCTAAGGCAAACAACGCCTTCCCCTAAAATGCGCACGCGAGCCAACCGTTTGATTGAGTAGGAGGAAGCCTTTCGGCTCCCGACCTCTCACACC
>CAZMTP010000053.1:0-7864 GCA_964569185.1 uncultured bacterium
AGGGACTCGCCAATACGTACTTTAACACTAGGCATGTATTTTGTTTTTTTCCTTCAGTTAGAAATTTGTTGTATCTGTAGTTTAACTTATGCCAGAGAAATGATCAATTCAAAATTATTTTTTACCTATAGTAGAGGAGCTTGAATTCCTGGGGGGAAAGGCTAGAAAATCGTTCAAATGCAATAGAGGCAAGAAGGGAAGGGTTTAATGCGCGATTCGCGGGAGTCACAAGGAAATCGGCTCTAAAAGAGGCCTCATCAAGTCGTTCTGTATCGATAAGCTCTGCAGGGAAATGTAGTATCACTTTCTCTTCTACTTTGGATCCTTTTAGCAGATACGATTGGCCCATTTTTGCATCTGCAATGTAGATGAAGGAGCCTGATTGGTCAGGGAGAAAGGCTAGAGGTGACTCAAAACTAACTAAAGGAATTTTTAGACTGTAGGAAAGACCTTTTCCTACGACGGCTCCTACGCGCACGCCGGTATAGGCCCCAGGGCCAATGCCGACAGCGACATAACTCAACTCTTTCAGTGTCATTCTATTTCTAGAGAGGAGCTCTTGGATGGCGGGCAAAAGATTTTTAGATAGATTTTGCGCCGGCTCAATGCATTGAAAATTGACCAGAAGCTTTTCTTGAGCCAGACATAGAAGGGCACAATCTGTGCTTGTTTCAATAAGTAAGCCTTTTGCCATCATGATATGTAAATAATAGCACACTGTGTTATTTTTGAGGGTTTATTGTTCCGACAGACGGAAAGTTAATTTTTTAAAAATTAGAGGTTTACATTGGACGATTTTCTAGATTCCATCGAGGCTCCTTCTGCAGAAGATACTCTTGAGCAGGTGCTTTCAGATACGATGCAAGAAGCCAAAAAAGAAAAAGCAGAAGATGTAGTGGCACAATTTCCTAATGAGCTTTTTTTACTGCCTCTGAGCCGACGTCCTTTTTTCCCTGGCATGGCAGCGCCTATTACCATTGAACCGGGCGCCTATTATGAAGTGTTGAAAACAGTTTCTGCTCTTGAGCACAAGTGCATGGGACTTGTACTCACAAAAAAAGAAGATTCTAATCTTTACAAGCTGACATCCGATGACATTTATCAGGTGGGCGTATCGGCACGCATTTTGCGCATTATCCCAATGGAACAAGGCGGAGCGCAGGTGATCCTCAACATGGAAAAGCGGATCAAAGTCGAACAGTTTTTAGATGACTCGAAAACATTAAAAGCCAAAGTCTCTTATTACGAAGATTTGCCCGCACGCAAGCTTTCTAAAGAATTAAAAGCCTACTCGATCAGTATTATCACGACCATCAAGGAAATGTTGAAACTCAATCCTCTTTTCAAAGAAGAGCTGCAAATTTTCTTGGGCCATTCCGATTTTACTGAACCGGGACGATTGGCAGATTTTGCTGTGGCATTGACCACTGCCAGTCGTGAAGAGCTTCAAGAAGTGTTAGAAGCTTTTGAGTTGCAAGAGCGTATTGATAAAGCGCTTGTGCTGCTCAAAAAAGAGCTGGATATAAGCAAACTACAGAACAGCATTAATCAGAAAATTGAAGCGACGATATCCAAGACGCAGCGAGAGTTTTTCTTAAGAGAGCAGTTAAAAACGATTAAAAAAGAGCTGGGGCTCGAAAAAGATGATAAGACCTGTGATCTTGAAAAGTTTTCGACGCGCCTAAAGCAGCGTAAAGTGCCTGACGATGTGATGAAAGTGATCCAAGATGAGATGGAAAAATTGGGCGTTCTTGAAGTGCAGTCTGCAGAATATGCGGTGTGCCGCAACTATCTGGATTGGCTCACCATTATGCCGTGGGGTATTTATAACACATTTGAAGGTGAGGAAAAAGAGCAGAAACGGAAACTGAAATTTGCTGAAAAGGTGCTTAAAGAAGACCATCATGGGCTCAAAGATATTAAGCAGCGCATATTGGAATTTATTGCAGTCGGAAAGCTTTCTGGCGGAGTCAAAGGAAGCATTATCGCATTGATTGGGCCTCCGGGCGTGGGAAAAACAAGCATCGGAAAAAGTATTGCGCGCGCACTGGGGCGTAAATTTTATCGATTTTCTGTTGGCGGCATGCGTGATGAAGCCGAAATCAAAGGACACCGACGCACCTATATCGGTTCGATGCCAGGGAAAATTGTACAAGCGTTGAAGTTCACGCAAGCGATGAATCCTGTGATTATGCTCGATGAAGTAGACAAAATCCACTCTAGCTATCATGGAGATCCTGCTTCTGCATTATTAGAAGTGTTAGATCCGGAGCAAAATAAAGACTTTTTAGACCACTATCTGGATGTGCGCTGTGATCTTTCAAATATCCTTTTTATTTTAACTGCCAACGTTTTGGATACTATTCCTGATCCTCTACGAGACCGGATGGAAATTTTGCGGCTTTCCGGTTATATCACAGAAGAAAAAATCGAGATTGCCAATCACTACTTAATTCCGCGCAATCAAAAAGAGATGGGGCTTGGAGAGGAGCAGATTATTTTTACGCAAGAGGTGCTGACACAAATCATCAATGGCTATGCACGAGAATCGGGCGTGCGTTCCTTAGAAAATTACATTAAAAAAATCTTGCGTAAAGTGGCCATGAAAATTGTGAAAGAGGAAGAAAAAACGGGAGAGAAAGTGGTCGGAAAGAAATATGAAATTACAAAATCTGCACTAAAAGAGTATTTGGGCAAACCGATCTTCACAACGGATCGTTTTTACAAGCAGACGCCGCCAGGAGTATGCACCGGTCTTGCGTGGACGGCTTATGGGGGAGCTGTGCTTTATATCGAGGCGATTAAAGTGGCCGGAGAAAAAACAGAGATGAAATTGACCGGTCAAGCAGGCGATGTGATGAAAGAATCGTCGCAGATTGCGTGGAACTATGTGCATAGTGCGCTTCCAAAGTTTGCGTCGAAAGCGACTTTCTTTGAAAAATCGCAGATCCATATCCACATTCCAGAAGGGGCTACGCCTAAAGATGGTCCGTCTGCAGGGATTACGATGGCTACTGCTCTGTTGTCCCTTCTCACCTCTAAACCGGTAGAAAATGATTTAGGAATGACAGGAGAGCTGACGTTGACAGGAAAAATTCTTCCAATAGGCGGTGTGAAGGAAAAAATGATCGCGGCGCGAAGAGCAAAGCTCAAAACACTGATTTTCCCTAAAGATAATCAGAGAGATTATGATGAACTGCCTGCCTATATTAAAAAAGGCATCTGCGTCCATTTTGTTGAGCGCTATGAGGAGGTGTTCCGTGTTGCATTCTCTAAAGGCCGCTAAAAAGAAGCTGATCGACCCTTCTCTTTTAGAAGAGAAAATACAAAAAATAAAGCAGGAAGGCTGCACCATCGCCACACTTAATGGCTCTTTTGATCTTCTTCATGCCGGCCATTTGGAAATAATATATCAAGCGTCGCTGCAAGCGGACCTGCTGCTTGTCGCTTTAAATACAGACCATTCGATTAAACAGTATAAAAGCGCTTCAAGACCGATCATTTCGCTGGAATACCGACTGCAGCTAATTGCTGCCTTAGAAATGGTTGATTATGTCACCTGGTTTGATGAAACAGATCCTCGAGAAATTTTAAAAAAAATCCGGCCGCATGTGCATGTTAATGGAGCAGAATATGGAGAACATTGTATAGAAGCAGAAGTGGTGAGGCAGGGTGGAGGGCGCATCCATATTGTGGATTTAGTAGAAGGCCTTTCAACATCGAACATCATTAAAAGAATCGTGCAATTATGCGACTAATTGGGGCATTAGATACACAGCAGCAGGCAACTACATTTTGTTCTTTTTTGTTAAAAGAGGGCATCAAATGTAGTTTTGAGCCATTTTTTGATTCTTCCAAAAAAAAGCCAGAGATGCGCATCTGGGTGCAAGAAGAAGATAAGTTGGAGCTTGCCGTAGGCTATTTGCAGCAATTTAAAGACGACCCTTCCAACCCGAAATTTCAACAGGTGGGGCCTGTGTTACAGCCCATTCCGGTCGATATGATCATGCCAGAAGGAAGCGGAGAAGAGGAGGGCAAAAACAGTCTATCGCAAGCGAAAAGAACCGCTTTTTATCAGGTCAAACTGAAAAGGCTGGCCTATCCGCTCACCTATTTCATTATTCTCCTTTGCAGTTTTGTTTATCTTTGGAATGCTGCAGAGCAGATCGAACTGTTGGATGAGGCAGGAGTGATCGGCCTTGAAGTGGGAATGACACCGGTACAAGAGCTGTTGATGTTTGATTTTCCTCAAGAGAACCAAGCAGTGGATAAGGTATTGAAAGAATATGATTTCAAATCTTACGAAAAGATCGACCAGTTGCCTGAGCCGCAAAAGAGTGCTTTGAAACAAGCGCTCAATATTCCCAGTTGGAAAGGAATTTTAGAACCATCAGTAGAGGCGCCTCTATTTGAGAAAATTCGAGAAGGAGAGGTGTGGCGACTTTTCACGCCTTGCCTACTCCATGGGGGCATTTTGCATATTTTGTTCAATATGGCCTGGGTCTGGATCTTGTGCAAACAGATCGAAGTGCGCATGAGCCGGCTTAAAGCACTCTTGATGATGGTAGTGATAGGCATTGTTTCCAATACCGTGCAATATCTGATCAGCGGTCCCTATTTTATTGGCTATTCAGGCATTGTGGTGGGGCTTGTAGGTTATATCTGGATGCGGCAAAAAATTGCTCCTTGGGAAGGTTATCCGCTACAGAAGGCGACCATCATTTTTATTCTGATTTTTGTAGGCGCGATGATGGGCTTAGAGCTGCTCACTTTTGTACTCAAACTTTTCTCTATTAATCTATCTGCAAACATTGCCAATACTGCCCATATTGTGGGGGGATTGACCGGCATTTTACTCGCGCGCGTGCCTTTCTTCTCGCGGAGAACAATCAATGAGTCTTAGAGATCTGGTCATCTTAGGCTGCTCTAGCCAGCAGCCCACACGGCAGCGCAACCAAGGCGGCTATCTTTTGCGTTGGAATGAAGAAGGGCTTCTATTTGATCCAGGAGAGGGCACCCAAAGACAGTTTATTTTTGCTAATGTGGCTCCTACTTGTGTGACGCGCATCTTAATTAGCCATTTCCACGGAGACCATTGCTTGGGACTTGGCTCGATGCTGATGCGCCTTAATTTAGATAAAGTGAAGCATCCGATCCATTGCTATTATCCTGCTTCAGGAAAAAGCTATTTTGATCGGTTGCGCTACGGGACCATTTATCATGAGACCATTCAGGTCATCGAACATCCTGTTTCTAAAGAGGGCCTGGTGCATGACGATGGGAAATTGCGTATTGAAGCCAGATTTTTAGAGCATGGTGTGGACAATATTGGCTGGAGAGTGATCGAGGCAGATAAACGAAAATTTGATAAAGAAAAATTGCGTGAAAAAAAGGTGTCTGGCCCTTTAGTGAGAGAGATTGAAGCCAAAGGAAAAGTGACAATTGATGGCAATACGGTGACCCTAGACGAGGTAAGCAGGATCAAAAAAGGAGATGTGTTTGCTCTTGTGATCGATACCTCCTACTGCAAAGCAGCCATAGAAGTGGCAAAAAATGCCAAAGTATTGCTTTGCGAGAGTACTTATACAGAAAAGCATCGAGAGCTGGCGGAAGAGTATCAACATATGACGGCTAGCCAAGCGGCGCAGGTTGCCAAAGAGGCGCATGTTCAGCAGCTGATTTTGACCCATTTTTCGGCCCGCTATCAAGACTTAAACGAGTTTCTAGAAGAGGCGCGGCCCATCTTCCCTAATACAGAGATTGCTGAAGACTTCAAAGTGTTCCCCATCCCCAGATAGTGAAGAGAAAACGATGCTTTTCATCTGTACATGGATTTAATTATCCTGTTTATCCTGCCGCTTTAGCGGTCTTCTCATCCTGTTTATTTTTTCCGGAGAACAGGATATATAGGATCGCAATGCGGCAGGATAAGCAGGATGCCATTATTTTATATCTTGATTGAGCCTATTAAAGGATTGAATAAAGTTTTTCAGTTACATAAGAGTTCAAACTTATGCCCATAGTCTTGGCTTGAAAAACTAGTTTTGCATGAAGTTCGGGTGGGATTCTAAGATTAAAAGTTCCTGAAAAGGTTTTTTCTGGTTTTTCACCTCTTTCTTTGCACCAAGAGAGATAATCTTCAATAGAATCTTTAAATGCGTTTTCTAGCTCTTGAACACTTTTTCCTTGGAAAGTGATGATATCTCTTAATCCAACGACTTCTCCATGAAAAATTTTGGCTTTATCGTCATATTCTACATGTCCAATATAACCTTTGTATTTCATGTACGATCATGTTTCTTGTTCATTGTCTGCCTTTGTTTGACATAATACCAGTAAACGGTACTAAATTGACAGTAGTTTCACGGACCAATTGATTATTAGCAAGATATTATTTTAGATCTTGGAGGATGAGGTCTAGTTCGCGTAGGAGAATTTCGGTATGTTCGGGGTATTGCATCAGGGTGAGAAGAATCTTGCGTAGATCAGAATTTTTAGCCTGATTAGGATCAAATTTTTTTGCGGCATGTTGAAGAGAAATATTGTCTGAGGCGCCCGTAATGGCGAGGGATTGATTCAGGATATTTTGGATAATTTCGCCCGCATCTTTGAGATTTTCTTTTAGCATACTATGCGTCTAAGCCTTTAGCTATTTTGGTGGCTTCATCTAGAGCAAGTATGCTCTTGGCAAAATGGCCCAGTTGGATCGTGTCGTCCATTAAGGATGGTTTCTCTTGTATGCGTCGAATGATGGCAATGAATTCTCTTGTCGGTTCCTGGATCTGCTTGCTCAGCGTGCGCAGATCGCTCTCTTGATAAGTAGGTTTTCGTACCTTGACAGGCTCAGCCATGCTTAGAGATACCCCTAAGCCGCACTCTACTTGCGCGCTGTTTTAGTTGTCAAGGAGGAGAAATACTCCTGGAGAGTGCCATCAAAGAAATGGATGCCATCGCTTTCAAAAGCAAGGATTTTAGTAGCTGCATGGTCATGCAGGTCGCGGTCATGACTCACAAAGACCACAGTCCCTTTATAATCCTGCAGCGCCCATCCTAAAGCGGAGACCGCTTCCAAATCGAGATGGTTATTGGGCTCGTCTAAGATCAAGACATTATGTTTGCAGAGCATCATGCCGCCTAAAATGAGACGTGCCGTTTCTCCTCCAGAAAGATGGCGCACTTCTTTGAAAGCATCATCGCCTACGAAGAGCATTTTTCCCAGAATGCTGCGCACATCTTGATCATAAACGCCTTCCCGTTTGTTTTTGAGCCACTCAAAGGTGGTAATGGAACTGGATTTGTCTATGATTTCAGAATGGTTCTGAGGGAAATAACCGATATCTACTTGATGGCCTACTTCGATTTTGCCTTTGTCTTGGGTGAGAACGCCGGCCAACATTTTGACAAGTGTGGTCTTGCCACGGCCGTTATTTCCGATAATTCCAATTTTGTCTCCTTTTAAAATCTCACAGGAGAAATTTTTAATCACTGGATTGCCATCATATGCTTTACTGATGCCCTCTACTTTAAAAACAATCTGTCCTGTGCTCTTTTCTGGGGGGTAAAAGCGAATGTAGGGGCGTTCGATATTGGATTTTTTTAACTCCATGGGTTGGAGTCGCTCAATTTCTCTTAAGCGTGATTGCACTTGGCTTGCTCGTGTGCCTGCGCTAAAACGGGCCACAAACTCTCGCAGCTGGGAGATTTTCTTTTCTTTAGTCTTGTTTTCTTCTTCCGCTCTTTGGCGCACCGATGTTTTAGCGGCAAGCATAGTATCGTAGTTGCCAGGATAGATGATGATAGTTTCATAATCGATATCCGCAATGTGGGTCGTCACAGCATTTAAAAAGTGGCGGTCATGGCTCAC
>CAZMTP010000054.1:0-7730 GCA_964569185.1 uncultured bacterium
AAAAGACTGTTAATCCATTGGTCGCAAGTTCGAATCTTGCATCCGGAGTTTTTTATTGAGGCTGTTATGATCCCTGTTACATTCTATGATCCACATACTGGGCTTAGTTTAATTTCTCAAAATGAACAGATAGATGTTAATCAACTTGATGGAGATCCGATCCAATCTTCTTTTCCTACTCAAGTCCTGGATCGCAATGAACGTTTACCATCGATCGTTAATCAAGATGCACAACGCCTTGCTCAAGCAAGCGTCAATTCGCATAGACTAGCAAACGATGGTGTCTCTTCAACACCGCAGCCGCCACAGCGGCAGAATGGCTCTATGATGATTTATGTGCTTGGTTGGGGACAGTAGGAATTCTCTACTTGAGGCGGGAGGGATGATTGATTGAGAATATAATTATAGCTCTTTTTTCCATAGCGGTGGCCTTTTATTTTTTGTTCTACCGGATTCTTCGAAAGAAGCAGAATACAGCTATAAATGGAGCGTTTGTTGCTCTCTTCTTTTTCTCTGCAATACGTTATGCAGCGGGCCCCTTAGCTAAATTTGCTGCACAGTTTTTCAAATAGTCAACGGACCAAATACGAGGCGATAAATGAAAATTAAATATGTTGTGTTGATGTTTTGAAAAGGAATCTTATAGTCGTTGTATTGACCATGGAAATTAATTTGCAAGGCAAGTAAACTTACTGCAAGAGTTTTTGCTTTTCTAATTGAAAAGAGAGGTAAGTGGGGTATGAATCGAATATCTGTCATGTGCCTTATTCATTTAACTATTTTTGTACATTTCATACAGGCATCTATATTTACAAATTGGAAAGAATTTCCAGGGGATCCTGTTTATGATCCTTACCCTTTTCCAATGTTTATGCTTGTGGACGATTATTTTCCCAATGTGATTTTCAGCGATAAAAAATTTATGGGACATGGTGATGCTGTTTTTTATAAAATGTGGCACACATCGCCAAATGGCATTGCTCTTTCCTATTCAAATGATGGAATCCATTGGAATTTGCAATCAGAAGTAATCGTAGGGCCTAATGTTGAAAAACCTCAAATTGTTCTCTTCGATCCTGATGGATTTGGGGATAAAACATGCTTTTACATGATGTGGTACTGGACTGGTAATGCTTCACCTGTGGCACCTATGCTGTCCATTCAATTTGTTAAATCAATGGATGGAGTTCATTGGTCGGCCCCTATTGACGCGACACAAGATACTGCAATGCCCCTTAATGACAATGCAGCAGGTTCTTTTTTTTCTCAATTTTTTGGATTTGGTACGGTGTTGTATAATCCTAAACCTAAAAATATTCCTGGTAACCCATTCTCTTATCGTTTTGTGACTTATTATGACGCAGCAAGTGGTGGACCACCTGTCCCTTACATTGAATCCATAGCCTTGGCATACAGTAGTGATGGAATCCATTGGACGCGTTTTGGATCGGAACCTGTTTTACAACCATCAGGAAATACCACAGATTGGGATAGTCAGTTTAATGTCGCTGCCTCCGTTGTGAAATTAAAACTCGATGGGCTTTACCATATGTATTATACTGGCTCAAATAACATTCCTGCAGCGGGTCCCCCTATACCTTATGCTCATGGGCTGGGGCATGCAAGCTCAATAGATGGCATCCACTGGAAAAAAGATGGAGATAACCCTTTTTTTTCAGTGTATCAAAATGTGGCTTGGAGAATAGATCGTATCATAGGCCCTTCAGTCATCATAGGTGATGACTATTGTCCTTTGATGCAAATGTGGTTCTCTGGAGGGGATTCTGAAATTGCTGGAGCTCCAGCCAATAAAGCGATTGGTTATGCTATATTACCTAATCCAGATAAATCATGGTTAAAAAAATGCAAAAAGGAATTCAAATAAAACGTCTCCTACTATTAGTGACCGGATTACTTTCTTCAAAGCTGCTATGCGAAGAATATTCTAATAAAATCTACGCTCAAACCTATGATTTTACATTATCTTCTGGATATGTTTGGAAAAGCGATTTCCATTTTAAGAATGTGTATGGTTCAGGAATTCCCAATTTAATTACTGCTGACATCTGTTATTGGCTTTATGAGTTCCTTGGCCTAGGAATTAAAAGCGCTTATTGGGAAAAAACAGGTAGAACCACAGTATTTCAACAACATGCAAGAATCCAAGAAGTTCCTTTAATTCTCTACTTAAAAGGAGGGATCGGTGATCGCATAAGGGGATATTTTGCTCTAGGAGGTGGGGTCATTTTTGCAAAAGAGCGTAGTTATCTTGGAAAAATTTGGCAAATTGTCCCAGGTGGTGACATAGAGCTAGGTGTTAACTGTTTCATCATAAAACAGCTTTATGTAACAGCCGCTTTTGATTATCTATTTTTTTATAAACAGGTCTCTAGTTTTCATGGGAAAAGAGATTTCGGTGGATATGGTTTTCGGCTAGGTTTAGGCACAGGTTTTTAAAATGATAGGCTGGTTTTAAAAATCAAGTCTAAATCTCAATGTCAGTCCCTGAAGAATTAGATTGCCACCTGTAGCCTCTAAAGAGACGCGGCGCGAAAATTGGTTCTGGTCCAGCCACACTTGAAATTCCCATCCCGCATCTACAGCAAAATGATAAGTATTACAAGTAAACCAAGTTTCATAGCGCAGGCCTAGCATCATTTCCAGAACAGGATTCAGAGTGAAAAAGCTTCTTTCGAAATTAAAAATGATGGCCGAATCGGGAATCAGATGAAGGGGTGAGGAAGAATTAAAACCTGTAGCAAAAGCATCGACACTAAAATGTTCCCAGAGTGCTGTAACGGCGATGTCTCCAAGGAAACTAAAAGAGCGACAGATATGCCAGGCAGTATCCAATCCTATCCTAGGTCCAATGCCCCAAATGCTCATTTTTTCTGTTAAAGCTCTTTCCATAGGCGTCCCAGGATTTGCACTGGCAGGATTGTTATCAAATTCTGAAAAAATCCATTTTTGTTTGTCCCAAGTGCCTTTTAACCCAACATAAGGTCTTAACATCAGACGGGGGCTGACATAGAAATTACGCCCTAGTTCGAGATCCACTACATTTAAATGGAGTTGCCATTTGGCAGAAGTGTCGGTCGGAATAAAATCTGTAGTTCCCGTTACGGCAACTCCAATAATCGATTGGTTTTCCAACCAATACGGATCGAGTAACCTTTGGCTTAATGTCGCCAAACTTCCACTTGTAAATGTAGAAAGAAGATGCTGGCTTCCTTGGTTGTCATTCGAGCGCAACCAAGTGTACTCTGCAAATAGATCCCAGCCATCATGACAAAAGTCATAACCTAATCCAACTTTAAATCCGGGCCGCCACTTGAAATCTGGATATTTTGCTTTCCCTTTCTCAGGAAAAGCAGGTGTTGGAGGAATAATAGGCGAGCCTGAAACCCCATTGGCCTGGCTGTAGCTAGAAGAGACCGATATTGCCAAATTGTCTTCGCGCGCTTGCCAATAGAGAAAATCTGCGGTGACATAAATATTGGCGCCTTGTTCGACGCAAGGGCCTGCATGAGGAGTAATCACACAGGTAGGAGGACATACATTACACACGCAACAATCATTGATTTCAGGACAGCACATTTCCTGAGGATTGTTAGAAAAAAGTGCAGGGGAAAAAGAGAGCAATGCAAGAACAGAACGTTTCATATTTTACCTAAATATAAAAGTAAGAATATGAATTTTTTGCTAAAAAATAGCAAGTAAAAGAACGATTAAGAGTCTGTCTCTGAATTAAGGAATTTTGGGTAGTCCTTAACATGTAATGCTGAATCCTGCTTGCAGAGGCTAGCCATCTGCTGCGTCGCGCTGCATCGACAACCCACTGCGGGGTTGTCTGCTTCGCGTGAACTGCTGTCAGCGGCTCCTTGCATCTGACTAACCTGTGCTTCGCATGTTTCTAGCCTTACATGTTGCGGACTACCGAATTTTGATTTTTGATGGATTTTTTGCTAAATTAAAAATTGGTTCGCAGGACATAGTTAAATTAACTAGGCCAAGAACTGGTTTTTAATTTAGCAAAAAAAAGGCGCAAAAAGCGATATCCGCTAATTCGGAGACAGACTCTAAGGCTGATTTCTTACTTGAGTTCCCCAACCTTGAATGGTCATGATCGCTTTTATCGCTGCCATTTCCCGCGCTTTCTTTTCTGCATCTTGATAGCGCTCATCTGAAACAGTAGCGGAACCAAGTAAAATACCATTAGAAGAAATAGAGCATTTAGATGTAAATTGGCCATTTTCAACTGGTTGTGCGCGCTCTTCAAAAGTTAGGCTGTAGTTATCTTGGTATTGCAAAAAGAATGTTTTGAGCTTTAACACGGGGTCAACAATAGCATTATAGAATTGAGGCCAAAAAGGAATACCCAGAGAGCGTAGTAGTTGTTCTGGTGATGCCGTTACAGAAGATGCTTGTATAGCAGCATATAGCCAGTTTTCAATGGTCATAATCGCTTTTATCGCTGCCATTTCCCGCGCTCTCTTTTCTGCATCTTGATAGCGCTCATCTGAAACAGTAGCGGAACCAAGGAAAATACCTTTGAAAGAGATGGAGCATTTAGATGTAAATTGGCCATCTTCTACTGGTTGTGCGCGATTTTCAAAAGTTAGGCCGTAGGCACTATGGTATTGCAAAAAGAATGTTTTGAGCCTTAACACGGGGTCAGGAATAGAATTATCAAATTGAGGCCGACCTAAAGGAATACCAAGAGCACGTAGTTGTTGTTCTGGTGATGCCGTTACAGAAGGCGCTGGCCTAGCAGCTGAGTTTTCTGGCCCTGGGGGTTTTATTCGCATTGCGGGAAAATTTCTCTCTATAGAAGGTGTTGGCATAGCAGCTGGTATTTCTGTCGGTGTGGCTGGTAAGACAATTTGTTTATTTTGAGCAGCAGCTATGTATCCTTGAGGATCAAAATTAAACGGGGCCGTTGGAGCATGTTCTCTTATTCCAGCCTCTCTTATTTCATCCTGAAGTTTAATAAGACACTGAACCGTTACAGAGGGATCCTGCTGACTAAATAGTTTGTAAAATGTTTGATATCTGTTTTGTAGCTCTAAAAGTCCTGGTTTAGGTATGTGTCCCGCAAGATCATAATTGAAACTAAAATTTGGAAATTTCTCTTTTAGATCATCTCGGAAGTTTTCAAGTTCATGAACTGTGAAACGTCCAGTTTTTTTAACAAACACATCCTCGTACATATCCACATATTCTAGATATTTTTCAAATGCCTTTGATTGGAAAGGCTGAGACTGAAGGGTAGTTGGATTTGAATGGTTGCTTTTTCTTGGTGGCCTTTTTGATACATCAATAGGCGGGGCTGGTACAGTTAAATATTTTGGTTTCTTAATATTGCATTGTCTCTTAGGCCGCTGTGTATTGTTTAGGCCATTTTCTTTTCTGTCAGGCGAGATTCTACGCATAGCACTGGCGTGAACTTTGTTCTCTTCTCTATAAATTGGTACTATTGAATCTGAAGGAGTTGATGATGGACGCGATGAAATTGCATTTGATTCTGTCATAAAATAGTTATTTTTAGTTAATTAATATAACAATAATAGCATTTTTTTTATAAAAAATCTAGTATTTTATTAAGTTCGTAAATCCCTTATTTTTAAAATGTTGCTAGGAGCTATCTAACTATACGTTGTGCATATAAAATAAACAAAATAACATGAGTAAATAGTGTAAAGAAATTTCTTGAAAATTTTATAGAGCAGCGCTATCCATAGATTAGGGACGTTCCTCATGAAGCGTATTTTAATTGGGCTGCTCGTATTTCTGTTGGTTATTTTTTTTATTTCTGCTGCGATCTATCTCTATAATCGCTCTCAGCAAAATCCGTATGAACTTGTTCTCTATGGGAATGTCGATGTGCGCCAAGTGGATATCGGCTTTAGGGTGGCCGGTCTTGTGGAAACGCTCAACTATGAAGAGGGCGATTTAGTGCCGCAGGGCGCCTTGATGGCCTCCTTGGACAAAACACCCTACAACAGTGAGATCGACAAAGCCGCAGCCAATGTGGAAGCGATCAAGGCCAATCTGGTCAATGCAGAGCTGCATTTAAAGCGCAGGCAAGAGCTGATTGGCATTGGCGGGGTCTCAAAAGAAGATCTGGAAAATGCGCAAGCCAGTCGTGATCAATTGCAAGCCAATCTGGATGCAGCAAAGAGTGAACTTGTGGTGGCGATGGACAATCTTGCTTATACACATGCTTATGCTCCCACAGAAGGGATCATTCTCACACGTATCCGCGAACCGGGAACGGTTATTAACCCATCAGATCCTGTTTACACGCTTTCTGTGACCTCTCCTGTATGGATCCGCGCTTATGTAGATGAGCCTCATCTGGGCCAAATTTATTACGGCATGGAGGCGACTATTTACACAGACACTAAAGGAGGCCCCACATATCCAGGCAAAATCGGATTTATTTCTCCTGTGGCTGAATTCACACCCAAAACGGTAGAAACAACTCAACTGCGCACCGATCTTGTCTATCGTCTGCGTATCTATGTGGATAATCCAGATAAATATTTGAAACAGGGGATGCCTGTCACTGTAAAATTGCACTTGCGTAAACAGGAGGTCAAGAAGTGACGCTTGTGGAATTGCGCCAGTTAACAAAGCAGTTTTCCCCAAGAGATCCTCCTGCATTAAAGGCCATTAGCGCAGAGATTCCTAAAGGAGAGATCGTGGGCGTGGTAGGACCTGATGGGGCAGGCAAAACCACTCTGATGCGCCTCATGGCAGCGCTTTTACGGCCCACTGAAGGGACGATCACCATTGCAGGCCAAGATACTGTTAAGGATGCAGAGCTCATTCACTATCTTTCTGGCTATATGCCTCAGCGCTTTGGTCTCTATGAAGATCTGACGGTCATCCAAAATTTAAATCTGTTTGCTGATTTAAGAAATGTGGTGGGAAAGGAAAAAGAGGAAGCGATAAAGCGATTACTCAAATTTAGCGGCCTTGGCCCTTTTCAAAAACGGCTGGCAGGAAAATTATCAGGCGGCATGAAGCAGAAACTGGGCCTTGCCTGTGCACTAATTAAGAAACCGACGTTGCTGCTTTTGGATGAGCCGAGTGTAGGTGTCGATCCGATTTCGCGGCGCGAGCTTTGGAACATGGTCTCTTCTTTGATCAAAGAGGGGATTTCTGTTGTTTGGAGTACCGCCTACCTGGATGAAGCGCAGCGCTGCAATAGGGTGCTTTTGCTCACAGAGGGGAGATTGCTCTTTAGCGGGCCTCCGGAGCAATTAACAGAAAAGATGAAAGACCGTGTCTATAAAATCAAAAACATTGAAGGCAGTCGCCGGCAAGTGCTGTTTGAGGTGCTGAAGCAAAAAGAGATAGTCGATGCGGTGATCCAGGGCAAAGAGGTGCGCATTGTAGTCAAAGACCATCAGTTCTCTGATAAACGGTGGCAATTGCAGAGCACACCGCCCCGTTTTGAAGACGCCTTTATCGATATTTTAGGCGGTGCGCCGAAAGGAGAATCCAAACTGGCTGAGATCACTCCTACTGCAAAAAAACCGCTCTCTGACATTGCCATTATAGCAGAGGGACTGACCAAAAAATTTGGAGATTTTGTGGCGGTCGACCATGTGAGTTTCCAGGTGAAGCGCGGCGAGATTTTTGGTCTTTTGGGCCCCAATGGCGCAGGGAAATCGACCACTTTTAAAATGCTCTGCGGTCTTTTAAAGCCGACGAGCGGCTCC
>CAZMTP010000055.1:0-7691 GCA_964569185.1 uncultured bacterium
CGGGCCCATAGAGATCTTTCATCTCCTAGCGATATGTCATGCCAGTCACACGCTTCCTTTCTGTCCATTTTTTTGGACAAAAAAAAATGGCCAGAACTGGAATCGAACCAGCGACACAAGGATTTTCAGTCCTCTGCTCTACCGACTGAGCTATCTGGCCAAAGAAAATAGGTAGTCCGCAACAGGTAATGCTAGAAGAATGCGAAGCGTAGGCAGGCTACGTGCAAGGAGCCGCCTAGAGCGGGCACGCGAAGCAGTCGACCCCGCAGCGGGTCGGCGATGCAGCGCGACACAGCAGATAGCTTGCATCGCAAGCAGTCTTCGGCATTACGTGTTAAGGACTACCGAAAAGGAAGTTTAGCCTAAATATTAAATGAAAGACAGTAGATTTTACGCAAATCTATTTTTGGACAGTGGATTGTGCATCCGCTTTTAACATGATGATGGCATCTTTCAAGATGGCCACCGCTTCATTCAACTGCAAATCGATATTGCCCCAAGGGGCCGATTTGCGCTGCTTATAGCCTTGCTCTGTATTGAGCGTTTTTAAAAATAGCGCAAAATTTTTGTCCTTGGCCAGCCGCTCTTGGCTATTTTGCGCGAGCGTGGGAGCCATTTTTGCCCAAGGAAAAATCGGAATTTTAGGATTAGGTAAATAATTTTTTTGCAGCCAGTTTTTTTCCTCGCCTTTCTCCATATCATCATAGAAAGGAGGCATGCGATCATTGGCCAAAGGATATTCTAAAAACCGCTCCCCAATATTGTAATTAGCTAGCTCTGTAGGCACCACAATGTCCGCCTTTATCCCATCGATCTGCGCCGACCTGCCTGAAACAGTATAGTAGCGTCCTACGGTCACTTTATAGTAGGCTTTGGCATCTTCTTCGGTGACGGTCTGATATTGAATAGTTCCTTTTCCATAGGTCCTTTCATCCCCAACAATGAGCGCAGCGCCATAATCTTGCAAAGCGCCCGCCACGATTTCTGCAGCAGAAGCCGATGCTTTAGAGGTCAAAATCACCAGCGGACCATCAAAATAAAGCCGCCCATCGACATCGCGCATATATTTCATTTCGCCTTGGGAATATTTGGACACTACGATCACTCCACGCACAATAAAAAGACTGGCCACTTTCACTGCTTGGCTTAAGAAACCTCCAGAGTTTTCGCGCATATCCAATACGATGCCTAAGAGATTGCCTTGCTTTTTTAGCTCTTTAATCGCTTCCCTGACATCTTTTTCTGCACTCGACGCCCCTCCACTTTCATAAAACGAGGGCAGGTTGATCTTCCCTACAATCCCATCCCCAAAAGGCTCCGCGCTGTAGTTTAATCTTTCTTCATTCAGAATGATTTTTTCCCGCTTGAGCGAAACCGTCACAAATTTGAGGGCTTTTTCTTGCTTTTTGCGTTCTACTTTTAAAGTGATCTCTGGCTTTTTTCCTTTCATTTTAGCAAGCACTTCCTCAAAACTGAGGGCGACAGTAGATTCACGGTCAATTTCAACAATGCGATCCCCCACAGCCAGCTTGCCACTTTTTTCCGCAGGACTTCCCTTGATCATTTCTACGATGCAAATCCCATCGATTCCTTCTCTCAATACCACGCCAATCCCTTCAAATTGCTTCTCTAAAGCCATCCGCATCTCTTCGGCTTCTTCAGGACTAAAGTAGGCAGAATGGGCGTCCAAGCTTTTTGTGGTCGCTTTGAGCACATGCAAGCAAAAAGCGTGCTCCCCTTTGTTATCTTTTTGCAGGAGTCCATTATTTTGTACTGTCAAATAGAGGGTTTCCTTTTTTTGAAACCGGCGCTCCCAGAGCTGAAAAATCTTCTTTTTGTCCTCAGAACTTATCTGGGGCAGCCCTAGCAGCTTTTTTTCTTCAAACAAAATTTTGATAAGCTGCTGCTTTACACGCTCTTTCAACTCTTCTTCTGTTGCTGCGTACCCGTGAGAATCGCCATTTTTGACCTGTAAATCGGCAAGCTCAAATAGCGCCAGCTCCCCCGCGATTTCAGCTCTCCACTTTTGAGCCCTGGTCACGGCCTTTTGCAGCACTAAATTCAGTTCGGCAAAAGAGGATAAATCACCGCTTTTGTAGTTGGTAATCGCTTTGCGCGCTTTATCATCGCTCAATTGGATATAAGGACGCGCCTCGCTGTCTAGCAAATAGGCTTTTGACCGGTCAAACTGTTCAATATAATTTTTGAAAGCGCGGCGAAAAAGAAGCGGAGATAACTCCTTATACTCAATATGATAGCCTAAAAGCTCGTCCATGGTCTCTTTTACATGGGACGTTTTTAGCTGTCTTGCTTCAGAAAATAATAAAACCCCAAAAAGCAAAAAAAGGCCGATCAGGGTCCGCTTCGAAATGGATGCCATGTTATTTTTCTCTATACCCGGTATCCCTATAAAAGTTAAAATTATTTTTACCGTGTCGTTTTTTGCACTGCGGTTTGTAGAATGTTTTGCAAATAATTCAGTTTTCAAGATATAGTTTTCGAATTACCCATAATCTAAATGCTGGGAATTTAAGGAGAATAGGCAAGATGCCGACAATCAACCAACTCGTTCAACAGGGCCGAAGGGCAAAAAGACGCCGTAGAAAATCGCCTGCACTGGAGATCTGTCCTCAAAAAAGAGGGGTCTGCGTTCAAGTAAAAACTAAAACTCCTAAAAAACCCAACTCAGCACTCAGAAAAGTAGCCTGGGTAAAATTATCTAACGGACATGAGGTCATTGCCTACATTGGAGGCGAAGGCCACAATTTACAAGAACATAGTATCGTTCTTGTTCGAGGGGGCCGCGTGAAGGACCTGCCTGGCGTTCGTTATCATATTGTCCGTGGGGCCCTGGACTGCGCCGCTGTAAAAGACCGCAAGCAGAGCCGCTCTAAGTATGGGGCGAAAAGGCCAAAATAAGTTATTTTTCTTTGAATATGTTCAACTAAAGGAAACCATTCATGTCGCGAAGAAGACGTGCCACTAAAAGAAAAGGCGAGCAAGATCAAGTTTATGGAAGCGCCTCTATTGCCAAATTCATTAACAAAGTGATGAAAAACGGCAAAAAAACAACAGCGCAACGCATTGTTTATCAAGCTCTAGAGCAGTTTGCACAGAAAATTAAAGCGGATAATGTTTTAGACGCTTTTGAACAAGCTTTAGAGAATGCAAAACCTTCTCTCGAAGTCAAATCGCGAAGAATTGGTGGCGCCACCTATCAAGTGCCAATCGAAATCCCCGCTGATAGGCGCACTTCTATTGCTGTCCGCTGGATCATTAAGCATGCCCAAGACAAAGTCGGCAAATCGATGACTGATGGCCTTGCACTCGAACTGATCGACTGCTTCCAAAATCAAGGCGCGACGATCAAGAAAAAAGATGACACACACCGAATGGCTGAAGCTAACAGAGCCTTTGCTCACTACAAGTGGTAAACTAATCTATGGGTAAACGACCAGAAACCGACACACTGAAGAACGTACGTAATATTGGCATCATGGCCCACATCGATGCCGGCAAGACCACAACAACAGAACGGATTCTGTTCTATTGTGGCCGCCTCCATCGCATCGGCGAAGTGCATGAGGGCGCTGCGACCATGGACTTCATGGAGCAGGAAAAAGAGCGCGGCATTACGATCACCTCTGCAGCAACGACCGTGTACTGGGGCGGCTGTAAAATCAATATCATTGACACACCTGGCCACGTTGATTTCACCATTGAAGTCGAACGCTCTTTACGGGTCTTAGATGGTGCTGTCGCTGTCTTTGATGCAGTGGCTGGAGTACAACCCCAATCAGAAACGGTCTGGAGACAGGCAACACGCTATGGCGTTCCACGGATCGCGTTCATCAACAAAATGGACCGCGTTGGAGCTGACTTCTTCATGTCTGTCAAATCGATGCGCGACAAATTAGGCGCTAACGCCATTGCAGTCCATTGCCCTATTGGAGAAGAGGCCGAATTCAAAGGCATGGTCGATCTGATCACTATGAAGGGCTACCTCTTCCTAGACGAGACTATGGGAGCCAAGTACGAAACGATCGATGTTCCTGCCAATCTTTTAGAAAAATGCAAAAAAATGCGCCAAGAGCTCTTAGAAGAGCTGGCCACTATCGATGAAAGCAACGAATCTTTCATGATGAAAGTGCTCGAGAATCCAGAATCACTCACAGAAGATGAGATCCATGCGGCAATGCGCAAAGGGGTCGTTACTAATAAAATTAATCCTGTTGTGTGCGGTACCGCTTTTAAGAATAAAGGGATTCAACCGCTTCTTGACGCTATAGTTCGCTGGATGCCCTCTCCTCTAGATCGAGGCATGATCAAAGGGATCGACATGGACACCAATGAGCCCATCCAAATCGAACCTTCTGATGAGAGCCCCTTCTCAGCGCTCGCTTTCAAAATCATGACCGACCCTTATGTAGGACGGCTCACCTTCGTTCGTATCTATTCCGGAATGCTTGCTAAAGGCACTAGCCTTTGGAACACCACTAAAGACAAAAGAGAGCGCGTATCACGCCTCCTTGAGATGCATGCGAATCAGCGTAAAGACCGCGACGAATTTTTTACCGGCGATATTGCCGCTTGCATCGGATTAAAATATACCAGTACCGGAGACACACTCTGCACAGAGGACCGCCCGCTTCTCTTAGAGAAGATGGAGTTCCCAGAGCCTGTGATCTCTATGGCAATCGAGCCGAAATCGAAAGCAGATCGAGAAAAGCTAGCCACTGCGCTTTCTGCTCTCTCAGAAGAAGATCCCACCTTCCGCGTCTTCACAAACGAAGAAACAGGACAGACTATCATTGCGGGAATGGGTGAACTCCACCTTGACATTATCCGCGACCGTATGATGCGGGAGTTCGCTGTGGAAGCCAACGTGGGCAAACCAGAAGTCTCTTACAAAGAGACCATTTCAAGACCAGGCAAAGCCGAACTCAAGTATGTCAAACAATCGGGCGGCCGCGGGCAGTATGCGCACGTCGTCTTAGAAGTAGAGCCCAATGAGTCTGGAAAAGGCAATGAAGTCGTCAGCAAAATTGTGGGCGGCGTCATTCCGAAAGAGTATGTCCCTGCGGTTATTAAAGGGGTGACAGAAGGGCTGGCTACAGGCGTACTGGCCGGCTATAACCTGATCGACATGAAAATTGCCATTGTCTATGGATCCTATCACGAGGTGGATTCCAGTGAGATGGCATTTAAAATATGCGGCTCGATGGCAGTGAAAGAGGCGGCAAGACAGTGCCAGCCTATCCTGCTCGAACCGATCATGAAAGTAGTGGTGACCACACCTGATCAGTTCATGGGAGATGTGATCGGTGATATTAACCGCCGCAGAGGAAAAATTCTTGCTCAAAACACAATCAAAGGGGCCGTTGAGGTCGAAGCTGAAGTTCCCTTAAGCGAAATGTTCGGCTATTCAACACAACTGCGCTCACTCAGTTCTGGAAGAGCAAACTATACAATGGAACCTAGCCACTTTGAGCGGGTGCCTGCAAAAATACAAGAAGAAGTAGTCGCTGGAAAAAGAAGGTAAACAATGGCCAAACAATCAAAACAAAGAATCCGTATCCGCTTAAAAGGGTATGATCAAAGAGTTCTCGACCGCTCTACAACAGACATTGTAGAAACGGCCAAAAGGACTGGTGCGCGCATCGCAGGACCTATCCCGCTACCCACCAAACGAGAAATTTACACCGTGCTCCGCTCTCCTCACGTCGACAGAAAGTCGCGCGAGCAGTTTGAGATCCGCACCCATATCCGTTTGCTGGATATCTTAAATCCGACACCGGACACTATCGACAAACTCAAAGTGCTGCCGCTAGCAGCCGGCGTTGATATCAAAATCAAAGCACAATAAATTTTACCATAGAATGCATCACTGAATGTATTCTATGGTCATCTTTCTAAGATATTCATTATAATCCTGCTTATCCTGCCGCTTTGCGATCCGCCTTATCCTATTTGTTTTTCTGCAAAAAAGAGATACAGGATGAAGAGGATCGCAAAGCGGCAGGATAAGCAGGATGATTGATATGTTTAAGCGCTTTCTTTTCTGGTCTTTGTTATTGCTCCCCCTTTTCCTTTACTCAAAAGTCCATCTAATTTGGCAGTTGCCTAAGGCTGAGTTCAGCGAAACCGACTGGCTTGAAGAGCTGCTCTCAGGAATTGAATTTGAAGAGATCCAAGACGGCAAATGGTCTGTATTCAAAAACAATGCCATCATCGTCGCTTCTAACTTCAAAAAACGAAAATGCAAAAGATATTACGAGGAATTGCATAAGCGCAAATGCAAATTTGCCATCATCCAAGTCAGCGATGAATTTTATTCCATCCCTAATGATTTTTATCAGCAGGCTGTTTTCGTGCTGCGGCACTATTGGCATCCGCAGTATGGCAAGAATGTGACCGCATTTCCTCTAGGCTATATGAGCGGCTTTATGCGCCACTTCCCAGCCCATGAGATCCAAGATGCTTCGCATCGAAAATATGTGTGGAGTTTTGCAGGGCAAATTAATAAATCGACACGCCAAGCCATGGCCGAAAGCATGAAGAAAATCGCCCATTATCACATTCATGAAACTTCTAGTTTCAGTGATCCCGACGCGCTTTCTAAAGAAAAATACCGCGCATTGCTCTTAAATACGCTCTTTGTGCCCTGCCCAAGGGGTTGGGCCAATTTAGAATCTTTTCGCGTTTATGAGGCTTTAGAATGCGGCTGCATCCCGATTGTAGAAAAGGATGACACTGACTATTTCACCCATCTGCTTGGCAACTATCCCTTTTTATCTGTAGAGAAATGGGAAGAGGCGCCTGCGCTCATTCAAAAGTTGCTGGCCAACCCAATGGAACTTGAAAACTTACGCGCTAGTTGCCGCGCCTGGTGGCTGGAGCATAAGAAAAAGGTGAAGCAGGAGATTGCAGAGACGATTAAATTGGCTTTTCCACCAAACTAAATCGCACGCCTACTTGGGTGCCATCTAGAATGTCTACTATGCACACTTAGCCGCGAATTAAAGTTATCTTTTTTAAAATCTTCACGAATAAAACGCAAAAGTTCCCGCCGGTAGTGCGCTACTAAATGTGAACGTAATGCTAAGCGATCTGAACCTAGCGGTTGCTGATAGATCTCTTTGGGAATTTGAAGATCTTCTTTTTTAATAGGACGCAATAGAATCACATCTTTTGGAAGGATAGGAGCTTTAGGAAAACGCCCTAATCCCATATAAAAAGAGGCGTCTCTAGCACTTATGTGCCAGGGATTGATAATCATAAAACGAGTACAGTCCAAAGAGTCCAATGCCTCTTTATAAGTTTCAGGTGTTTGATCAAAGTCCATACCAATAGATTGTTCGATAAAGCCAGTAATTGCCTTTTCATAATCTTTAATTAAAGCATCACAATTTTCTCCAGACACAATTCGTTCATCAAGATTCGCAAATTTGGCTTGATCCTTTTCTACTTCTGACCAGCAAAATGAAATATTCAATGCACAACCATTTTTAACACCCGTTTCAGCTTCTTGTTGAGCTTGTTCTGCAGTAGATACGTGCCTATAGCCAATAAGCGCACCTCCAATTTTAAGAATATCCTCGCGCGTCACATGAGAATCTTTAAGGTCACCAGGCATAGGCCTTGTTGCGTAAATGCTGCTTGAGGGCAGTCTAAGTTTTTTTCGGATCTAA
>CAZMTP010000056.1:0-7506 GCA_964569185.1 uncultured bacterium
CTATCTGAATGGGGCCATGCATATTATTTTGATCACGCTGCGCCCCATAAAGAAAGGCGAACAGCTCTGTTATGACTATGGCCCCGATTATTGGATCCAGCGAGCAGAAATCCCTGTGAACCTTTCCTAATAAAATGAAAAAGCATGTTTTTTATTTTATTAGGAAAGGTTCATCAAACTAGTTAATGCCTAACAGCTCCATTTCAAAAATGAGTGTCATGTTGGGTTGGATCTGCGGGCCATAACCTGTTTCTCCATACGCAAGGTAGGGAGGAATAAAGAGTTTCCATTTGTCGCCCACTTTCATCATTTTAAGTGCTTCAGACCAGCCTGGGATCACGCGTGAAAGCGGCAATGTTTGTGGTTTGCCATTTTCATAAGTACTATCAAACACAGTGCCATTGATAAAGGAACCTCTGTAATGGCAGAGCACTTCGTCCATCATTGTAGGAGAAGGGCCGTTGCCAGAAGCAAGAATCTCATATTGCAGTCCACTATGTGTAGTCATGACACCCGGTTTTTGTTTATTGGCTTCCAGGAAAGTTTCACTCTCTTTTTTATTGGTTTGGGCCACTTGCACCACAAATTCGCGCTGCTGTCTTTGGACCTGTTGTTGGAGCGCAGTCATGATCGACCTAATCTCTTCTCGCTCTATAGGAGGGGTGCGCTCTTCTAAAGCATCTTTAAACCCGGTCATCAGAAGGCTCATATCTAAATCTTTAAATTGATTTTTTAAATTCTTAGCTGTCTCTAAACCAATGCAGTAGCTCACTTTTTCACGATTTGTCTTCATAAAAGGCTCCTTTTAACTATCAGATAGAATATACTATGGCGATGCAATTAAAATCTCCAAAGGATCTTTCACTTCTTGAGGTATTGAAACTTTTGGCTCCCGAAAGTTCAAAAAATAGTTTACGTTCTTGGATCGAAAAAGGGCGTGTCACCATAGAGGGGAAAGAGGCTAAAAAGGCAACGATCCTCGTAAAAGAAGGGGAAGAGGTTGTCGTAGGCAAAAAGATCAACTTTATTTCTAAAGAGATTAAAGTTTTCTACGAAGATGAACATCTGATCGTAATTGAAAAGCCTGCGGGACTTCTCAGCGTGATGACCGATTTGGATACCACGAATAATGCCCACTATGTACTTAAACGGCGCTTCCATTCGCAGAGAGTCTTTCCAGTCCACAGGCTGGACCGCGACACTTCTGGGGTGATGGTGTTTGCTTATTCTGATGTGGCGCGGCAGGGGCTTAAAAACCAATTTATAAAACATACGATTTGCCGCGAGTATATCGCTATTGCAGAAGGGAAAGTAGAGCCTCTTGAAGGCACCTGGAAAAGTTATTTGCGCGAAGATAAAAATTACTTTGTTAAAAGCAGTTCTCATGGCGGTCAGCTAGCCATCACACATTTTAAAGTGGTCAAGCAAAATGCTCACTATTCACTGCTCCATTTAACTTTAGAAACAGGACGGAAAAATCAGATCCGTGTGCATGCCTCAGAGGCAGGATTTCCGCTCTTGGGCGATAGCAAATACGGCAAAGGCCAAAAGCAGCGGCTTTATCTGCATGCCAGCCTCCTCGCATTTGACCATCCCATCAAACGGAAAAAACTCTCTTTCGAATCAAAGCCTCCTGAATCATTTGCTGCACAGATAAATTAAGAAAAATAGAGAAAAGACGAGAATAGACAGTCGGGGCATGTAACATGCCCCTGCTGCCCTTAGGGCGATTCTTGCTTCGCCAAATCGATTTTTCATCCGCGAGTCCGTACAGCGTACTGTCCTCGCTCCCTCAAATCGATTTTGCTTTGCTATAATCGCCGCGGGCTGCAACGGCGCTCTTCCCTAAAAAAATGCTGATCGCATTTTTTCAGGGCCCTACCCGCGTCGCGTTGCAGAACCAATTGGAAATCTACAGCTGTTTGAATTCAAATGGATTACATGAGACAATTAATTGTAAAATTTGAGGGTGTATGAGACGCATACAAAGAAAACCAACTTCTCCTGGGGAAATTTTAAGTGAAGAATTTTTAAAACCTCTAGGAATCACACAAAAAGAATTGGCAGAGCATTTGCATTGTGATTATAAAGTCATTAATCGCATCGTTAATGAAAAAGCTAGCGTGACTCCACAAATGGCAACAAGACTTGCTGCTGCATTTGAAACCACACCTGATTTTTGGATGAATGCACAGATTGCTTGTGATTTATGGGGTATTCGTCCTGAGCAACGTCGGATTTCTTCTCTAATACGACGAAGATCAAAAAGTAATAAATTTTAAAGACGAGCGCAACGGTTCATTAGCAAGCTATCAGCGAGGACAAGGGCGCACATGGCCTCGACAACTGGTACGGCCCGAATGGCAACGCACGGATCATGGCGCGACCCTTCGGGCAATTCTAAAACAGCTTTTTGTTTACCCAGATCCAAAGTTTCTTGCGGTTTTTGGATGCTGGAAGGCGGCTTGAATGCCACACGCAAAATAAGCGGCATGCCTGTGCTAATGCCTCCTAGAACGCCGCCTGCATGGTTGGTCTGTGTGACCACTTTACCATGCGATTCTGTAAAAAGATCGTTGTGCGCAGAGCCTTGCATTCTAGTGGCAGAAAAACCGGAACCTATTTCAAAGCCTTTGACAGCAGGCAATGTGAACATGGCCTTAGCAAGGTTGGCCTGCAATTTTTCATAAATAGGATCGCCCAATCCTGGAGGCAGTGCGCTCGTGATCAGCTCTACTATGCCGCCTAGGGAGTCTTTTTCTTCTTTGATTGCAATGATGGCAGCCATCATCTTTTCTGCTGTCTCTGGATCAGGACAAAAGACTGGGCTTTGTAAAGTGGATTTTTTTAGTGGGCCGATCTCTAAAGAGAACGCTTTGTCTAAAGAAATATCGCCTATTTCTTTGACGTAAGCAGCTAGTTGAATGTCAAAATGAGAGAGGAGCTTTTTGGCCACAGCGCCTGCAGCGACACGGCAGGCTGTCTCGCGCCCGGAAGCTCTTCCGCCGCCTCGGTGATCAAAAATGCCATATTTTTCTAAATAGGCAAAATTGGCATGTCCTGGACGCAATTTGTCTTTTAGTGAGATATATTTTGTAGGGTCGGCATCGTGATTGTGGATCAGTATGGATATAGGCGCCCCGGTTGTTTTGCCTTCAAAAAGACCGGAGTAGATTTCTGCTTGGTCTTCCTCTTTGCGAGGCGATGTCAAGGGCGATTTTCCTGGCTGTCTTAAGGCCAGCTCTTGATTGATATCGTCTTCTGAAAGTGTCAGTCCTGCGGGACACCCATCGATGACCACGCCAATGGCTTTGCCATGGGACTCTCCCCAGGTGGTGATTTTAAACAGTGTGCCAAAAGAGTTACTTCCCATAAGATTTCGCTATTTCTTCAATGATCTCTTCTGGTTTTCTGTTTTGCACGAAGATGGTTTTGGCGCCGATGGTTTCATATTTTTCTTTGCGATCGTAATACATGTTTTCAAATGATTCTTCAGGATCATCAGGATCGATATAGGCAGGGAGCTCATGTGCAAACATCCTTTTTTTTAAAGTTTCTTTGTCTAATTGGAGATAAAAAAGAGTGCCCAGGGGTTTTAAAAAAGCAACATTCTCTGGATCTAGTACGGTGCCTCCTCCTAAGGCAATCACGTAATGGGTGCACTGCTTCAACGAGCGCACACACTCTTTTTCTAACTGACGAAAAAAAACGGCCCCTTTCTCTAGAACAATTTGTCTGCAAGATAGAGGCGCATGAAACTGCTTAAAATAGCTCTGCTCAATCAGATGATCTAAATCAACAAATGGCAGATGCAGTCGTTTGGCTAGCAAAGAGCCGATATGTGATTTTCCACAGCCTTTAAATCCAAAGAGAATCAGATTATTCAATACGCGCTCCTAGGGTGCGGAAATCATCTGCAAAATGGGAATAGGTCTTTGCCGCTGCATGGATGCCACTCACGGTGGATTTTCCTTGAGCAGCAAGCGCCGCCACAGTTAAAGAGAGCACCATTCGATGGTCCTGATAGGTTTCTAGATGGGCCCCTTTTAAAACAGAAGGATAGATCACAAGGCCCTCTTCTTTTTCTTCGATTTTTGCTCCCATTTTTTTGAGTTCTTTAGCTAAAGCGCTCAAGCGGTCGCACTCTTTTTTTCGTGCAATGCCCACATTTACAATTTCTGTTTTTCCTTCTGCAAAACAGCCCATGACAGCAAATAGTCCTATCGCATCGATGCAATCATTTAAATCCAATCTTTGACCTTGGATTTTCCCTCCTCTTTTCACATGAATTCTTTTTCTTTTAGAATCAATCTCAATCTTGGCTCCCATTGCGATCAGCATCTGGATCACTTTTTTATCTCCTTGTACATCATCCATATCCAAATTTTCTAAAGTGAGCTCTGAATCGGTGATTAAGGCGGCAATCAAAGGAAAGCCTGCGGTGCTAAAATCACCTGGAATATCTGTCTCAAAACCGGTGTATGAGGCCCACCCTGGAACTGTATAGTGCGCATAATTTTCATGCTGGATCTTCACACCACATTTTGCAAGCCAGCTCAATGTCAAATCGATCCATGGCTTTTCTCCAGGATCTGTGACATAAATTTCTGAACAGCCGCGAAGAAAAGAGGTGGCAATAAGAAGTGCAGAAACAGGTTGGGAATCCCTGCCGCATAGTGTCGCTTTTCCAGGCTTCATTGGCCCTTTGATAATGAGAGGAGCACGGCCCTCTTTGCCGGCGCTTTCAGCTGTGGCCCCAAGCTGTCTTAATGCACTGAGTAAAGGCAATGCAGGCCGGCTATGGCGTATCGAGTGGTCGCCTGTCAACAGAGTGTAATGAGGCGCTAAACCACTCAGCGCGCCTATAAAGCGCAGCACTTGTCCCGAATTCCCTGCATGAATCACATCCTCTGGTGCCTGCAACTGTCCTGCAACTCCTTTGATTTCTAATCTATTTTCCAAGCGCTCTATTTTAGCGCCCAGCTGTTCTATGGCTCGAAGCATGGCCTCTGTATCTGGAGAGGGGAGGGGAGCTTGGATGACCGACTTTCCATCTGCCATTAAAGCAAAAATCAGGGCGCGCAGCGTGTGCGATTTAGAAGAGGGGATTTTGATGGTGCCTGAAAGCTGACTAGGATAGATAGATAATGTCATGAATCGCCTCTTCAATCAATTTTGTATCTATAGGAGTACAATAAGCGCCCTCAAAAGACTCTACCTCTCCAATGGTTTTTAAAATCACAAAACGCATCTTTTTTTGTACCGCTTTTTTGTCACGGGATAAAGAAGAAAGAATCTCTTCTAGAGAAAAACGGCGTGACAGTCGAAGAGGAAACTGGTACTGATGAAACAGTTGCACAATGGTGTCAAATTCAGCTTTTGTCAAGTAATGCAAGCGCATGCTGAGGTAGCTTTCTAAAATCATCCCGATGGCAATCGCCTCTCCATGCTCGATCTGATAATTTTCTAACATTTCTAAAGCATGGCCAAAGGTGTGTCCAAAATTCAAAATGCGCCGGTAACCCTTTTCCTCATAAGGATCTGATTCTATCACCTCTTTTTTAATTTCCAAGCATTCTTGAATCAGCTCTTCTGCAGCAGTTCTCGAGGCTAATTTTTCAAAAAGAGCTCTAGAACAAGTGAGTCCATATTTGATTATTTCTGCAATTCCATTGAGCCGCTGTTTTTGGGGCAAAGTATCCAAAAAGCGGGGGTCAATAATGATCGCTTCTGGGAAATAAAAGCTGCCAATCAGATTTTTTCCATGTTCTGTATTGACCGCTGTTTTTCCACCGAGGCAGGCATCGACCATGCCAAGAAGCGTTGTAGGAATAGAAATAAACGGGATGCCACGGCAAAAGGTGGCTGCCACAAAACCGACCAGATCCAGTACGACACCGCCGCCCAAGGCGATCAAAATAGCATCTCTGCCACACTGCTGCTGCAAAAGCCTATCTTCTATAAACTGCTTGGTTGCGCGCGTTTTATGGATTTCACCGGAAGGTAAAAAGAGAGTTTTTATTCCCAGTTTTTCGATGAGAGAGCTGTGGTGTTGTGCAATGATCTGATCTGTAATAAGTATGGCGCCAACTTTTTTTTGATTTAACAGATTTGCAAGCAGTTCTATAGTAGGACCGAAATAAATTTCAGTATTTACAGGACGGCTATTTATGTTAAGTTGGATCGTTATGTTATTTGCAGTCATCATAGGTCCCACATACGATAAAGCGTATGCGCAGATTTTGCAAGCAAACAACCTTGTAGAAGGCATGGAGCTGCGTTGGGATCTGATGGAACCTTTGACAGAGGTGCAAAAAGAGACATTATCGCAACAGGCCACCGTTCCTGTGATCCATAATTTTGGAGAAGCGCTCACGCGTATCGGATCTGACACGTTGTATTCCTATCATAATTTGGATGAGACGCCCCAAGATTTAGAAGGGTTTTTTGCGCGGATACAGGAAAAACAGGCCACTATTTACAAAATCGCCACATTCGCAAATTCGACGCTGGATGCGCTAAGAATGCTGCTCTTTGTCAAAGAAAAAAGAGCGCAAGGGATCAGGCTGTGCGGGATTTGCATGGGAGATAAGGGACAAGTTTCGCGTATTTTGGCCCCTATATTTGGCTGTTACCTTAATTATGTTGCCTTGGATGAGCCGTGCGCTCCTGGGCAACTCAGATTTTCTGAGCTGACAAACATTTATCATTATTTTCGTTTAAATGATAAAACAGAGATTTATGGCCTGATTGGCGATCCTGTGACCCAAAGCCCAAGCCATAGCACCCACAACCAGTTTTTTAGAGAGCAGGAGCTCAATGCAGTCTATGTCAAAATGCAGATAGCAAAAGAGGAGCTGCCTGCTTTTTTTGCATTGGCCAAACGCCTCGGGATTCGCGGCCTTAGCGTCACAATTCCACTCAAAGAAGCAGTGCTGCCTTTTTTAGATGAGATCGATCCTATGGCGCAAGAGATCGGCGCAGTGAACACTATTGTGTTTGAGAAAGGCAAAATGAAGGGGTACAACACCGATGCCGCGGGTGCCTTGGATGCAATTGAAGCTAAAATGGGTGTGCGCCACAAAAGAATGGTCCTTCTTGGCGCAGGAGGTTCTGCCAAAGCGATTGCTTATGAAGCCAAACGGCGCGGGGCCTATGTTACAGTGATGGCCCGTCGGCTAGAGCAAGCACAGGGCATAGGGGATAGAGCCGTCCCTTTTGAGGCAATAGAAGAAATTTTCCATGAGGGCTATGATATCTTGGTGAATTGCACACCTGAAGCCAGTCCGATCGATCCAAAATACATCTGTGAAAAAAGTCTTGTAATGGACATCAATACCAAACATCGCAATACTCCTTTTCTTCAAGAAGCTCAAAAAAAGCAATGCGCTATTGTGTATGGAATGGAGATGTTTATGAATCAGGCGCAAGGACAATTTAAGCTTTGGTTTTATGACAGCAGCAGTAGATAAAGTAGTTAACCAAACTTCTCCTCTTTTTACTTCA
>CAZMTP010000057.1:0-7066 GCA_964569185.1 uncultured bacterium
ACCTACTACAGTATGCAAAGATGTTCGAGAAGGTAAGCCTTTGAATCAAGCCTTAGAAGATGCTGCTGAACGCAGTGCATCGAAAATGAAAATTAATGACACCTTAAAAGATTTGTTTAATCGAATTACTGGTGACGGTCATTACAAAACACTACCAGAAGATAAAAAGAATTTTGCTATTAGATGCAAAGGACACACTATGGTTCTAGAAACAACAAAAGGAAGACAAATTAGTCAAATCGCTGGATTTGCATTAGGATGTATTCCTAGTTCTATTGGTGCTGTAATAAAACCCGCATGTCCTCCTCTTGCAGTTCTTTTTAATGCAATTGCGGTAGTGCTTGCTTTTATCGGCCGCGCAACTGTATTTGCAGCTGAAAAATTACTCGGTTTAATTGCTCTTGGAATCCTCGTTGTAGCTTTGGCTATCGCAGAAGTTGCCATGGTTGGCGCTGAAGTAGCCTTATTTGCAGCAGGCGCTACAGGCTTAGCTCTTGGCTACGCAGGATCAATGGTATTTGGCCCTATCATCGCGGAGATAAATAGAGGTAGAGATAAAAAAGATCAATACCGTCAACCTCTCTCTATAGCTCGTGACTTCGTTTTAGGAAAACCAGGAAAATTAGGACGCTCTCCATTAGTTAAAGCAATGGCAGGTGTTGGTACTGGTATGATTGCAGCTCTTGCCGTATTTGTGAAAGGCTCTCAATCTCTCGCTACAGCAGGTCAAGTTGCTTCAATAGAATCTGATGATGAATCTGATGATGAAGTTGTTTCCGTAGAACCTTCCAGAGGCCCAGTATTGGGAGGTCAAGATGATTCATTTGCATCTTCATCTTCTTCTCATGAGCCTGCTCTTGGTCACGTCGCTTCAATTGCAGCTGCAATCAACACAGGTCGTACTAGTGTTGAGATAAGAGATAACCTCGCCGCTATTAGTGGCGACGACGTCGAATAAGCTAGATCTGTTCCTAATAAAGCATGAGGGAAATTCCCTCATGCTTTTTTTTGTTTATATTCAAAAATTAAGTTACTTAGTATTAAATAGTTAAATAATATTAATAATTTCTTTATAGTTTATTGATAATTAATTTAAATTTAATTAAAATATAATTAATTCCTTTAATAGAGGTGTTAAAATGGACAATAAAATCGAGCTTAATAAAAAGATTGCTAATTTAGAGAGTAAAGTCGACTTCTTAGAGGCAGAACTTTCCTATTTAAATAAGATTTTAATTGATTGCGGCTTTCCGCAAGGGCTCCATTCTTTGAAAAATACGGTTGAAGAGATCCTCTCTGAAGGTCTTGATCAGTTCAATCCCGAAAGCCTCTAACTTCTAACTTTATCTTTTTTTCCCTATCTTTTATCCTATAGTCTTTAAAGAATTAGACTATTGTGGCAAAACTTATCTATAAAAATACAGGCGAAGAAAAAGAGCTGGAAGATGGCTCTCCTATCGCTGAAGCGTGTGAAGAAGCTGGCGTCCCTTTTGCTTGCACTGAGGGCATTTGCGGTACCTGCGTGATTGAGGTGGTTGAAGGAATGGACAATTTATCCGACTTCACACAAGAGGAAAAAGATTTTCTTGGCGAGCAAAATCATGAAAGATTAGCCTGTCAATGCAAGATTAAAGCCGGTACAGTTAAAATCAACTTTTAGAGGGAAATTATGAACAAAGTTAAAGAAAAGAAGATCTCACGTTCCATGACCATCGAAGAGATTTTCACCTCTTTCCCCCAGAAATCCCAAAAACTAGCTCAAGAGATTACCAATGCTGGTCTCCATTGTGTCGGTTGCCAAGCATCCACCTGGGAAACTTTGGAAGCAGGTATGCTCGGCCATGGCTATTCTGAAGAAGAAATTGATCGTCTTGTGAACAGTCTTAATGAGATTCTCGCTCAAGAATCAGACCCTAATGCGATCCATCTGACAAAACGGGCGGCCGACAAATTCCGCCATATTCTTAAAGAAGAGGGCAAAGCGGACTGGCACCTGCGTTTTGGTGACAAAGCGGCCGGTTGCAGCGGATTTGAGTATACTCTAGATTTCTCCAAAGAGTCTAAAAAAGATGATAAAATCTTTACCTCTCAAGGCATCCAGATCCATGTGAATGAGAAGATGGTCTCTCGTTTGATCGGGGCTGAGATCGACTTTGTCGAAGGGCTGAATAATTCAGGCTTTAAAATTACTAATCCCAATGCCAAAGGCTCCTGCGGGTGTGGTAAGTCTCAGAACTATTAAGTAAGAAGAAGAAGAAGATAAACCACAGAGAAGACGAGAACACAGAGTAAAGAGATGTTTAGAGAAACATTTTTCTTTGGGGCTTTTTGCCCAAAGAAAAATCTTCTTCTCCGAACTCTGTGTTCTCATCTTCTCTGTGGTTAATTTTTCTTTATTTGTGGATGGGGCGTTTAAGAACGGCCAGTGCGGCTTCTTTAATCGCCTCTGACAACGTCGGATGGGCATGAGGGGTATTAGCCAGTTCCAGTGCCGTCAACTTCTTCTCCATAGCTAGCACCGCCTCGCTAATCAGTTCTGACGCATGCGCTCCTATAATATGAATCCCCAACAACCTTCCTGTGCTCTCTTCTGCAATGATTTTGACAAAGCCCTCTTTTTCTCCTGTGCACTTCGCTCTAGAATTAATGGAAAAAGGAAAACTGCCTGTGAGAACTTTTAAGCCAAATGCAATGGCCTCTTTTTCTGTCAGCCCGACAGCAGACACTTCTGGCGCTGTATAAACCACAGTCGGTATGGCCATATACTCTAACACAGGCGAGCCCCCTGCTAAAATCTCTGCTACCGCAACGCCCTCTTCAGATGCTTTATGTGCCAGCATCGGTCCATCCACAATATCTCCAATCGCGTAGATATTGGGACTGGAAGTACGGAAAAAACCATCGATGGGGATAAATCCCTTTTCATTTGTTTTAATGCCTGCTTTTTCCAGATTAAGCCCTTTGGTGTAAGGTTTTCGACCAATAGAGACTAAGACAACATCCCCGCTTATTTTAGCTGTTTTCCCTTGGGATTCCATAGTTAGGTTGATTTGATTGGAAACTTCAGCCGCTATGACTTTAGAAGAGAGGTGGAAAACGAGTCCCTGCTTTTCTAAAATCTCTTGGAAACTTTTGGAGACCACCTCATCTAAAGTGGGGCAGATGCGGTCTAAAAATTCGATAAAGACCACCTCGCTGCCTAAACGGCGATAGACCGATCCTAATTCCACTCCAATCACCCCAGCGCCCACTACTAGCAGCTTTTTAGGGACCTGCGGCAATGTGAGCGCCCCTGTAGAGGAGACCACCTTTTTTTCATCAAAAGGCAAAAAAGGAAGAGCGATTGGCTCTGATCCGGTAGCTAAAATGACGTATTTTGTCTGTAGCTTTTTTCCTTCGACGACAACAGTGGTAGCAGAATCTAAAGACGCATTCCCTTGAATCCAGCTAATGGAATGCTTTTTAAAAAGGTAGGCAACGCCCTGATTGAACTCCCCAACGATTTTGCGTTTGCGCTCCATCATTTGGGGAAAATCGTAACTGGCTTGGGCCACTTTAATCCCCTGCTCTGGCATATGGGCCAAGGAAGCAAAGAGTTCAGACGAATGAAGTAGCGCTTTAGAAGGGATGCAGCCCACATTTAAACAGGTTCCCCCGAGCGCTTTGTCTTTCTCAATGCAAGCGGTTTTAAAGCCCAGTTGTGCACAGCGGATTGCCGCTACATATCCCCCGGGGCCGCTTCCAATCACAATCACATCAAAACTATCTGCCATTAGAGCTCTAAAAGTAGGCGTGAGGGATTTTCTAAATTTTCTTTAATATTGACTAAGAATAGCACCGCCTCTTTTCCATCGATGACCCGATGGTCATAGCTGAGCGCTAGATACATCATGGGACGGATCACGATCTGATCATTGATCACTACAGGCCGTTTTACAATGGTGTGCATGCCCAAAATCGCGCTTTGGGGAGGGTTGAGAATAGGCGTGGAGAGCAAAGAGCCAAAGACGCCTCCATTAGTGATGGTAAAACTGCCCCCTTTCAGATCATCAATTGAGATCGTGCCTTCGCGCGCTTTTTTGGAATAGTCGGCAATTGCCTTTTCAATTTCCCCAAACGACATCTGATCGCAGCCGCGGACCACAGGCACCATCAATCCTCTCTCTGTAGAAACGGCGATGCTAATATCATAAGTTTGGAAAGTGATAATATCTTCGCCCTCAATGGCAGCATTCACTTCTGGATAGGCTTTTAATGCAGCCACGCTGGCTTTTACAAAGAACGACATAAAGCCAAGCTTGGTCCCATATTTTTTAACGAAATTCTCCTGCTCTTTAGCTCGTATCGCCATGACGGCCGACATGTCCACCTCATTAAAAGTGGTGAGCATCGCGGTCTGATTTTTCACGGCCACTAATCGGTCGGCAATGGTTTTGCGCAGCCGGCTCATCTTTTTGCGCTCTCCTTTCATTGGCGTTTGAGGCGCTGCGGCAGCTTTTGGGGCGGGTTTTTGGATTTCAGCGATATACTCTGGCGCCATTTTACGCGCGGAAGGGCCTTCCACTTTTTTAGGAGGGGGAGTTGCTGCTTTTTGGGGAGGAGGAAGAGGAGGTGCGGCAGCATCGGTCTCTACATAGCCTATGACCTGCCCTACCTTCACCGTCTGTTGCACTGCCACATTCCACTGCAGTTGTCCGGCTGCAGGGGCATAGATCACCTGATTGACCTTTTCTGTTTCAAGTTCCAAGATCTCTTCGTCTGCTTTAACATAACTTCCGCTGGGCTTAATGAGTTTGCTGACGGTGGCTTCAACGACCGATTCTCCTGCAGAGGGCACCTTAATTTCTGCTTTCACTTAAATATCTCCTGCATGATCTCCTCATATTGCTTTTTATGTAGAGCAAAAGAGCCTGCAGCAACAGCGGCGCTTCTTTCTCTTCCTACATATCTTAAAGCTGCTTTTCCTTTTAAAAGTTTTTCAATTAAAGGCCGTATAAATTCCCAAGCTCCCATATTGGCCTGCTCTTCTTGTACCCATAGGCATTCTTTAAAACCATCATACTTGTCGAAAAACTGTCTCATTTTTTCTTCCTGGAAAGGATAGAGCTGTTCGACACGTAAAAATACAAGGTCATTTTTCTTCCGTTTTTCTCTTTCTTGGAAGAGGTCGTAATAGATTTTGCCGCTGCATAGAATCAACGTTTTAGGTTTTGCCTTCGCTGCAGGATCGTCTAAAATCTCTTGGAATGATCCCGAAGTGAACTCCTTTTGCGGGCTGACAAAAAGAGGATGTCGTAAAAGTGCTTTGGGAGTGAATACAATGAGCGGTCTTTTGCTTTGGCTTAAGCCTTGACGGCGCAATACATGGAAGAATTGTGCCGGAGTGGTGCAGTTCACAATGTAAAGATTGTCATTGCTTGCCATTTGTAAAAAACGTTCCATGCGACCAGAGGAATGTTCTGGCCCGGCGCCTTCATATCCATGAGGCAAAAGAAGGGTCAAATTGGTGCGGTGGCCCCATTTCTGCTCAGAGGAAACAATGTACTGGTCAATGATGACTTGGGCGCCGTTAGCAAAATCGCCATACTGGGCTTCCCATAGGACAAGGGAGTTGGGATAGAGCAAGCTATAGCCAAATTCAAATCCAAGGGAGGCAAATTCTGAAAGGGGCGAATTAAAAATATCACAAGGCGCCTGCGTCGGACTTAAGTGAGACAGCGGGAAATATTTCTGTGCATTAGCTTGATCAATCCACACTGAATGTCTATGCGAAAAGGTACCTCTTCTGACATCTTGACCTGATAAACGGACATGGATCTTTTGCGTGCATAGAGTGGCATAGGCCAAAAACTCTCCCATGGCCCAGTCCATATTGCCTTGGACCATCTGCCGTTTTTCAGTAAGAAGTTTTTGTATTTTGGGGTTCAAATTAAATCCTGGGGGCACAGTGCAAAACTTCTCAGTAAGAGCGATCAATGTCTGTGCATCCACTCTAGTTTCAATGGGGCGTTCTATTTTTGGGGTGGAAGCGGGAGCGACTGGCTGCATCGTTTTGACCGTTTCAAGGGCCGATTTGAGACTATTTTTAAATTCTTCTTCAAGTTTTGCAGCGTGCGTTTCATCGATCACCTGGTCTTGGATCAGATGCTCGCGATAGAGAGCGCGGATCGTTTTTTTAGAGCGGATCAAAGCATATTCTACAGGCTGTGTAAAAGCCGGTTCATCGCCTTCATTATGGCCATATTTGCGATAGCCATTTAAATCGATAAACACATCACATCCAAACTGCTGGCGCATTTCGATGGCCAATTTCATGGCGGCCACGCAGCCTTCAGGGTCTTCCGCATTCACATGAAACACAGGGGCGCTAAATGTTTTGGCGATATCGGTGCAATAGCGGGTCGAACGGCCATCTTTGGGAAGGGTGGTGAACCCGATCTGATTATTGATTACGATGTGTACTGTGCCTTGTGTCGCATACCCATGCAAATGGGCAAGCTGCCCCGTTTCATAGATCACTCCTTGACCTGTAATCGAGGCATCGCCATGGATCAGGATCGGAACAATCTGGTTCTGTTTATCGCGCGGCTTCATCTCCTGTTTGGCACGCACAGCTCCCTCCACCACAGGATCTACCGATTCCAAATGGCTAGGATTGGCCATCAGGGTCATGGGCATCTGCTTGCCTGAGAGTGTGGTGTAATTTCCAATGAAACCTTTGTGGTATTTCACATCTCCTGTGCCTTCAGCAAGGTCTGGAGTGTAGTGGTCTTCAAACTCATGAAAAATATAGGCGTAAGATTTCCCAAAAATGTTAGCGAGCACATTTAACCGCCCGCGATGGGCCATCCCAATGATCGCCTCAGTGATGCCTAAGCTGACCCCATCTTCTAAAAGTGTGGCCAGCATCGGGATTAATGTCTCTGCACCCTCTAGAGAAAACCGTTTTTGTCCCACATATTTGGTATGGATAAAGGTTTCAAACATTTCCGCCTTGTTGAGTTCGGTTAGGAGGCGCACTTTATCTTCTTTTGAAAGAGGAAGTGCAAACCCGGGCTCAATTCTT
>CAZMTP010000058.1:0-6666 GCA_964569185.1 uncultured bacterium
AAGGATATGTGCGGTTGAATCAGACCGTATTTAAAAAGATGGCGCCGCGCAGCTACTTATTGACCTGTTCTTGTTCGCAGCACATTGATGAATCACTCTTCAAAAATCTGATTTTCCAAGCTGCCATGCATGCGGGCCGTAGAGTGAAGATCCTTTCTTCCCATCGGCAGGCTTTAGATCACCCAGTTTCCCTTGCCCACCCCGAAGGGGCTTACTTGAAGAGCCTTTTCCTTTACATAGAATAGAGCCATTATATCGGTGCTGTACTTGTGCTTCTCTGGTTATGCTAGTTTTTAATTAGCGCCTTTTTTCTTTTAATTTTTCCCATGCAAAGCATACAATACTCCTTTTAATAGGAGAAGATTATGTCGCGTGAGCAGATTGAAAAATGGCTCGGTCCTAAAGCTAAAGATCTCTTGAGCCATGTATGCAAAACAGTCCCTAAAGAAAAATTGCATATCCCAGGGCCTGATTGGATCGACCGTATCTTTGCTCCTACAGACCGCAATATCCGCGTCTTGCGCAGCCTACAGACTATGCTAGGCCATGGCCGGCTCGCAAACACAGGCTATCTCTCTATTCTGCCGGTCGATCAAGGCATTGAACATACGGCGGGCGCCTCATTTGCTAAAAATCCTGACTATTTTGATTCTGAAAACATTGTGAAATTGGCCATTGAAGGCGGCTGCAATGCTGTAGCCTCTACTTTAGGCGTTCTGGGCAGCGTGGCCAGAAAATATGCGCATAAAATCCCCTTCTTATTGAAATTTAACCATAATGAGCTGCTGACCTATCCCAATAAGTACAATCAGATTATTTTTGCCTCGATGCAGCAAGCCTATGATATGGGCTGCGTCGCAGTCGGCGCTACAATCTATTTCGGATCTGAAGAGAGTGACCGGCAGATCATCGAAGTCAGCAAAGCCTTTGCCCATGCACACGAGCTGGGTATGGCCACAGTCCTTTGGTGCTATTTGCGCAATAGTGCTTTTAAGACAAAAGAAAAAGATTACCATTTGGCTGCTGATTTGACAGGCCAGGCCAACCATTTAGGCGTCACCATTGAAGCCGATATTATTAAACAGAAATTGCCTGAGAACAATGGCGGCTTTAAAGCGCTTAACTACAGTAAATTTACAGATAAAATGTATACCGACCTGTGCACTGACCATCCGATCGATCTGACCCGTTATCAGGTCATTAACCAATATATGGGAAGAGCAGGACTGATTAACTCAGGCGGAGCTTCAGGGGAAAATGATTTACAAGAGGCAGTGGCTACCGCGGTGATCAATAAACGGGCCGGGGGCATGGGGCTGATTTCAGGGCGCAAAGCGTTCCAGCGGCCTTTAAAAGATGGCATCCAACTACTGCATGCCATCCAAGATGTCTATCTTTGCAAAGAAGTCACCATTGCTTAAAAAGGATTTAATTTATCCTGTCTATCCTGCCGCTTTAGCGATCTTACCTATCCTGATTGTCCGAAAAAAATAACAGGATGAGAGGATCGCTAGCGCGGCAGGATAGGCAGGATGTGCTCACCAGTAAGCAGATTTTCGCTTATGTTAAAATCTTTAAAAGCTGTTTGAGTGGCTTTTCGTTCTTTTTGATCTTGGTCTTTTTCTTTAGCTTAGGCTGCTTGGCCTTAGCAGTTTTGTTTTTGTCCCAAGGGTAGGGTTGCTTGGGAGTAGGGGATTGTGTGTCTCGATCGGGCAGAGTGGCCAACTTTCCGATGAGTTCGCCAATCAGCGCCCCGGTAGAGCCTTTGCCTATCACACTGGAGGCCAACCCGCTTTTCTGCCATAGAAGCAGGGCGGTGATCTTTGCAGTGGCCTTTTTTGTATCTAATTTAACACGGTCCATAGAACCTTTTAGGGGCACTTGAAGCACATAATCAGGAGGCAGATTCTCAATGCCAAATGCTTTATGCAAGCATTGGCTTGTGAGTCCAAGAACCATATCTGCATGCTCTTTGGCAAGATCGATATTCCCAAAGGTGCAAATCTCTAGAGAGTTATTGATTAAAATTTCGGTCCGCTCAAGAGTGCAGGTATGATCCTGTATGTGGAGATCAATAGGTGTGAACCAGAGGCTAAGATCTGAACTGGGCTCGATGTTCTGTTTCAAAAGTCCGAGTGTGAGGGATAAATTGCCCTCATTTTTACAAAAGATCTGCCCAAGTTCGATATGTGCGTTGGGAATGGACAGGGTTTGCCATTCAGATGTGAAGGGGAGGGAAAAACCTTCAGAATCGATTTGTAAGGTGACAGGATGTAACGATTCTATCGAAGTGATGGAAAGCGGGTTGACCTCTTTTAAAAATAGGGAAGAGATTTTATGGGTGAGTAAGATTTGAGCATGGAGTGGCTGATTTAAAGTTAAAATTCCATTTTCAAAAGAGCCATCAAGCGAGGTGCGCACATTGGGCGAATGGATATTAAACTGGACCGGTCCTGTAAAATTCTTCAATGATGCGGCCACTTGTGCATTCAATGTCTCTCCAAAAAAAATAGAGAAGGGGAAATCGGTCCTTCCTAGAGGGCGCGCACAGATATCCAGCAGAACGGTGGGTAGTTTTTGGATCTGACCTTGGATTTGGGCAGAAAAAGGAATCTGATTATAGCGCGGATCAAATTCTGCTTTTAATACACATTTTCCTTCTCGATTCACTGTGGCACCCAGATCAAGGGCAATAGGAGTAGTCTGATTTAAATGGCTTAAAGCCAGTTTAAATTGATCTAAAGAAATGATACGCCCCGTTTTTTTCTCGATAAAATTGCAATGGTCGCTGATTAAAGTAGCATTTAATAGAGCGCTATTTAGGTCTTGCTCGGTCAATAAATAGGAAAATGTGGGGATTGAAAGATGAAAGTGGGCCGGCTTTTGCAGTTCAAAAGGGGCCTCTTTTTCTTCTGTGAGCCAGCGGTCTAAAAGGGCATAGCTTTTTTCATTTAAAATCCAATCGAATGTGGTCGGTTTTTTTACCGTTAAGAGTCTGTTTTTTAACCCAAAACTGGTTTCAAAATTCAGCGATTTTCCTTTGGCGGCTAAAGAAAAAAGCTGTTCCTCTGGAGAGGTTTCTGCCTGGAAATTGAGGTTCAAAGAGGGGCCAAAAAGGGTGGTCAAAGGTTGATCGCTGCCAACAAGTCCATCGAGCAGCCCCAAGGGGAACTCTTCTGTGCTCATCGAGAAATAGACCTGTGATTTAGAAAAATCTAATGGTCTTTCCAGTTTGTATGATTTCACGGTTGCTTTTAGCTCTATCGGCTGGCCTTCGCTTTTAAAATAGATGTCCAACGTTTCATTCAAGGCATCAATCGAGAGCTGACAGTGCACATTTTTTAATGTATGGACCTGCTCTTCATATTGGAGAGAAAGAGTATCTATTGAGGCTGTGGCGCTCGCTTTTAAATTTTGCAGTGTGGAGAGCGCTACAGGAGTGGCAAAAGGGGCCACAGACAGATGCAGCGCTGCCGGAGCCAAAAGAATCGGGTTTTTAGTGTCTTGCGGAAATAAGGACTGGAATTTTGTTGGGGTCAATAGATAATTTAAAGAGAGCGGCTCTTTAAGCTTGAGTTCATCCAGCGCGTTATTAAACCCAAGCAAACAGTCTAGGTCGATTTCTTGTCCTGCCACTTTCATGCGAATATTATCCAAAGTGTTGACCTGGATCTGCCCTTCGAGCTGATCGACGAGCCAATCATGAATTGTGGGAATTTGGAAATGGCAATTAAACGCCAATTGTTCCCAACTGTGACGAGGAAAGACACATTCATTAATTGAGAGTTGGATAGGCGAAAGGCGAGGGGACGAATGGTAATCGGCCAAAATGGGCTGCAGTAGAGTGACTTTGTCATCAATGCGCAGCTGAATTTCTGAAATCTTCAATAGAGGCGTAGTGGCTTTGAAATTTAAATGGGTCGCCTCTTTACTGATATTCAGCGTACAAAGTCCATCAAAAGAGGGGCCAAAAAGGGTGACCAGTTTTTCACTTAAGAGCTGCTCTGCAATTTTTATGGGGAACTCTTGGAGCTGTATTTTACAATTGCCCTGTATAGTGTTAGAAAAAGGCTCCTGCAGATCTGCTTTAAGCTGGATTTGGGAATTTAAATGGCCCATTTTAAGAGAGCCATTGGAAATAAATTTCAGATCTTTCTCTAACTGATTGGAGGATAGCGAAAAGGAGAGGGCATCTAAACTGATCGTCTCATTGGTTTCATTGGCAATCAGATAAGCGGGCGCTACTTTGACCTGAGATTGAAAATGGGCTTTTTTGAAATCCAATCCATAGGGCAGGGACAGTTTCTCCATTTCGATGGTCACTTCCGGAGAATTTGTCAGAGAAAAACCTCTTAACGCTTCATATCTTTGAAAGAGATCGGGAGAGATAGAAAAGTTGAGTTTAGCTGGACTTTTCAATGTGAGGCGTCCATCCACACTTTCTGCTTGAATCTCTGCTTGAACGAGTGCACTTTGGGCCATCAAATAGAGCTCTTGGCTTTGTGGGGCAAATTTAGCTTCTAAATCTAAATCAAAAGAGGGGCCGATCGTTTCTACTAAAAGCCCTTTGAATGAAGGATCAAAAAAGCTGAGCAGTTCATCCATTCCAAAAATAGGGAAGTGGAGCAATTTGGCTTGGACCTCTAGATGGGGCTGATCAAAATTAAGGGAGCTAATTTCTGCTTTAATATCAAATTTCCCTGTGAGCTGGCCCTGCTCTGTCTGCCCAATGAGTGCGCACTGGATCGGAAATTGATCTTCAGGAAGATGGATATGGGAAACCACTTTTTGAAATGACGCCAGCGGTTTATTTTTTGAAAAAATCAGCAACGAACCGTGATCGATTGAGATAGTGCCGAAATAGTTTTTATTTAGAGATAATTGGGGCAGAAAACCACACTCAAAAACGGGAGGGGCAGGAGAGGCAGAAAACGCAGGTTTTAGCGAAGGGGAAAGATCAGCATCTAACTCTATATGCGGGGCAGTGAGTTTCAGTTCGCCCAATTGATGATTTAAAAGCAGTTTCCAAAGAGGAATCGAACTAGAAATCTCTTCGCAACGAAAAAAGAGCCCCTCTTTTTGCGCAGTCCACTGAACGCCGCGGATTTTCTGCTTGCCAAACAAGGACAAAGAAAACTCTTGGGCCTGAATTTTTTTCCCTGAGAACTTTTTATTCAAAAAGAAAAGGACCGTTTTGCGTCCCCAGCTGCTAGAAGCGATTGTGGGCGCAGAAATGAGCAGTCCGTAGATAGAAACGATGCTCACAAAAAGAAAAATAACAAATCTATTTTTTGGCTTCATTGGTTTGCCATTGGCTATACTGTAAAATGGCGGCAATCGTCTTCACATCTTCAATCTCATGCTCATAGACCATCTCGAGCGCACTCTCAAGAGAAACTTCAAACGGGTCGATCCATTCATGGTCATCAGGGGGAAGATAGCTGGGTGAGAGCTGTTTTGCGATATAAAGGTAAATATACTCGGTGCAATATCCCGGTGTAGTAAAAAAGCCGCCCAAAGAGATAAACAGCTCTGCTTTGTAGCCTGTTTCTTCTTGAAGTTCTCTTTTAGCGCATTCTAGAGGGTCTTCATTTTTCTCTAATATGCCTGCAGGAATCTCTATTAAAATCTTCTGGGCTGCGCGGCGCCACTGTTTGATCAGCAGAAGATTGCCTTGGTCGGTGACCGGAATAACCGCCACTGCTCCGGGATGGACTACAATATCATACTGCTGGGGCGCGCCTTCTTGAAGTTGAAAATGATCTCTTCTTAGGGAGAGGATTTTTCCTTTATAAACAAACTCGGACTGGGTTTTGGCCTTTTTTTCTAATTGATACTGTAATTTTGATTTACTCATTCCACGGTTACCGATTTTGCAAGATTGCGTGGTTTATCTATTTCAGTGCCGCGCTCGAGTGCAATATAGTAGGCTAAAAGCTGAGCTGCAACTGAATAGGGGATACTTGCTAAATCATCCGAGATTTCAGGGATATAGAATAGATCATCCGCAATCTGATCGATCTCTTTAGCGCCTTGCGGAGCAAAAGCTAAAATAGGTCCCCCACGCGCCTTAATCTCCATTAAATTACTTAAAATCTTCTCATAAGTGCGCTTGTTGCCGCACATGCCAATCGTGGCAAGCCCTTTGTCCACAAGAGCAATCGGCCCATGTTTCATTTCTCCTGCTGGATAGCCAGAGGCATTGAGATAGCTAATCTCTTTTAACTTCAAAGCGCCCTCTAAACTGGTGATGTACATGTAGTGGCGCCCTAAAAAGAAAAATTCCTCATAACCCGCATATTTTTTGGCGAGAATCGCAATTTCTTCGTGCCGCAATAGGATATTTTCCACCAGTTCAGGAAGTCTTAAAATTTCAGAGAGTAGATATTTACCCTCTTCTTTGCTCATATGGCGCAAACGGGCCATCAGCAAGGTGAAAAGAGAGAGTACGGTCAACTGACTTGTGAATGCTTTAGTGGAGCAGACTGAAATCTCAGGGCCTGCGCGCAACAAAATCGAAGAATCAGATTCGCGCACTAAAGCAGAGTTGGCCACATTGCAAATACCAAGCACTTTGGCGCCTTTGTTTTTGACCTCGCGCACAGCGGCTAAAGTATCCAATGTTTCGCCTGATTGAGAGATGGCAATCACTAGCGTATCTTCAGA
>CAZMTP010000059.1:0-6276 GCA_964569185.1 uncultured bacterium
ATAAATCGATGGACAAAATGAAGCGCTTTTATCGCTCTCTAGATGTGCTATTAGTGGACGATATTCAATTTCTGCAAAGCCGCCTCAATTTTGAAGAGGAGTTTTGCAACACTTTCGAGAGTCTGATTAACCAGAATAAGCAGATTGTGATCACCAGCGATAAACCGCCCGGCCAGCTCAAACTCTCAGAGAGAATGGTGGCGCGCATGGAATGGGGCCTGGTCGCCAATGTGGGCGTGCCCGATTTAGAGACACGCGTCGCCATTTTGCAGCACAAGGCCGAACAAAGAGGTTTTAAAATCTCTCAAAAAATCCTCTTTTTCATTGCCGAGCGTATTTTTAACAACGTCCGGCAGTTAGAAGGGGCATTAAACCGGCTTTCTGCCTTCACCCGCATGATGGGCCTAGACATCACCGAAGAGGTGGTCGAAAAGATCTTAAGCGAGCTCTTTCAAAATAACCCCAATAAACGGGTGGCCATTGAGAATGTGCTGAAGAGCGTGGCAACCATCTTTGGCGTGCGCGTGAGCGATCTATGCGGCAAATCCCGCACTAAAGAGGTGGCCTTCCCGCGCCAAGTCGCCATGTACCTGGCCCGAGAAATGATCAACGAGTCGCTCATTAAACTGGCCTCCTATTTTGGGGGTAAGACCCACTCCACTCTATTGCATGCCTGCAAAAAAGTGTCTGACCGCTTAGGTAAGGATGAGACCCTTAGGCGCCAGATCCAAATGGCCAAGCGTAATCTAGAAAACTGAAAATTGGTTCTTGAATATTATAGAAATTTGTTATAATAATATAATTAAGTATGACAATTTCTGATATTTCATTAATTACTATTGCAGGATCATTAACTATCCTTGTTCTTTTCTTTGTAGGAACATTAATCAGTATCTTAAGAGCTATCTCTTTGGTTAAGAGAGATTTCCATGCGATTTCGACTGAAGGCAGAGAAACGATCCATAATATTAAAGACATCACCTCTGGCTCTTTCCATCTGCTCTCCGATTCCAAAAAAGGCAAAAAAGGACAAAAAAAGCCATCCAATGTGATGAATTGGATAGCTTTGGGGATTACCCTGCTGAGTATAGCTTGCAAATTCTTTGGAAAATCTAAAAAGACAAAAAAGAGGTAATTATGCGTAAAACAGAGACGCACCACACCAGGGATTTCTTAATCGGTGCTGTGATTGGAAGTGCTTTGGGGACACTCACCACCTGTATGTTCACCACAAAAAAGGGGCATGAGATCCACAAGAAAATGGCTCGAAAATATCACGATTTTGAGCATGCGATGAAAGGCTTTGTCAAAGAAAATGTGATAAAAAAAATCGGCACCCGCTCAGGCAAATACAAAGCCAAAAGAAAGCGTTAGCCTGAACTGGCGATTATGACCCTATCCGCTCCGATATTGAACTCGGCGCGTCATGCAAAAATCACTCGTTTGTAGTTAACAGGCTATTCTCATAATACTTTGCGGATAGGGTCATAGACTTTATTTTCTGTTGTAACAATCTATTTCAACATAATTACAAGCAATAATGTAAATCATTGAATCATTAAGAAGACGTACACATTGGACTATGGGTTCTAGAGCACTGACCTCCTCGACCACAAGTAAGATAGTTTGACCAGAAAAGTCCACCTGTTTTTTTAATGAAAATTCTCCCTCTTGAGATTTAAGCAACAGATCTCTTACTGGGACTTGATAGAATTCTCCTATTTTGTCAGCCAATAACCGCGCGCGGTGATAGCCTTCGAGGATTTTATCGACCACAGTGCAAGGAAACGAGAGAATCAATTGGGGCAATGGAAATCCCGCTTGTTCCATTTGTACCACCATCCAGGAAGCCAAAACTTGATCTAAATAAATCCGGTTTTTAAAAGCATGCGCCAAGGAGATTGCAGGGCCGAAATGTTCAAAGCAGGCGGCTAATTGCTTATATTTTGAAGGCCTTTTTCGGCACTGCCCGCACACTTTTAAGCCACTTTCTTTAAAACATTTGATGCAGCGGGTTTTTGGATCGATCAGTGTGAGCATCTCAAGGCAATCGGAACAGAGCAGTTTTTTATGAGAAAAAAGCAGCGCCTTGCAATGGAGGCAAAGCGCAGGATAGACAAGATGTAAAAGCGACGAGATCATCTCAAACTATAGCGCGGTTCCTTAAATGTGCCGCGGATGCTCAGCGTAAACGGCTCGGTGAGGTTTAACACCACATTTTGGCGCATTTTAAGATCAACAAACACATTGCCATTGAGGTCTAAATAGGAGGTCATGGGCGCCGCAGGCAGATAAAACTCGGAACGGCCTCCTTCGCTACGTACATTTTTCAATTTGGTGATGACACATTTGCCCTGCTGGAATTCAAAATCCACTTCTCCCGAAACTGGAGTCAGTAGCCCAGGATCGAGCCCCAGATTTTTAATCATTTCCATAGGCACTTCAAATAGAGAAAATTCCTTCTTTAAGCGACTAGTGAAATGGAAACTGCCTTGTCCTTGAAAGCTGAGTAGATCGTGCAAAGAGCCTGAAAAATTGGTCACGATTCCTTGCTTGATCAGCAAATTCTTATTTTTTTCCTTGGTCACTAAATGGGGACTAAAGTCTTGCAAGGAGAGCAGAGGAATAGAAAAAGACCAAAATTCGCCCCCTTCTTTATTCCAGTGCATCTTTTTAATGTTCAAGTTCCCTGCTTCGTCTTTAATAGACAGATTTTCAAAGAGTGCCTCTTTTGTAGAGAGGATCGCTTTAGTTTCTAATTTTTTTAATTTCAGTCCCGCACATTCAAACTCTTCCCCCATCAGCTTTCCAAAAAATTTCAACTCTTTATACCCGCCTGGGGGGACAATAAACTGTCCTTGCAGCTGATAGCCCGATCCTAATTTCCAAGATTCAACACTCTCTTGTAATTCACGGGGCAAAAATAGGCATAGCTGATTGAAATCCAGTTTCATTTCCCCTGCATAGGCAAGCAGTCCCTGTTTGGTTTCATCTTTTTTCAAATGGAGTACTAGTCCACCGAGAGCTCCATTCATTTTTTCCACAAGCAGATCACCTTCTGGATGAAAATGAAGATCTAACTGTAACCGCTCTTCATGAGTGGCTTCTTGCAGGGTTAACTTTCCCTTCTGATTTGTCCGTTCAAAATTAAAAAGAAGGTCCTGTTTTTTTTCTGTCCAATAAAAGGCTTGAAAGAGTTTCCCTAAAATCTGAAGATTCTGTTTCTCTACATTAAGATTAAAAATGGTTTTTAAAGGTTCGTTCAAGGTTATTTTTTGGACTGCTTTTGGAAGGGCCTCTGCCACTGCAAGCGACTCATAAAGTTGCGGCGCAATCAGGGCGCGACAGCTTTGCATTTTCCATTTATGATGCTTTGGTAGATATTCTAAACATTCGATCGCACACTCTGAATTTTCTCCAGTAAAATGGACATCGCTCAGTACAAGACCTGTGCTAGGAGAAAAAGCCAATTTCATTCCTGGATGAAAATGGAACTGCAAAGGGCAAGGCAGACTAGTTGCGAGATCAAAACCTAATTCTGCTTGGAGCATGCCCTCATTTACTGTGGCATTGCCGCTGCCTTGAAGGCGATACTGTTTAAAATTTAAATCAAAGAGCGTGGCTTGAATTTGGCGGTCTTTGTAAACGCCTTTGCCTCGAAAACTTAATGCATCCGCATTTAACTGATCGACTAGCCATTCTTCCTGCTGTTTTTTTAATGAAAGCAGAAAATTTTGGACTGGATTGCCCCAGAAAGTGAGCTGTTGTCCACTAGTCAGCAGGGCAAGATAGCTTTTAGCTGGATCGGCCAGCAGATGTGCCTCTAACACTCCTTGCACCGGCATCTCTTTAGAAAGATGGCACACTGCTTTCCATTCCAGCGCTGTTTTCGGGGCAAGCGCGCTGATCTGTATCAGCTCCTTTCCATACTGTAAGATTTTTGCTTCAAATGTAGAATTTTCATTTTTTAAATGGAAAGCCGGACTGGTAAAATAGCAGGGCGCCTGTGCATCGATGGCCACTTGGGCCACAATGTCTTTAAAGAGCATCTCTTCTGTTTGTCCATCGGCATCTAATATAAATTTCAGTTCATTCAAGGCAGGCTCTTCAGAGAATTTCAATTGCGCATGCTCAAATTTCCCTTGGAATTTTTTTTGCGTGTCATTGATAGAAATCAAGAGATCCCCTTCAATTTTATCTAGTCCAAAAGTGTTTGTTTGATCATAGGCTTTTGCTGCCTTAAGAGGAATTTTGGCTTCTAGATGATGGGCAAGCGCATCATAATTTAGTTTTGCCCTGCCCTCTGTTTTGAGCAGCATTGGATCTTTTTCACCAATAAGCCCAGTTTCAATGCAAAAAGAGGGAAATTCTGCTTTTAAACGATTGGCTTGTAGAGAAAGTTCTAGCTCTTTTCCATCAAAGGTGCCGCACACATCCATCTCTCCTTGCAGATGGAAACTATTAGACAACTCTTTCATAAGCGGCTTATAAATCAGCGGAGACAAACAAGGGGTGTGTAACCATCCTTCTTTAATTTCACTCCATGTTTTTGGGAAAAACTGGGAAGATTCAAATCCAAATTGCAAAAGATCTTGGGGCTCTTGCGCCATGAAAGAACCAGAAATTTTAGACCCTCCCTTTTTCCATTTTAAACGAGAGATCAGATGGGAGGATTTAACAGATTTGATACTATCCGCTGTTGGCTTAAAAAAATGGAGCCAGGGATCAAATGGGAAACTGGTTTCCAGGGAAAGCTCTCCTGTAGGTTTAGAAACAAACTCTGCAAAACGGCCTTCTAATTTCAAACTGTCAATAGGGAGCAGTGTGTCAATTTTACTGAGCACAATCTGTTTTCCTTCAAACTGGTCAATTTCAAGACGCGCTAGCTTCGATTTTTCAAACCAGGCCATACATTTGCCATGAAAGGCGCCTTCTAAAATTTTCCATTTCTCTGCTTCTGGCAAAAGATCAACACAAAGAGAACGAAAAAAATCCAGCTGCTCGCCAAAAAGCTCTTTAAATTCTGTCTGGACTACGAAAGCCTGTTTTTCTGGTCTACATAGAGAGAGATGAAATGTGGCTTCCTTTTCTTTTGGGTCAAAAAGCCGCATCGCAAGTTCCAGCCAAAAACTGTCATCTTCATGCAGGGCGCCTTTGCCCTCTAGTTTAAATTTCAGCGGGGATTTAAACCCTTGCACATTCCCTGTCAGTTCTAATAAAGGATCGTCTTTCGGATCCAGGCAGAGTTTTCCTTGCAGGCCGAGTAGATCCCATGTGTCAGCAAAATGGAGCTGGCCCTTTTCTAAATGCATCAAAGAGGCCATCTGTTGCCAGGGCAGCAGACTTTCTGGATTGCCTGTGGGATAATAAAAATTGCCTTCAAAATTTCCTGCAGAAAAAGAGAGTTTTTTTACAGGATTGGAAAATGCTAAATTCTGAATAGAAAATTGACAGGCCAACTCTTCTATATCGCCTGACAAACTAATCGTTGCTTTTCCTTTGAGCTGTGTTTGCCCCTGAACATTTTCCCATTCTCGCGTCAGCTCTGGCTGTACGGCTGTTAACAGTTGTAAAATCCGTTCCAGACCCATCTGCTGAACCGACAAAGCACAGAGCAGATTTTTGTTTTGCTTCTGAAATTCGGCCACAAGATAGGAATCATTGATCAGACTCGGGTCATGCGTCACATAAAGAGTGCCCATCTGATCTTTTTCTTCTTTAGATTTAAAAGAAAAATAGAGCCTTTGTATATCAATCTGGAGCACGCCGCTTTCAACATCTACTTTCAAACAGAACCGGTCTGTGGGAATGAAAGCGCCCAGCATGTTTGCCGAATGGCTGTTTTCAGATTGCGCGGTCAAAATCCGGATTTGCGGATGGATCAGTTTTAGGTGCGGTTCAAAAAACAGCTTTTTAAAACTGAAATGGAAATCCATTTCCAACTGGTCCACTACTAGATCCAGATCTTCTTCGCTCAAGTGAAGACCTGAAATAATGATGCGCCCCTTTTCCCAATAAGCTTTTTCATAAACAATTTTGTGTGTTTTGCTCTTCGGAAACATCGATTGCAAGGCAAGGTCGACACTTTTTACCAGTATCACATTGCGTGCAAAAAAGAGAGTGAGGGCAAAAACAAAGAGCGTGGCTAAAAAAATAAGAAACTTACTCTTAAAAAAAGAGACCTGAGACGGTGATGTATACATGATGGATAGTTCCTTTAAAAAAATAGAACTATTTGTAGATATTGCTCTAGATTCTTCAATGTGTCAAGAGTCG
>CAZMTP010000060.1:0-6158 GCA_964569185.1 uncultured bacterium
CCATAAAGCCTTGCTACTTCATACCGTTCAGGCATGAGATCTTTATCTTTCAATATTTTGAGATTGATCCATGATCCATAGAAAAACGTCCATATCATATCGCTGCTCTGATGCTCTTTTCCCTAAATGACAAAGTATCAAGAATTCTTATTCTTGACTCTCCAAAAGTTCTGAATGCATCTCTCCACCTCCATTCCGGCCAGGTTTCAAAACCTGGCTTTTTTTTATCAGGAAAATTTATATTCGGGGTCAGTGAGCGCTGGTCATAAATTTTCAAAGACAGCGTTATTTGGCGTGATTCCTCTATCGTAGGTACAAAAAGTATCAGTGGCTTCAGCCTTTCTATTATGAATTTTGATATTCGTAATTACTTCAACTGCACCGCAATCGAGACATCTTTGTTGTGCCGCTGTTATTATTTCAAGTAACTGACTTAGATCGCCTTTCATTGTTGTCTCCATTGCGCTAACTTGATAAGGGACTTTAGCATTCTTCACTATTTCAATGGCTTGATCCACAAGTTCAAAATTATTGCCATTTCTCATTCGTGGAATAACCTGGAACGCAACATAAACTTCTGTGTTTTTTTCTTGAGTATTAGACACTAGTCACCTCTTTTATTTTTAATCAAAACAATCTGTAAAATAATGGATATCCTTATAAATTTTATCGAGAAACTCCTTATGCATCCACCGAATATTTCTCCAGTCAAAAGTTCTGAATGCATCTCTCCACCTCCAATTGGTTGGACACTCTTTGTAGTCCACCATCGTTTTAAACGATTCAGTTACTTGTACTGAGAGATTTACGTCTCTCAGTTGCAAGTTCTGAAACACTAAATTCAAAAGTTGTCGTTTTTCGGTCACTTCAGAGCTCTCGAAGATTTCTCGAGCACGAGCAGCTGGATTCAAGACCATATTGGCAGTAACATAAAAATTGTGATCGGCTTTCTCGTGGCTCTTCATTTCCTCAACAATCTCAGCTCCTGTTGGGAAAATAGATCATGGCATGAATCGCAAAAATAGTATAAATAGAGGATGTATGGCTCGTAAACTGCCCATCATTTTCTTTGGCCTGATCGCTCTCGTATGGCTTACTTATCAATGGATGCCTCCGATTTTCCAATCGATTCTTTATGGAATCAGCCTCTCCATCAAATCCGTGATTGTATTTCTACTCCCCTTCCTCATTTTTGGTTTGTTGTTTAAAACTTCTGTATACCTAGCTAAAAAAGCCACGAAATGGATTCTTTTTCTCGTAGCTGCTATCTGTCTATCTAACTTTTTCACTACGATGCTCAGCTACTTGGTTGGTAACATTGCTTACCAGTTCGATCTATCGATTACTCTTCCTTCACCAGGATCTGCCCTCGTTCCCCTGGGCAATATTTCGCTGCCAACCATGGCTATCAATAGCTATGCGATGTTTTCAGGTTTATTGTTTGGTCTTTTATGCGGATGGTTAAGGCCCACTTTGGCTGGAAAAATTGCCTTTCAGCTCGAGAAATATATCACCTTTTTTTTTAAGTCGTTTCTCTATGTTATCCCCTTGTTTATCTTAGGATTCATCGTCAAAATGATGCACGACGGAGTGATGAGCATCATTCTGCGCAACTACTCTGTCATTTTTGGAATCGTTGTCAGTGCAGCTTTCATCTACATCGCACTGCTCTATTTTATTGCAAGCAACTTTCAACCAAAAATTTTTGTAAGAAGCATAAAAAACATGCTTCCTGCAACCTTAGTCGGGTTTGGCAGTATGTCCAGTGCTGCAGCGATGCCTTTGACGATTTTGGGGACAGAAAGAAATTCGAAAGATCCCGACATCGCTCGATCGATCATCCCTGCAACAGTGAATATCCATCTGATTGGGGACTGTTTTGCAATCCCAATTTTTGCGTTTGCCGTCATGAAGAGTTTTGGCTTCCCAGAGCCAAGTATTTTCAGTTATCTGATATTCGCTGCCTATTTTGTTCTGGCAAAATTTTCTGTCGCCGCCGTTCCAGGAGGAGGCATCCTTGTAATGCTCCCCATTCTGGAGACATATCTGGGATTCAACAGCGAGATGTTGTCCCTGATTACAGCCCTCTATATTCTCTTCGATCCTGTCATTACCTCTGCGAATGTACTTGGAAATGGAGCATTTGCTATGGGAATGGGAAATCTGATATCGAGCAGAAAAAACTTTTAGTCTAAAAGCAACGATCTCACATCAATGAGCCGACCGAGCCACCGATCATTCCTCCAGCCAGAGAACCTCCCGAATTCGACTATAATCACATGCAGGTTTTCTTGTAAAAAAACCGTAGATTTTGTTATGAACATAGGTTTGTTTAAAAAAAAAACTAAGGCGGTTCATGACTTCTTTCCTACTCCAATTGCGCATGTGGACTCTCACCCTCTTCGCAATCGCTTTTTGTATTGCTGAAGGTGCATCCCCGCTTTCTGGTGAATTTCTAAATGAACGGATTCCTAAAATTGTCGTAGACGATTGGATGGTTGCCGATCTCCGCTTGATCGCCAACGGATCGTTCGCGCCCCTCGAAGGGTTTATGAATGAGGGCGACTATCACTCTGTATTGAATAAGTCGCATCTTGAAAACGGAAGTCTCTTCCCCATTCCGATTGTACTGCCCGTTTCGGCAGAGTCTGTGCAAGCGATCTCTGAAACGAGGAAAGTATTGTTGCAGGATGATAAGTCGAACTTTTTGGCCCTTTGCGAAGTAGAAGAGATCTACGAGCCCGATTTGGAAAAAGAGTGTTTTGGAACTCTCGGAACTGCTGATACAAACCATCCTTTTGTGAAGAGGATTTTAAATCGGGAGGGAATGAAATATGTCGGTGGCAAAATCGTACCATTCCCCGCATTGAGCGAACTCGATCGACAAGAGGGGATTATGACACCAGCTGAGTCGAGAGAGTTTTTCCAGGATGAGGCGAAAGTCGTCGCATTCCAGACGAGAAATCCCCTCCATAAAGCGCATGTGGCCCTTATCGAACATTGCCTGAATCAAGCAGGTCCCGATGCGACGCTCTTCCTCCAACCGGTCGTTGGTCCCACGCAAGCTGAGGATGTAGCTCCTCACATCCGGAGAAAATGCTATGAGGCTATTCTCCCCTATTTAGGCCATCGGAAAGTGAAACTGGCTTACTTACCGCTCGCAATGAGGATGGCGGGACCTAAAGAGGCTCTTCTCCATGCAATCATTCGAAAAAATCACGGGGCGACTCATTTCATCGTAGGAAGAGACCATGCAGGTCCTTCTGCAAAGACGCAAGAGGGCAAATCTTTCTATCATCCTTTTGGGGCCCTGGAGCTTGCCCGCTCTCATGCCGAAGAGCTAGGCCTTGAGATCTTGACAGGAGGAGAAATGGTCTATGTCCAAGAGCGAGAGACATTTATTCCAGAAGGAGAGCTCAAAAGCCATGAGATAGCTCTTCGCTTATCAGGGACCGAAATTCGGCGCAGATTGCAGGCGGGGGACGATTTGCCCGATTGGTTCTCGTATCCAGATGTCGTCTCGATCTTGAAGAGTTACTACCAATCTCACAGCGGTCTTTGCGTCTACTTCATCGGACTTTCTGGCGCCGGTAAATCGACTGTTGCCAATGCATTAAAGATCAAGCTGGAAGAGCTAGATCCCCTTCAGAGAAGTGTAATCATGCTGGATGGAGATGCGATCCGGAGAAGCCTCTCTTCAGGACTTGGGTTTTCTAAAAATGATCGCTCTCTGCATGTCCAGAGATTGGGCTATGTAGCTAACTTAATTGTTCAGAGCGGAGGGATCTGCATAGTTGCCAATATCGCTCCCTATGAAGAGGATCGACAGATCAACCGGCGCTTGATCCAGTCGAAAGGGGTCTATTTCGAAGTGTTTGTCGACACGCCATTAGAGGTTTGCGAGTCCAGAGATGTCAAAGGGCTCTACGCATTGGCAAGACTTGGAAAAATTCCGGCTTTTACGGGAATCAGTGATCCGTTTGAGGTTCCCACCCATTCGGATCTTGTTCTGAATGGAGATCTAGATATCAATCTCTGCTTACAGAAGATCTTGGATCAACTGACTGTTCGCTATCCCTTGATCGCTGAGACCTTATAAATTACAAAAGTGAGGAAAAACTAATGAGATTTTTTTTAGGAATATTGATTACTTTACCTTTGATTTGTTTTGCACAAACATTTCAAGATCCTAAACGAGTTCAAATACTTACAAATGGACTGCCACTTCATGGTATTGGAATTGAGATTGCTCCTTTTTATCGCCCAACGCTTTTAAAAAGAGATTATAACATATTTTATACCGATTATACTACAGCTTCAGAATTAATAAAAAAACATGAACATCTTCCTATAGCGCAGCAAATCCGTGAAAATACAGTGCCAGTGGATTTTTTATGGCATCCAGGAGAAACTCTCTCCCATTGCATGAGGGGAACCCGATTCCATTATGCAATAGCCTCCCATGTTATAGAACATGTACCTGATGTACTAGGATGGGTAATTCAGATTCTTGATATACTACATCCAGGCGGCATTTTGTCATTGGCAGTTCCTGATAAACGCTATACTTTCGATGCCTATCGCTCCGAAACAGAAGTGCATGATCTTATCGATTCATGGCTACGCAGTCCATACGCACCAACCCCCGGCCAAATATTCGACATGTTAAGCAGATCATGCGATGTTCCTCCTGATCACCCTATACCGTCAGAAGAAGGAATACCTTTTGAAATGTTGAATCGAAATTATACGGATCAACAAGCTCTTCATTATGCATTTCATGCGTATAAATCAGGTGATTATCTTGATATTCATTGCTCAGTATTTACTCCGGAGAATTTCAGAAAGATGTTCTTGAAAATTAATGAACTTGGGATTTTGAATATTTCTATATCAGAACCAATAAGTACTCAAGGTGAATTTTTTATCCAATTTACAAAACTAGGAGAACCACCTGTTCGTCGATGAAAAGGATACCTGTTTAAAGGAGTTGTTCTTAAGGAAGAGTGGAAATGAAGTTTAAAAATAACCCCACTTTTCATAGAACGACCTATATGGAAAAATCCTTTCAGCTATTTCTCTTTTAATTGTTTCCTTAAGTTCACTTGGAAAATCGATGCGAGAAATATGATCTCCATGAAAAAGACTAAATTCGTCTATGTGAGAAAAAGATTCTAATTTAACTATATTTTTAATGACATTATCTTTTTGCAAGGCCTTTTTAAGGAAAATTTTATCCTTGCAGGATATAAAAATAGAAAATCTATTTTCAATCACTAAAAACAAAAAATCAAAGTCATCCACAAAATCTTCATATTTCAAAATGACAATATTTGCTTCATTTAAAATCAATCTTTCCAGGTATCGTATTGATTTCAATTGCGTATGTACTATTGCATCCAAGATTCCCAAAGGGAGAATTTTTTTCTTATCAGAACAATATGCAAGATAATGAGAAAAGCAAGCATCGATAGGATTACGCAAGGTAAAAACATAGAGAATATCTTTTTTTATTAAATTATAATCATGAGTTTTTATAATTAAGTTCTGATGGTTATTGCTATAAGGATAATGATTTTCTGACTCAAATAGAAATCGCAAAATGTTATAAACTAAAGTACTTCCTGTTCGTGGAGGAGTATTAACATAAATGGCTTTAAATTCCTTTTGATGAGGGTATTGCTGAGTTCTTTCTTTTAAAAATGTTCTTAAATCGATAATTTCGTCTTCACAACAGCCATTTAAAGAAGTAAAAAAACATATTAAGAAAATGAATTGAAAAACATGCTTTAGAAACCAAATTCTAAAATTTTTGCAGAAATTCGATAGGCTAATACAGAGCCTTAGGGGGTGTGAATTTTGAGTCTTGCAAGAAGAAACCAAATCTCTGTGCTTCTTACTTTGGAAGCAGCCTGTTTCTAATTCTAAACATGAAAGGCAAAAACGAGGGTTGATTTGGTAACGTCGCAGCAAATTCATATAACCTTCAGATTGAAGGCCTCACTTTTCAGAGTGAAAGCTTCTTTTTCTCCATAAATTTTTGCCAAGAAAAAGAAGGTCGTTCTGAATCACTAGGGACAATGGCCGTCATTAGAAGCAACAAGCCAATAACAACAAAATTTTGCACAGCAGCGGATGCTTTTTCAGGAAAATCTCCA
>CAZMTP010000061.1:0-5886 GCA_964569185.1 uncultured bacterium
CCACTGAGCTATCTGGGCGTATCCTGCAAGCAACGTAAATACTTGCGAGCCTTCCTATTTTAGCCGAATAGCAACAAAGTTTAAGGGCTCTGTTAAATTAAAATCAACAAGTTTCTATTTTGAACGATAAATTATCCTTGCTTTGGTCAGATCATAGGGGGACATCTCCACCGTCACCTGGTCTCCAGTCAGAACCCGGATATTGCGCATCCGCATTTTTCCACAGAGATGGGCGATGACCTGCATCCCATTTTCCAAAAGGACCCGAAAGGTCATATTGGGAAGAAGTTCTTCAATTTTTCCTTCAAGCTTTATAGTATCTTCTTTAGGCATAAATCATTTTTTTTCTTTGTTGACAATTCTAGAGATTCTATACTTTAGCCGAAAAATATGGAAGACAAGAACAATCAAATTTTTTATAGCTGCCTCAAAAAGCAGCAGCTTTTAAAGCAACAATTTGTTGGGTGCGTCTCCCAAGAATCAAAGTATGAAAAAATCATTGAATTGGGGCGAAATCTCCCTAAAATGGATGCGAGCGAAAAAATCCCCGAAAATATCGTCAAAGGGTGCCAAAGCATCGTTTATTTGAGCTCCCATCTCCAGGATGGAAAATTAAAATTTTACGCCTCTTCAGAAGCCTTAATCTCCTCCGGCCTGGCGATGCTTCTCATTGAAGTTTACAATGGTGAGGCCCCGGAAACAGTTCTCCAATGCCCTCCCCTATTCCTCGAGGAACTAGGGATTCATGCCAGCTTGACGCCCGGACGTGCCAATGGTCTTTCAAATATCTACTTACGCATGAAGCAAGAGGCATTAAAATATTTAGTTACTTCTCAACAAACAACTAATTGGTTATAATGTTTCCCACAACTTGAGGAAATCATGGCTACAGCTCAAAATAATGCTTTAACAGTACCGCGACCTCTCCATCCCTATTTCACACTCAATCTAGATAGAGAAATAAGCTGGGAAAAAGCCAAAGCTGCTGGCTATGGTTTTGTAACCATTACCCTTGGCGTTGCTATCGTTGCAGCCTCTTTTTTCCTCTTTTCAGCAGTGGAGGCATCCACCATTGTTTTTTATGTCTCTCTTGTTGCTTTTGTTGCTATTCCAATACTTGACTACACCAATAAACAGCGCAATCTCCATCTGGCGCTAAAGGACTTTTTGGTAGAGGTAAAAGAATGCAAGGCAGTTTACGTAGACAGTGATGACACGTTTAGCAATCTCGCTGGCGCTGCTACGCATCAAGATTTGACACCAGATAATCAAAGAAGCATTATGGCTCGCTACTCAATAATTTGGAAAAGAGCCCATCAACAGATTGGTAAAATTAAAAAAAGTCTCGAAGATTTTGAAACTGCAAAAACTCACAAATATGGGATTTTGCATGATTTGCATGATTTTATCTTATTAAAAGCAGAACTTAAGAATACCCTAAGGAAATTAGATTTTGTCAGACATCTTATCACCTCTCCCTATGATCAGAGAACATGGGACCAGTTTGATTGTGCCTATCGTCAGCATAAATCTTTCCATCAAGAAGTGATCACACTTTCGAACAGATTCTCGCATCTCTTGTAGTTAAATCTTTTTTTCTCTATAGAAAAAAGAAACTGCTGGAGGATGCATGAAAACCCTATGTGCGCTTAGTCTATTGACAGCGGCTAGTTTAATAGCCGATAACAGCTCAGAACTCTTCTTAGATGATGAAGAGTTTCTCGCAGAAAATGCCAAAAAATCGACCCAAAATCAAAACAATTCTCAACAGCCACGAACTTCCTATTCTGATTCTAGCTGTTGCAAACCTTGCTGTGTCCCCAAACCAAAAAAATGTATCAATTGCGAGTGCTATACTCCCGCCTTTTATGAATCCAATGGCTGCGACAATGGACTCTTTATCACTGCCGATTTCCTCTATTGGTATGGAAAAGAGACCAACCTGGCTTATGCCTCCAAAGAAATGACTGTTCCTCAATCAATAGGATCCACCGGTTCTATTATTGTACAAGAAAAAACAAAACATTTAGGGGCTAAGTGGGCGCCAGGTTTTCGTGTGGGCATTGGTATGGAGACCGATTGCGATGGCTGGGACTACTATTTAAATTACACCTGGTACCATAGCAAAAAAACAGATGAGACCTCTGTTGCATCTAATTTCGGCACCTCTGCTTCCCCTTTTAATCCGCTTGTTGGGCAAGAGGCACTATTAAGTCCCTGGATCAATATCAATATTGCAAATGGATCCACTGCGACATTTTTTACACCCTATCTATTCAATCGAATTTCAGCGGAATGGAAACTCACCTTAAACGATCTCGTATTTGAGCTCGGCCGCAAATTTTGGCTTAGCAAATGTTTCGTTATGCGCCCCTATGCCGCTTTGCGTGGCGCTTGGGTGCGTCGCGATTTCGAAGTCATGTCTATCCGCGATAATACCCCTGCTGCAGGGGCACTAGCCCGCTTCAAATCTGATTTCCTTGATCGCTTTTGGGGCGTTGGGATGGAGCTAGGTCTGCAACCTGAATGGTATTTTTCTGAGCGCTTTGCGGTCATCTCTAATTTTGATGCCGCCCTGCTTTGGGGAAGATTTAGAAACAGGAAAAAAGAGGATGATGTTACTCAAGCAATCACAATGCCCGTTGATTATCATAGGACTTCCAGCAACATTTTCTCTAAAATGCAGGCTATTTTCGATTTAATGGTGGGATTCCGTTGGGATGAGACCTGGGCTTGCAATCGCTACCGCACCGCATTAGATATCGGCTGGGAACAACATTTTTGGCTGAATTTCAGCAATATGATCCGACAGTCTAATACATTTTTGGTCTCTGGAGTGTTTGGAGCTGGTACTTTTCAAAGCGGTTCACAATCGTTTACTGAAAATCAGGGCGACCTGATCTTTGGTGGCTTGACTGTGCGCTTCCGCTTCGACTTCTAATGATACAAGCATTGGATCAGTGCTGTGGCAGCGACCACGCGCAGCACTTGGAATGGTTCGCTAAAAATCTCTAGCAAAAAGGGAATGCAGGAAGGATCCCCGATCTTTCCTAATGCTTCCAAAATATGAACCTTCAACTCTCTTGGAGCTGCAAAATAGGCCTCTTTGAGCACTTTGATCGCTGCTTCATCGCTTCCAAATAAAGATAAAATCAGTGCCGCCTGAATACGTAATTTTCCATCAGGATCCTCTAATAGTTTGCGCACCAGTTCCATCGCCTCATCATCCCCTTCTTTTAAAAGGGTCATGGCAGCCGCGCCACTAGCCCCCCAAGCCTGATTTTGTAAAAATCCTTTCACCGCTTCTAATGCCTTAGAATAGCGGAGAACACTTAAGACCGAAAGCAGCTCCAAGCGCGTCATCTGATCTACGACAAGCGGATAATTAGGAATCTGCTCCACATGTCTAATTTCACTGGGACATAAAGAACGAAAAAGAGGGTTGGTCTCTTTGTCCCACATCCAAAGCACAGAATTTGTTGCTGTCAGCGCACTATAAAGTGCCTCTGCGGCAAGATCAACCTGTTTCCGTTGACCGATCAATCCCAAAGCAAGATTCACCTTCACATAAGGATCTTCACTCTTTTTGAGCATTTTTTTACACAGTTTGACCCCTTCCTTTCCGCAGGCGGCAAGCGCGCTCGATGCAAATCTGCGCACTTTAGCGTCCGTACTAAAAATCCAGTCTGAAAATAGGGCATCTACCTTTTTCTCCCCATGGATACGAGTCAACCACGCAGCGGTAATCGCCACCTCTGTAGAAGGATCATGCGTCAAAGGTTCAACCAGTTCCAGCAGCGATTTGGTCCCCACCTGTTTGATACCCAGCTGTCCAAAAGCGTTGAGCGCCCCCATTCTGACTACGGGGTGGGCATCTTTTAAAAGAGGCACAATTTCCGCTGCTTTATGACAAAGATCAAAGTGAGCAATGATCTCGCAAGCCAATTCACGCAATCCTGCCCGGTTACTTTTAATCAGATTTTTGAGCTCGTTGTCATCGATACTTTCATACATGTTTAAAAGAGAGACGGTGGCCGCCGCTTTTTCCTCTACCAGAGTTTTTGGATTTCCCACAATTTCGATCAGATCTTGCCGGTGTTTTGTGAGCCGCAGCTTTCCGATCGCCTTGATCACTTCTAAACGGGCATACCAGATCTTCTCCTCTTTTAGAAGGCGGCTCATCTCATTTTGCAGCGGCATATCCCCTAATTCCGCAGCGATTTGAATGGCCACAGTGCGGAGTAGTCCATTGGAGCCGCGGATCTGGTCTAAAATAAGTGGAATGGCTTTTGCATCCCGCGTCATGGCAGCGCCAATCAAGGAATTGAGACGGATCACCAGTTGATTAGACGTCTCTGCTTTTGAAAGCACGCCCCAAGAGAGCATTTCAAGATATTGCCGATCTGTTAAAAGTTCAGGATATTGACTCGTGAGCTGTTTCCATTCACGGAGCGCTTCTACTTCATCCCCTTTTTCACAAAGGGCGCGCACAAAGGCTAATCTCAAAGATTTGGAAGTCGGAAATTGGGACAATAACTGACGCGCTTCTTCGAGCGCCGTAAGAGGGTCATTGATTAAAAGATGGGTGTGGACCCGTTTGGCGGCCTGTTCCTCATCGCTAGTGGCAAGCAAAAGAGATGTGAAAACCAGAAAAACAGGAATTTTTTTTATCATGAACCTATCCTAATAAAATAAAACTTTGATTTTGAGGTTCAGGCTAAACGGCCCAGTCGCCTGCCGCCGATCAAATGAAAATGAAGATGAAATATAGTCTGCCCAGATTCTGGGCCATTGTTGGTCAGCAGCCGATACCCCTCAACCAAGTCATACTCTTCTGCTAGTTTTTGCGCAACGCGTACGATCTCTCCCAGAAGATAATAGTCTTCGGGTGCTAAGGCCTGCAAACTAGGGATCTCTTTTTTCGGCATGATCAGAATATGGACAGGGGCGACAGGATGGATATCTTTGATCGCGATGATCGTTTCATCTTCGTATACTTTTTCACAGGGCAGCTCACCCCGGATAATTTTTCCAAAAATGGTTGTCATAATATTTTTTCCAGTGCTTTAAAGACATCTTCTTTGGTTTTACAAACGGAAATAAATCGTCCATTATGGCAAAAGACGGCGCCTGGGATCCCGCATACCTCTTGCAACTTTTCATCTCTTAAACCGGCCCATTCTTCAGGGAGAGCGCGCCGCACCTGCATCCGGTGCTCAAGATCGGGAGGAATTCCGCGCAATTTCCATTGATTTTGAGAGGGCATGATCACAAAAAGAGCGGGGTGCTCTTTTCCGCCCAGCTCAAAAAAGTTCTCTTGCCACGGCATCGCTTCATCGAAAAAAAGATATTTTTTTTGCGGAGCCATGGCTTGCGCCACCTTTTCCAAGCAGCGTTTAATGTAGCGGTAACGGTCTAAAAGACGTTCCAGATGTCCTTTAACAAAGGCCACAGCAGACATAAAAGCGGCTGTCATGATCTCAGGAGGGGCGTCATACTCTGGAGGGACAAAATTGGCAATAATATGGGAAAAAGTGGCCACTCCCTCTTGAAAGATAGCGCGGCCATTATCATGGGCATCGATTCCCATCATCATGGAACGGTTGACATACTCATAGGTCGGTTCATCAATTTTCTGCTGGCGCAAAAGCTCCAACCAGACCATGCCAGCGCTGCTCAGTTCCCCTTGATATTCGATCTGATGGTGATCAAATCGCTTCTTTTTAGGGTCATATTCTCCGCCTACATCGCATACATATTCGCACTCAGCTAATTTCCCTGGATCGCGTGTGCGGATGATTTTTGATGGATCGATCAGATCAAAGACAAGGAGAAGGGCGCATGCTGTCACTTCATCAGCATGAAACGTCCCATCGTGTGTGCCAA
>CAZMTP010000062.1:0-5799 GCA_964569185.1 uncultured bacterium
AATTGGTATCTGCGGTCAGGCGCCTAGTGATTATCCTGGCTTTGCAGAATTCATAGTGCAAGCGGGGATTAATTCTATTTCTCTTAATCCCGATAGTGTGGTGGGCGTGATCCAACGTCTAGCTACTGCAGGGAAATCCAAAAAAGTTGCTTAAAAAATCGAATCAAAGTAAAAAATAGTCCCAAAAAGGAAGGGATTATGGTGACATCTCCAATACCCCGTAGTTCTAATCTTTTTCCCTGTCTATTGGTTAAACAATATGTTAAGGCTAGAAAGAAAAATTTTAAACCTGTTTTGTGGGTTCCCATTTTAATGCAGCTAGACCCTAATAGGTGTGATACTATTGATGCTTCTAAAGATGCACCCTCTCAAGTTGAAGGCATTGTATTTCGTACTTGGAAGACTTATATAAATCAGATGACTGCAGCGATTGGAGACCCGCTAAGGGGATCTTTCGAGCAACAATTAATCACTCTTCACAACAATTTGGACAGTATACTTTGTGCTTGCTGTGTAAGTTATAAAACATTGCATTGGATTCCTAAATTTTGGTCACTAAAAGAAAAAGGATGGCCTAAGAATTTCATGCTGACGTTTTTTAATCATTATAAGGGGCAGAAAAAAAGGGCCTATCTCATTTTGTATTTTTTAAAAAATAGAAAGGATTGTACTGATTTTTTTCAAACATGTGAAACACGATTTCAAAGGGATTTTTCTGAAACAGTATTTGAAAATCCAATTTTTGGTCTATTTTTTTTCGGTCTTGCTACTGGCATGACGATTAATGCCTTAGCAAATGCTGGTTTATGCTTTAATTACATCCATGATTTTCTTCCCTATAGTGCGAGTCGTGGCTTTCCTTTTCTCTATTATTATCTTTTTCAAAAAAAAGAGTTACTGGAAATTTCAAATGGCAAGCCAGGTAAAGATGATTGGTTAGCACAAAAGCTTCCTTTTGTTCCTATGACAGAAGAGATTTATTTAAGAGAATTAGAGGTTTTATGCCAATGCTGTAATGTTAATGAGATTTATCAACACCAAACCGCTCTTGATTTTGCTATGAAAAACGGTTTGAAAAAAGAAGAAGAGATTTTAAAAAAGCATAAAGCTTCTCAATATATTTCATATTACACTGAGATCGTCCTATCCCGCGATTTTATAAAGCGGGACCAAGGTGATGAGCCTGCATTGGAAGAAGAGCAAAAGGAAAAGCAGATAGAGGCGTTTACTATTATTCCTGAGTATGCAGATTGAGGTCAAGGATTCCTAGGATGGTAAAAAGGAGCGGGGCCGTAATAGTTGATAGCGAGCACTCCGCTGATAAAACGGGGACTGTTTCTCCCGGCCACTGTAAACCAAGATCCCGCAATAATACCCACCGATTGACTAAAGTTATACTCGATGGCAGGTGCAAAACTAAACTGCCACTGCGGTGGAAGGGATAGCACATTGGGCGCGCCTGTTTTAGGATTGGTGCCTGGCCTTCCTGAAAAGTGGGTTTTAGTCGTATAGAAGCCAACGGAATCAAAGGCAAAGGCCCAATTTTTCGACAGTGTGAACTCCGCGCCAAAAAAATAACCAATTTGACTTCCAGGATAAATACGACCGCTCGTGTCTCTAGAGCCGCCATAGAAGTTAAAACCTTTTATATGCACTGGGGCCAAATAGTTGTAGAAAGGATTAAGACGTAGGTTGGCATAGTAGACGCCTGAAATATGGATGAGCCGGCCAATCACAAGTCCAACTTCAGTTTGAAAAGAGCCCTTTCCGCCTGCATCTGTGCGCAAGCGTTCCGGTTTTAATTTCTGGTAGCTGCCGGTGGGAAATGTCTCCAGAACATAAAATTTAAGCCCTGGCAGAGAATTTTCTGGAGTCTCACGAAGCAGCTGAAAGTCTGCAGTGAAGAGAAAATCTCCAAATACTAAAGAAGAGGTGCCTTGAGTTTTATTGTAATTGGCTTGAGGCAGAATCTGGATGTCCATCCATTCTGTTAATCCGAAATAGGCGGGCAGTGAGAAGTTCACATTGTAAAAATTGGGAGCGGAAACTTTGTTCCAGTCATTACCATAAGCGCCAGTAAATACGTTGAAATAGACATAGGGCTCTATATTCATGTACCCTGCGGCGACTGTTTGACTTGTAGGAGTGAGCAGCGGTCCTGTGAGCCAAGGGCCTGCTGGCCCTGCCGCTTGCGGCGTATGAGATTCCCTATGGAAATAAAGATTTTTACCTTTGTCAGCGAGCAAAGGCAGTGAGACTAAGAAAAAAACAGCGACGCATCTAAAAATGGGTGACAACTTCTAGCCCAAGTTCAACTAAAATAAAAATAATCAGAAACACCAGCAGAGGTTTTCCGCCAGGAATGAGTTGTTTTGTTTTATAATGTTTTTGATATCTGCCTACCCATGCCATGAGCGGAGGATAAAGACCAAATAAAATGGCGCAACTAATCCCCCCAGCGTAACTTAATGCTTTTAAGAATATGTCTGGATAAATCAGCGAGATCACAAGCGGAGGGAAGAAAATGGCAAGACAGAGACCTGCTTTTTTTACTCCTTTCTTTTTGATGTGGAGGCCATCGGCCAAAAAATCTAAAAAGGCTAGGGCTAGTGCGATATAGGAAGTGGTCAAGGCAAAAAAAGCAAATGCTTTTCCAATACCTGTGACAAATGGGTTCTCTAGAAAATGTTTTAAAGGCTGTACTGCGTTTTGTCCTTTGCTAGCCGCTTCAATAAGACCATTTGGCCCTTCCACTGGAATCACTCCTAAAATTAAGACTTGCCACACAAGATAGACCACGAGTGGGATCGTTGTTCCAAAAATGATTGCTTTTCTCACTCGTTTCACATCCCGTTTCATATAGGTCATCAAAGTCGGGATAATCACCTGGTAGGTAAAAGCTGTAAATAGAATAGGAAAGGCAAGAGCCGCCTTGGACCAGTCTTGGTACTTCAAAAAACTTAAATTGACATGTTTATAAGCAATGAGCACAAACAGTAAATAAGAAATAATTACACCCGAAAACATGAGGATATTCAGACGGTCTACCATTTGTGTGCCTAAATAGACGACAGGAGAAAAAATCAGCACATAAAAAATCATTGACACAGCAGGAGAAGCGCTAGAAAAAATCTCTCCAAAAATACTACCGCCCGCTGCCACGTGGGCAATCATGACTGTTTCAAATAAAAATAAATAGACAAGCCAGCAGATGATTTTACCCGGTTTTCCGAGTAACCGGCTGGCCATCGAAATCAGGTTGGAATCTTCGGGCATCCAGCTGCATACCTCGACAAGCAAAAGGCCGGTGCAGAGCATAAAAGCCCAACAAATGAGGTAAATAATCGCAGAAGGGACAAAGCCCCCTGGGCCTGTAGCGATAGGAAGGCCGAGCATGCCGACACCAATGGTTGTCCCTGCGATTAGCAACGCACCACCAATCAAATGCCCATGAGAATGAAATAGTTTCACGGTAAATCCCTTCTTTTACAAAAAGATTCAATCATAGTATCTTATTTGGAAAAAAACAAGTATGCTGCAAATCAGTCCCCTCTCTTTAGAGGGTCCAAAATTAATCAAAATCAGTCCTTTTTTTGATGAACGCGGTTTCTTTCAGGAATGGTATCGAAAGCCTCTGTATCAGAAATGGGGGGTAGCATCCGATTTTGTTCAAGATAATCATTCTTACTCAAAAAAGAATGTGTTGCGCGGCATGCATTTTCAAAGAAAACCAGGACAAGCAAAATTGGTCACTGTACTACGGGGTTCCATTCTCGATGTATTTGTGGATATTAGACCCCACAGTCCCACTTTTGGAAAATGGGAATCGATTGTTTTGGATGCAGCCCAGCATCAGCAACTTTTTATTCCCATTGGATTTGCTCATGGATTTTTAGTGCTTAGCGAAGAAGCACACGTTTTTTATAAAATCAGCAGCGTCTATGATCCTGCCGAAGAAAAAACATTTCGTTTCGATGATCCCACCATTGGGATCGATTGGCCAGTAAAAAATCCGCTGATCTCTCCGCGAGATTTAGAAGCGCCCTATTTTTCTGAGGTGGTCACATGCTGATCTGGATTTTAGGCAGCGATGGCCTGCTCGGAAAAAGTATGCAGCTCTGCTTGAAACAGCGGCAGATTCCTTTTTTTGCTACTAATCGAATGCAAGCAGATATTACACAACTCGAGCTGCTCAAGGATATTGCTCAGAAGCAGCGCCCGACTCATATCATTAACTGTGCGGCGTATAATCATGTGGACCAAGCAGAAAAAGAACCCGCACAGGCCTATGCTGTGAATGCACAAGGTCCAGAAAATTTAGGACGTCTGAGTGCGGCATTTGGCATCAAAATAGTCCATGTGTCGACCGATTATGTGTTTGATGGAGAAAAAAAGAGCCCCTATCTGGAAACAGACCTCTGCGCGCCTAAAAATGTATATGGCGCAAGTAAAAGAGAAGGAGAAAAAAAACTGCTAGCTGTAGCGCCGGGTGCATGTGTGGTGCGCACTTCCTGGCTTTTTGGAAAAGGAGGCATCAATTTCATTTCGAAATTGCCACAGCTTTTTCTTACTCATGAAGAATTGGAAGTGGATGCAAAACATATTAGCCGGCCCACTTTTTGCTTCGATTTAGCCGAGGCGCTGGTCGAATTTTTATCCAAAAGCGGCATTTTTCACTATGCTGGGAGCTTATCCGTTTCTCGCTTTCAAGTGGCAGAGCAGATTTTAAAAATAGGAAACGCTTTAGGGCTTCCTTTTAAGTGCCGCGCTATAAAACCTCTACACAATCCCACATTTAATGCGTTAAGACCGCTCTATTCTGTATTAGATATTTCCTACATTGAATCGATGTTAAAAAGCAGGCCTAGGCCTTTGGAAGAGACATTGAAGGAGCTTCTGAAAGATGTATAAACGCATTCTTGTCACAGGCGGAGCTGGATTTATGGGTTCTGCCTTTATCCGCACTCTTTTTAAGCAAAAAATCCCCTTTGAGAAACTGGTCAATTTAGATCTGCTTACCTACGCAGGGAATTTAAAAAATGTGGCCATGGTCGCAGACGATCCGCGCTATCTCTTTGTGCATGGCAATATTTTGGATGGCGCTTTAGTCGAAAAGTTGTGCCGCACTTATGCGATCGATGCGATCGTCCATTTTGCAGCGGAGAGCCATGTAGACCGCAGCATTGCAGATCCCTCTCTTTTCTATAGGACCAATGTCGGAGGGACTGTCACCCTTCTTGAGACGGTGCGCCATTTTCCTTCCATTCGATTCCATCATATTTCTACAGATGAGGTGTATGGTTCTATTGAAGCAGGCCATTGCGATGAACAGGCGCCCTATCGCCCTAACTCGCCTTATGCCGCTTCCAAGGCAGCCGCAGACCATTTTGTGCGCGCCTATGGGAATACATATGGACTTTTCATCACTATTTCCCATTCCACAAATAACTACGGACCGTATCAAGCTGAAGAAAAATTCATTCCGCGTTTGATTCGCAGTTGTATCGATCAGCAGCCTTTGCCCATTTATGGAAAAGGCATTAATGTGCGCGACTGGTTGTATGTGGACGATCATGCGGATGCGGTTTGGAAAATTCTGACTACAGGCCAAGCCCAGGAGACTTACAATATTGGGGGGAATGCAGAATATAGAAATATCGATCTGGCTTATCTAATTATCGAAAAATTCCTAGCAGTGGCAAGGAAAGAGGCCAGACCTTTTTCTTCTTCGATTGAATTTGTTAAAGATCGCCCTGGACATGATCTGCGCTACGGCATTAACTCCCAAAAAATCCAAAC
>CAZMTP010000063.1:0-5746 GCA_964569185.1 uncultured bacterium
CCCCCTTTGCGGTTAATTCTATTCCTGATATAGAAATTTTCAATGAGATGCTTTATCGCATTGATGACTTCTTTGTGCTGCTTCACTTTGGCTGCAGACGAATCTGCCGTCTCTAAAAACACGCCTGCGCAAGAATCAGAAGAAATTGCCAAGGTAGAAGAAGACCAGCTTGTTGCCGATGGTGTGTTTCTATTGCATCGCGGGGGGAGCATCCCCGATGGCCACCTAGAAGACCCTACAGATCACTATCAAGAGGGCTATATCCAGGCCCTTGTCGACATGAACTTCTACGAATATCAGGTGATCATCACAGTCAAAGAACATGTGGTTTACATCTCCAATCTGCCTGAAAATGCGTTCATTGCTAATAGTATTATTGCCTTTGTAAAAGATATTCCTGGGGTCTGCTGTGTGGAAGTGACCTGCGAACCGCCTACTTGTGAGGAGCAACGGGCCAAAAAATATGTGGAAAAGCCTTGCATTACCGGCCTCTGGTTCCCGCAGGCAACGGTGCTCTTCCCGCCATTTGTGGCAGATCCGCGCCAAGTCGACTATTCAGTCGCATACCGCTATGGCGATCGGGTGATTGGTAAGCAGGTAGCTGCCGTTTCCATTGGGGATGAGTTTCCCGTTTACCGCTGGCGCGGCGTTTTTCCTGTTAAAGGCGATTTGCAGATTGGGATTGAGGCCTGCATCTGGGCCGTATTTAATTTCCAAGATGTGCCTCATAAAAATCACCAGGTCTCTGAGCTTGTTAATACAGACTACTACTTGGGAATTCCTCTAGATTATGCCTTTGATCGCTGGTCGTTTCGCTTAAGAATTTATCATATCTCAAGCCACTTGGGGGATGAGTTTTTAGTGGACCATCCTGACTTTTTAGCAAAACGGAAAAATCCTAGCTTTGAAGCGATCGATTTCTATACCAGCTATCAACTTTCTAAATATTTGCGCCTCTACTGGGGGCCAGGTGTGATCCTTCATAGTGATGAAACATTCCCTATGAAAACGCTCTATGTGGAATATGGCGCGGAATGCCGTTTCTTAGAAAGAAAGATCGAGTATCATCGCCTCTATGGAACGCCCTTTATCGCAGTCCATATTGAAAACTGGCAAGTGCGCGACTGGAAATTTGATTTTTCTTTTAGAGTGGGTTATGAGTTTAGCAAACTTGCGGGTGTCGGCCGAAAGATGCGTATCTATGCCGATTACCACCATGGATATTCTTACGAAGGGCAATTCTTTAAAAGAAAAACCGACTATGGTGAAGTCGGTTTTTCTTGGGGCTTTTAACGATTCGTTTACTTAGAAATCTACTAGAGGATCTGGTGTCCTAAACAAACATTCTTAGAATTCAATGGCTGAGCAGATACTCGTTCTGCAATAACAGAAACTAATATGCTTTGCACGAACTGACCAAAATTTAAAACTCCTCTATCTTTTAAAATAGAAGGCGTTTGAATTTGTGTTTCTTCTGGTGCCATTACGCTAACAAGTTCTTCAATTTTTGGATTTGTTACAACATCTGGGGTAGGTTTAGTAACAACAGAAGTTTGTGTGTCATCATCTTCTTCAGGTCGTTTGCATTCAGTTGGTCGTGTCTCTTTATTAACTGGTTCTTGCACCATCTTCCTAGCAAGTCTTAGAAAATCTGTATCTGCTAAAGCATCTATGCGATTATTTGTTTTTATTCGCTTGCCATAGCAATTGTGCGTAGGGATTCCTCCAGTAAAAATATGGTTCCATGGATGACTTTTATTAGCACTCATTCCCTTAATTAGTTTTTGTCTAGATTCTTGCATGGCCTGATCAGTTTCAACAGTTGCAGATTCATTAGATTCAGTATGAACAACAGGTTCATTTTTTTGTGTTGTAACATAAGCTACAGGTCGTGCTGCAAGATGAGTCAAAACCTGGTTTTTTATGTTTGTTGTTGTATCAGGGCTCTTTTTGAAAGCAGAACGAGCAACATTGTAGAACTTGCTCGCCACATAATATAAAGCGCGTGTGATTCCTAAAGGGGGAACCAAAATATGGAAAAAGACGTTAAACACTTTATGAACCCTAGATTGGTAGGAGCAAAATGGATTAACGAGACAATGATTTAAAGCACCGTGTGTATGGCATGTATTTTGATCAACAGGTTTTGATGACATAATAATTTTACCTATAATTAAAATGTTAATAATTCTTATATTATTATAACAAAAAGATATTAAATTAATACAGTAAAATAATAACTTCATAGTTTAATGGCGATTGTAGAAAATCCCCTAGAGTCATATATTTCTTTGAACTTTTGGAGTGATCTATGATTAAAAAAATCATTTTTCTATTTGCCTTGGTTTGCGTTACCTATCTTTCAGCTGAAGGGGCTAAAAAAAAGACTATCTGTTTAAATATGATTGTCAAAAACGAGAGCGAGGTGATCGAAAGATGTATTGGCTCTCTCAAGCACCTCATTGACTATTGGGTGATTTTTGATACGGGGTCAATCGATGGGACACAGGAGATTATAAAAAAATATTTAAAAGATATCCCTGGCGAGCTCCACCAAAGTTCCTGGGTCAACTTTGCCCACAATCGAAATGAGGCATTAAAAGCGGCTAAAGGAAAAGCTGATTATCTATTGCTGATCGATGCGGATGAGATCTGGCAATATGCGGAAGGGTTCATGCTGCCTGAATTAGACAAAGATTACTATCATGTCATTGTTCGTCAGTTGGGAGCCGCTGATGTGAAACGGGTGGGGCTTGTGAATAACCATCTGAACTGGACTTGGAAAGGGGTTTTGCATGAGGTATTGGAGTGTCCTGAAGCCAAAAGTGTGGGTCTGTTGAAGGGGGTGATGAATATCTGTAATGCGGCTGTGGGGGCTCGCTCTAAAGATCCTAAAAAATATCTAAAAGATGCTCTGCTCTTAGAAAAGGCATTGAAAGATGACCCTACCAATAGTCGTTATGCTTTTTATATGGCCCAAAGTTATCTGAACGCAGAGAAATATGAGGAGGCATTAAAAGGGTTTGAGAAACGGCTTTCTTTGCCCAGCACTGACATACAAGAAACCTATTTGACCCTCTATAATAAAGCAACGGTACTAGACAAGCTTAACAAGCCTACAGAAGCGCTCGCTGCCTATTTTAAAGCTTATGAATTTAGGCCTATGCGCGCAGAACCGCTTTTTCGCATTGCGGTACTCTATCGCAAGCAGGGCAATTATCTGCTGGGCTACCTGGTCTCCAAATATGCGCTTTCCATTCCCTATCCTGTAGAAGATTTGTGTGTAGAGTATCTAACTTATGACCATCAGCTGCTCATTGAATTTGCTAACTGCACGCTCTTGTCAGGGAGATTTCAGGAAGGGTTGCAAGCCTGCTGCCAACTTCTGGCTAATCCCCACTTACCTGCAGACGTAAAGCCCCACGTTCAAGCCAATTGTGAGCTTGCTACTAAGCAGCTTTATGGGGACAAAGAGCAGGTTGCCGTCAAGTAATCGTGCAAAATCCCTCTTTATAGACGGGGCCTTGTTTGCCAATGCGCAATGTGCCCGCAAAGAATTGCTGGTAGACTTTTAGGCCTTGGCTGGCTGTCTGCACGCAATAAAAGCAGTTGCTGACCCATTCAGAACCTGAGATGGTGCCGCTGGCAAGGTTCACCTGGAAGCGTGTGGCGGTTTTTTGGCGCCAGTAATCAGGCGATCCGAAAAGAAGAACGGGTGTGGGCGCTGAAATGCTGACTTTGCGTCGCACTTCTTCCAATGAGTATTCAAAATCGGTGCCGATGCCGCCCGCAAGAAATATGGGAAAATCTAAATTAAACTCTGCTTGCCTCTCCACTAAGCGGTCTAAGCGGTAGGTCATTTTGGCATCGATATAAGGATTCTGTTTCTGTTCATTGACCACGCCCCCTGTTCGGCTTCTAAAATCGACCACATTGGCACAGGAGAGCACTTTGACGGCGCGCGCCACACGGTTGCCCACCTCCATCACTCCTGGCCCTCCGCCAGTGATGAGTGCAATCGGAGTATTTTTGTTGAGAAGGGGATGGCGCGATTCTTGCCGCATTTTTTTTAATCCCTCCATGAGGTGGGTCAGCTCTTTTTCAAAGTTGCCCTCCAGTAAGTTGGATCCATAAATCCCAAAGGAGGTGGCTTTCAGAAACTCATCGATCTGTGGCAGGGGCACAAATAGGCCCGCATCTTTGTCAGGTTTGGGAACAAACTGCAGAATTTTGCCCGATGTTTTATCGACCCAATAAACAGGGATGGCAAATTTAGCTAAGTCGAGCAAGAAAGAGCGGTCTTCATGCGAGAAAAAATCACCATAAGATTGCGAAGGGTATTGGAAATAGAGCCGTTTCACTTTGGATTGCACAAAATCGCTTAAGAGCATCTTTTTCATCACTGGCGAAGGGAAATATTTGACTAGGAGAATGCCTTCGCTTGTAATCAGATCATCTTCAATTGCTTTTAAGAAGGGATAGCTGGGCTGCTGCTCGATATAGCGCTCAACCATGCGTGCCTGATCTGCTTGATGGTGGATCAGCCCTGGATATTCATGAGAAAAGACCTCGCGCACAATCCAATCTTGTGGCTGAATGTTGAGAAGCTGCTCGCCTTTGACCACAAAAGCGGCGGCACGCAGCTGTTTTTCTTTTGGAGCTGTATCAAATGCTTTAAAAATGGTCGCTGGATCTTCAAGCGCCGCTTGCAATTGATCCCGATCTGAAAAGAAAACATATTCGCGATGCGGTTCTAAGGTGTAAAATTCCACTGGGATATGATGAATTTCTTGTGGAGAAGAGCCAAAAAGTTCATAAATATCGCCTGAAGCTTTGGTAGAAGGTTCTAAAACAGTTGCGGTCGTATGGTGTACCCCTTTAGGAAATAGTTCATCGACCACTTTTCCAAATACTGTGCGCACATGCAGGGGGAGTGTTTTAACAAGCAAAAGCTGGTCTTTAGAGACTCTTTTTTCATCGCCTGCATGCCAAATCTGATGCAGGTGAAGTAGCTGTCTTGTTTTTAGTTCTGGAATTTTTAACGCTTTTGCAAGCGTTGGAAGAAATCCTTCAATTGAAGCATCATATTTTAAAATTCCCTCTTGCAATGTCAGGTAGGCGACCGTATGGCCATCTTTTTTTTCTAGCATAAGATCTTTGCTGCCCTGTTTTCCTCCTAAAGAGAGAAGGGGAGTGCCTTTGCGGTCAAACCGGCCAAACATACGGAAAAGATAATCGGGGTCGCGCACCCGTCTCTTCGGATCTGCAGCAAAGAGTTTGCCGATATAATCGCCTTTGCTGAGGAGTTTTAACATTTTTTTGCCCAGATGGCCAATGGAGGTGAGTAACACCTGGACTTCGGCCTGATGCATTGTGGTGTTAAAGTAGTATTTTTGGCCGACTCCATTGATCCCTAATTGGGCCAGGGTGCTTTTAATATTAAAAAAAACATGTTCGGGGGCAATTTTATACCCGATAAATATAGGGGAAATATTTTGAATTGTGACTGTGGCCTCAGCGCTGGTTTCATTTAGGTGAGTGAGCGTGGTGATCAAGCCATCAGGAGTGATCAGATCATAGAGGTCTGGCTGGAGATAGTGATGCATGACCTCACGTTACACAATTTCTTATGATTTTGCAAAATCAACATTTTATGTTATTTTCTTTGAGAAAAAATGATTCCAAGAAGTTTTGGCACACACGATGGGACGTTTCATGCTGATGAAGTGACAGCATGCGCCCTTCT
>CAZMTP010000064.1:0-5709 GCA_964569185.1 uncultured bacterium
GCAGTATTGGCGTTGACTTTCCTGCTTCGGTTTGGTAGAACTTTGCCCCTAAAATACAGGAGGTTTGTGATGGCATCAAGGGCATCGCCACTAGACGCAAGAGTAAAGCATCATCTGCAACAACATTTGGTTAATTCTCATCATAGGGAAAAAGCTCCAGCATTGAAAATTGGGACAACAAAACAGTTGTCATCGGCGGTAAAGATTTCTGACAGCGAAAAAGTTTCTCAGTGCTTTGGTTGGGATGAGACACCACGCGCCTACCCAGAACTTCCAAAAAGAAACTATCTCGTGGCTTGTGTTGATCGTTGGCTTGATGTCCAAGTGTTTGCTATTTACACCTTAGAACAAATGAATCAAATGCAAGTCAATAGAGGATCTGCCAATGTTAATCGCATTGATTGGAAGGTCTTGGAAATTTCTGAAGAATTTGAATCCGACCTATTGGGAGGCGTGTTCTTGGAAGACTTGGAAGAGGAGGCTATTATCAGCACTCCAGAAGCTGTTTGGTGGAAAGGTGACAGCAAGCTATAAATGAGTGAATCTCCGTCTAAGACTATAAGCTTGGTATATTTATTTTCTAACTACTGCGACTAAAACATCTCCAGGTATATATCCATCTTCAAACAGTATTTCGTAATCCGGGTTAATGGATCGTAATTTTTCTATCACCATCTCTAAAGTGATATAATCCATTTCGGCTGTACCAAATTGTCTTATATCATCAATGAGAATAGTATGCGTTTTGATCGGGTGTTGTGAAATGTGTTCTAGCTCGGCTAAAAGAGGGGTATTAGAAGCACCTTTTGCTGAGTTCGAGCCACAGTAATGACCGTCCAGCCAAAAAGTAGCAGGTGCATCAATCTGCTCTAAAATCAAAGGCAAGATCTCAGCAGAATCCCCCACGAACAGCTTCACAAAAGGAAATGATGCGAATTTTAAGCTGCAATACTCATACAAGGACTGCTTTAATTCTATAGAATAAATGTGTTTGAAATCAGCAGCCAGTGCATTTTCAATGCCCCCGCCAACCCAGCTTCCGCTTTCTACGAAATATTTATTAGGATATCGAGCAAATGTTTCTTTAGTCGTATAGGCTTCTAGAGACTGACTACCTAATATCACCAGAGCTATTCCCGCTAAGACTTTCCTTTTGAGCAATTTCATAATTCCTACTAATTTGGTTGGAGCAGAAACACAGGTTGAAATCCTGTATCTCCAAGTGAAGAACAAAAGAGTCGAGAATTAGCTTCAAAAGAATCAATTCCAAAACTATCCACTATATCCCATCCTTGCAATAGAAGGGGGAGTCTATGAGATCCGTAAATCCGATGCGCATTCCACACTAAACAATCGCTTCCACAAGGGACTGCTAATATTAAATAGCCTCCGGGTTTAAGCATCTGATTCTTTACTTTGTCCATAAATTCGAAGTCTCCGCTGGGATTAATGGGGTCCCCATATCTTCCCAATCCATCATGTTCAGTGCTAGAAATAGATAACACTATATCACATTGAATCGGGTTATTTTCGTATTCATCTGCTGTCATGAGAGTTAAACGGGAATCGTCTGTTATAATTCTATTGTATTCGATTGTCAAAGGTTTGCCTCCAAAGGCAAGAACCACGCTTTCATACCACGGCTCTACAGAGCCAATAATTGCAACAGTTTTGCCTTGAATAGAGTAGGCTTCAAAAGCTTGGTATAGCCATAAATCTGTATTCCCGTAATAATTAGGTTGTTTGTTTTTAATTCTCTCAATGTATGCATCAATTGTTGTCCACGAATAAAATCTGGGTGTGTTGTCGGAGCAGGTATTATCTATGAACCACTGTTGAACAGGGATTTTTCCATCTAGAGTGAATTGCGTATGTAAATTTTCTGGAATTTGCCTTGGAGGTTCAGCATAAATTCCATCGGTTAAGCAGTGGCAAAATAACTCCAACCACAAGCAAATTTTCAGACTGTTTCGGTATAACATGTTATAGCATCTCCCGTGTTATGAATTTAGGCGAATAATTTATGTGACAGGCGTTGTTTTGCATGTGATAGAGTTCCTCTATATCTATTTTCAACCCTTCAGAAAATAGATCGTTTAACTCTTTTGTTGTGTGAGAATTATTAAAGGGATTTCCCCAGCCAAAATTTTGAACGATATTCATGGGGATATTTACCATTTTAGATTTTTTGCAGCAAAGACCCGTACGTGTTCGTGGGCCATTCGCATTCCAGCCTCCTTCTAAATCATTGGGATAGGTGAATGCGTGCGCTTGGAATTCATTTTCGAAATGAGCTTTGGGATATAAAGCGAGATCGACTGTGTAAGGATACTCCCAGTCATTGTTTCCTGTGCCCATATTCCAGGTGAAATAATCATCGCCGACAGCGGTTAAAACGGGGATACCCTGATAGCTATTGTTCATGCCGCAGATATCAACATTTTTGCCTAATCGATAATAAAGCCCAAAAGCCCCCACCTCTTGTAATTTTTTAATCCCCTGTGGAATATCGATTGCTTCTGTGACGATGATATCGTCAACAGCGAACAAAGCGTATTCAGCTCCTTTGCCAAATGCTCCAAAAAGTAATTCCATTACATGAGATTTAAAATCTCCACGTGGATTAATCGAAGATTGCTTAACAAAATGGCAATTAAAAAATATCTCTCTAACTATGTTGTAATTTTCTTCATAATCTGCATCTACTCGATATACCACTCCAACTTTGCGAATGCCAGCCATTCGCTTTTCTACTGACTCGAGCAGAGCATACAACTGCATAGGTCGGTTATAAGAAAAAACGATCAAATCCGCTTGTTCAACACAGTATAAAGCGGGTAATGTAAACCATAAGAATAGGCATAAGCCGAGTAACTTTTTTTTCATGGTAATCTTAGGTAAGAGAACTGAGGCCTGAACGTTACCAAAAATGCGAAAACGCCCACCTTGTATTTATGGAATAAACACACATGGTAATTGAAGCAAGAATCTTCTCCATACGAACTATTCGACCATTGCACTATATTCAGAACTTGCCTTGCACAAGCGATATTCCCATTATGCACACGATCCCAAGAAAGCTGATTCCATTCATCAAAATAAGAACTTAGCTCTTCAATTTCGGTTAATGAATATTTAATAGGCGGGTGCTCGCCGAGATCAAAGCGGATGCATCAATAATTCCACATAAAAATTATCAAATAGATGCTTGATTAACTCCACACGTTGAGGATGCGGTAGATCATCTGCATCCTGTGTAATGAGTAGATCGCCTGTACTATTAAATGCTGCATTATTGCGATTGACCCCTGCAGTTACCCCCTCATCAAAGACAATTTTCAAGGAAAAGGGCCAGGTTTTATCGAGTACTTCACTAATGGCTTCTCCAGGAATGAGATGGTACTGCTGTAATGAAATAACAACCTCGTCTGGCGTAACCGTCTGTTCCGCGTAGCATTTTAATAAATCCGGTATGAACTGGAAGTGTTTGTAATGGCAGGGGACTAGAATGCTGGTTTTTAAGTTTAAAGCTTCGGGCCTTCTCTCAAGGGATTCCAAAGATAAAGCATAACAGAATAGAGCCAACAGAAACAGGTCAATACGCATACATTTATTCCGATCACTTTATCTCAATCGCAGTATAGAAGTTATTCCTTTTTAAGCAATATTATTTTGAAACAGGTAGTCCTAAACATATAAGGCTGGCGGCGTAAAAAAACGTTCGAGATCCTCTACAACGCCCGGCTTTCGTTACCTCAAGGGAGCCTTACAGACTACTCTTTTTCGAGTAAATGTCTCAATTTTATCTGATCGGATGGGGTGAGGTGGTTCACATGAGCTAAATGAGCGCCGTGAGATTCTATAATAGCTAAAATTTTAAAAAAGATTTCTTGCTGGATGGCTTGATACTCAAGCATGTCTATTGTTTTGGTGCAGGCCTGAATGGCGACTTCTAGGCCAAAGGGACTAAAGTTCATCAAAGTGGCAAAATAGGGAATGGTGCTGTCGATTTCAGGGTGGACTCTTAAATGATCTCGAATCTCCGAAATAATCTGATGAGCCTTGGATGCATCCATATAGCTCAAGGTCAGTGTTGTGTTAATCTGTCGGTTGCTCATCTGGGAAGGATTATCAATGACAACAGTAGAAAATATCGTATTGGGGACAAAGATTAGACTTTTGTTAAGGGTCCGAATCCGAGTGAGACGCCACCCAATATGTTCAACCTTGCCTTCGATTTCCTGGTTGGGTGAACGAATCCAGTCTCCAACTTGAAAGGGTTGATCTAAAAAAATCATGAATCCGCCAAAAAAATTGGCAAATAAGTCTTTAGCCGCAAATCCGAGTGCGATCCCTCCGATTCCACCAAAAGCGAGTAATCCGGACAGAGGAATATTCAAAAGCTGAAGGAAGCAAATCCCCCCGATTATAAAGGCAGAAACTCTTAAAAGTTGTGCAACCCGAATGGCGTTGTGTTTATTATTCTTAATGAAGGCAGCAAGATGTTCAAACTTGTTGATAAATCGAAAAATTGCCCACATAAAAATGAGGAATATCCCACTTTGATAAAGGGTGTAGGATAGCGCCGCTACCATTTCGTCTTGGATAAACATCTGTTGAAGAGGTCGGAGGGCAAAAGCTAGAACGGTAAACCAGATGAAAAAATGGAAAGGCTTGCGTACGGAATTGAGAATGGCCTTACCCCAGATGTTGGGGCTTGCTTCCATTTTAGTTTGGATGCGGCGGATGATTATTTTTTCTACGAAACTCAATACTCCCGCAAATAGAACTACGCTTATCAATTGAATGAGGTGGTATTTCATTAGTCTCTCAATCCTTAAGTCTTAGAGCCAGATTTATTGGCTAGAGATGCTAGGCTTCACTCTGCTTAAGCAAGCAGCCTAAACGTCTTTAAAACAGCTCTCAAAATATTCCTGATTCTTCCGTTTTTGGGCGAATCGCTCCCGCTAAATATTGAGAAAGATTGTATCACACCTAGGAGAAGTTGCCAGTCAAAAGTTCTGAATGCGTCCAGCCGCCCCCCAACTCTTCATGGAGAAAATAGCCATCAAAAACAAGCCCAAATTCCCCCAAAAATGACCAGAAAATGATCCATGGAGGGGAAGAGCGGTGGGGAGTTAAGAAGTCACAATTTACAGCAAAGAGCAGCAGTCTACAGTCATATTCTGACATGAAAATTGGAATTCGACACTACAAAGACGAAAAATTTGAAACATATTGAATATGAGATGTTTACAAAAGCATCGTTTTTACGCAAAAACTGTTTTTTCATTGAATATAAGTAACCTGAGGATTTTTAAAGAAATTTTTTGTCGGAGAACTTGGGTTAGTTAATGGATATGTATTAATTGATTTCTATAAAAAAATATTATATAATCGTTTGTTATTTAGCAATAGGAGTTAATATGTCTACAACCCCTTCTGCGCCCTGTGTCGGCCGTCTCGAACCCTTAGCCAGTTTGCCTGGCGGCCTGGATGCAAGCTACGGCAGAAGCTCTACAAGCGGAATTTTCGGGATAGGGATAGGAGCCCTTGCCTGTGCCGTACTCTTTCTAAGTAGCAGCGCAGATGCTCCCATTCTAAGCAGCAGCGTAGGTGCTCCCATTATCGATGCGCAATGGAACCGAGAGATTCGGTTAGCGACGGTGTACGATAACCACGGCAACAAAGACCGGCAAGACATTTCAG
>CAZMTP010000065.1:0-5664 GCA_964569185.1 uncultured bacterium
AGGCCCAAATTGCAGGCATCAATTCATGATTACTGGAGCTAGAAATGAATAGATGTTCATTTTTTGGCTCACAGCGTTTTTCCCATCGCAATATCTTGAGGGCTTGGTGGCTCACCACTGGGGTCATTAAAAGGCATTTCCGAATACCCGTTTTTACGATAAAATTTTACGGCATTCGGTCTTGCTTCATCATGCAGAGATCGAATGCTTTGTTTTTTTAACCATCGTTCGCAAAGACTTAAAAAATGACTGCCAAAGCCATGATGCCGATATTGTTCATCGATAACGAAAATTCTCAAGGCAGCTCTCTGGTCTGGCCAAAATTGAATGTGAGCGTACCCAATCATTTCGATACCTTGATAGAGAATGAGATGAGCATGTTCCTTGTGATCAAATGTCCATGTATAAGGATCTGATTTTGATAAGGAATCAAAGAAACATTTTTGTCTTAGTCTTTTAGCAAAATCCCACTCAGCGTAGTGAGTGCATTTCATGATGCGAATTTGATTATAGTTTGCCGCCTTTAAAATTTTTCTTATGAAAGCGTCTTTGCCAAGATTGTAGCCAGTAAAAACGGAATTATTCTTTTCATAGGATGATTTTTCTTTCAAAAGACTCTCTTTTAGAGTTGCGTATTCTTTTCTTGCTTCAGGATGGTCGCGCAAATAATTTCTAAAAAGAAGATTAAGCTCGATTTCGGGATGACCTTCTTCATAAACATGAAGATTGGTATCTATGCCTTCCGATCGATTAAAATAATAGCGCATGGGGATGTTATATTCGCCCTTATACTTGAAACCTAAGCTTTCAAGAGGTTTGATCGCCTTTTCAGGGTTTTTCACTACTCCGATCATGTCAATCACAGGTTTTGCTGCAAGACCTGGTATAGAAGTAGAACCAATATGATGAATAGCTAAGCAATTGGGACCAAGAGCCTCTTTGATTTTTAAAGCTTCAACTTCAAAAATTCTGGGCCACTCAGGATTGTATGGTACCACTACAATCTTTTTAGTTCCTTTTTTAGATTGATTTGTAATCCAACTCATACAGTCTTCAGGGTAAATAAAAAGCAGTATAATGACAATTAAAGATTAATCACATTGAGAGTGAACGGGAGTCAAACAGAACTCCAAAGCCCAGTCAGCAAGTTGATGAAGGTTGTTTCTAACCTTAGAGTCTTTGATACGAGGAACCCAATCTTTATCGGTAATTGAATCGCTGATCACAAAAAGCGTCAGTGTTTGCACACCTTTTTCTTTACCAATGGCATACAGAGTAGCCGCTTCCATTTCAACTACACTGCATCCCTGCTCTCTAACTCTATAAACATCTTCGAGTGTTTCACGAAAAATAGCTGAAAAGCTCCATGCCATTCCGGGGTCAAATTGCGGTAATGAGCGCTCCTTAGAAAAATATCCCCACTCATAAATGAGATCAGAATCAGCATGAACTATCTTCGTGTTGTCGGATAAGTACAGGTGAGCGACGCCATCTTCAGCTAAAGCTTTTGGGCAGAGCACAAAATCTGCGATCTGATGTGCATCCATCAAACCACCTGCGGTCCCCACAGCAATAAAGCGTTTTGCGCCCAGAGCCACGAGCTCCTCCATTTTAATGGCGAGTCCTGGCGCTCCAACTCCCCAATCGCCTAGAACACCGACCCGGCCGTCGTCTATCAGATAAAAATGAGTAACTGCCTTCGATGGTTTGCAGTCTGGGTGTTTTTTGAGAAGATACTGCATGGTGGATGATTGGTAGCAGACAAGGACAGTTTCTGGAGCTTGAAAATTATCAAAATGTCCAGAAGCTCTTTTGTGATCGAGTAATTTTTGAGCTGTGACGATCGGTTCTTTAGAACTCAGATTAATATTAAAAAAGACCATAAATAATAAAATTTAATTTTTAATAATTATTCCTCTTTAATTAAAATAATATTATCTTTTTTATTCAATTAAATCAAAGGTTTAAAGATGAGAATTCCAGAGCAAGAGGACAGGATCCTCTCGTTCATAGCCTAAAATGGAGATTGAGGCGGGGGAGAGCAAAAAAAGTCTGCCTTCTGCAGGTGTTAGCTGAAGATAACATGCAGTGAGTGTACGCAGAAAATGGCCGCTAGAAAAAAGAGCCACATCGCCTTGTATTTGCTGAATCTTTTTTAACACGCGTTTTGCTCTTTGCCCTACGGCAGCCACCGATTCGCCTCCAGGAGCGCCACTTGAAAAAATATCCCAAGTGGGATCGGTTTTCAGAATATCGGCTGTTTTTTTGCCTTCGTAGTCGCCATAGTTCCACTCGACAAGATCAGGATCGACCTCTGCTTTGTCCGAAAAACCAGCTAGTGTGCAAGTTTTAAACGCACGTTGCAGAGGACTCACTAAGACACGCGCAAAGGAATGTCCCTTTAACCGTTCTTTCAGAGCCTTTGCTTGCTCTTCGCCACGCGCTGTGAGGGGAATGTCTGTTAAACCGGTATGTTTATCTAAAACGGTCCATTCTGTCTCTGCATGGCGGATCAGATAGATCTTCTGCTTCATAAAATTCTAAGTCAATTGAGATGAATCCAGTTTTTGTTTTTTAACTGATCCCAAGCACATATAATGTGTTCTTGATCAAATTTCTCTTTTTTTTGCGTATTCCAAGTATGGACTAGCTGAATTGCCTCTTGCTGAGTGCGGGCAGGGGGATTTTTGTAGTGAGCTACCCAATGGACGGAGGCCAAAAGCTCTAATCCGTAGGGCGTGCTAAATCCATCGATTAGATCTTCAACTAATTCTATTCTAGTTTTAGCTGTTATATCCAAATTTAAAAAAGCATTTGCATCATCTATTGCATTATAAATTAGTTCTATAGGGGCGAATGGCTTATTAGTTTTTTCAAATCCTTTTATGTAATAATTTTCCAAGATTTCTAGAACTTTATTTAAATTATGTGCATAGGGTCCAAAGTGTCCTGCTTCATATTTCAACTTTAAAGGTTCTCCAGATTCTTGGAGAAAATAGGCTAATTTTTGAATAACCAATAGATTTAAAGGATAATTATCATGTTGATAGAGATGCATTAATTTAATAAATAATGCGCGTGCGCGTGTCATTATAGGTTTGGTTTTATTAGCAGGCATGGTTTGAATAAATTTCTCAGGTTCATAAATAAAAATGTCAGTTGATTTTAAGTCTATGCACTGCTGTTCAATCAATTTTCGGACGTTGGCCCAAGGAAGTCCCCCTAAGCCACAGCCCAATGCAGGAATTGCAATCGATTTGATCTGTAATTGTTCAATCCAGTAGACAAGAGAAACTAAGCCAGATTGTATATCTTCTAATTTTGATTGTTCACGCCAATGCCTTTTAGTAGGGAAATTAAATATATATTTCGGATTATTTAAAAATCCTGTCTCGTAAATAAAAATATGCCCAGGCTTGATTTTTCCACTTTTACAAGCCTTTTGATAGGCACGAAAATTTTCAGAAAAAGAACATTTAAATTGAAAGGCGATCCCTTTACCCATATAGCCGACACAGTTAACTGTATTGACTAACACTTCCACATCTGCTTCTAAAAGATTGCCTTTAGTAAAGTACAGCATATCAATAGTACCAATTTCTTTTAATAGAGATAGGGCGATGCAATTTTGAGGAGAACTTGGAAAAAATTTCCAATACTACATCTCTCATATTTTGGTTCATCACAATAATTTCACGCACACAAATCCAAGGACAGAAATCGTGAATTAAAAATTCTGCCTGTTTTTTACGTTGCCGGTCTCTATCACTTTCATCATCTGCCCATTGTTTTTGATTAACAATCTGAAAATCTATTTTGTCAAGATTCACGATGTTATCGAAATATTTTGTAAAGCGCGCAATTCCATGGCCATCGGAAAAGACATATTTCATGTTATTTTCTATTATTTCTTGAACATGCGCAACTAAATAGATCACTTTTTCTTGGCCGTCAGGGCAGCATGGGATTTGTTTTGTATGAATTTGAAATAACATAGGAGATAAACGACCAAAATAGAAAGGTACATAATCGTGTAATGTGCCTTTTGGCCCGCAGGGAATTATTTGAATATGTCTTTTTTGTTGGATGTTAGGATTATGAATTGGCTTGTAGGGGAACTGATCGAAAGGTGTTTTATTGGATGAATGGAGTCCTTCTCTTGAAAGTATAGTAGGCAAATTTTCAATATGTGTTAGTCGAAGAATTGGTGTAGGAATTGGAATCATATTTTTTTAAATTGCGCATTTTAAAAGAAAAGTAAAAATTTTATCAATATTCACGAAAAAGTTTGAGATTCCTATAATGGTCGTATCACCAGGGGTGCTAAGCCTATCGCTTAGCTGAGATGATACCCTCAAAATAAAAACTTGATCTGGGTAATGCCAGCGAAAGGAGTGTGTATATGAAGCAACGGTTTTTTTGGAGCGCTTGGCTCGGAAATCTTTTTGAGCATTATGACGCGGCGCTGTTTGGTTTCCTCTCTCCCTTTCTTGCGCCTTTAATTTTCCCACAGCAAGATCCGATCACTGCACTGATATTGACCTACGCGATGATTCCTTTAGGAATGGCGGCCCGTCCTTTGGGAGCGCTGATTTTTGGCATCATTGGCGATCGGCGCGGGCGAAAAGAAGCGCTCTTTCTCTCTTTAGGGGGCATGGGCCTTGTATCTGCCTGCATTGCGCTCAGTCCGACCTACGCACAAGCCGGGATTTTGGCGCCGCTTATTTTTTGTATAGGAAGGGTGATGCAAAATTTCTTTGCCGCAGGGGAATCGATGGGAGGCGCCATCTATCTTTTAGAAAATAGTCCTGAAAAAAAGCAGGACTGGTTTAGCGGCCTTTATAGCGCGTCCACGATTGGAGGTATTTTGCTCGCCTCTGCCGGAGTTTTTTTTCTCTCTACCAATCATCAGATAGAGATGGGGTGGAGAATACTTTATATCTTTGGAATAGTGACGGTACTTTTTGGTCTTTTTTTACGCCGTCAAGAAGAGATAACGCCCGTCTTGCAGAGAGAAGCACCGCTTCTGAAAATTCTCTGGGAACATCGCAAGCTGTTTTTGTGTGTGATGATTAGCGCCGGCTATAGCTACGCTAGCTATACTATTGCGCTTGTTCTTATGAATGGTTTTATCCCTCTCATTAGTCCGTTTTCCAAAACGGAGATGATGGGGATGAATACGTTATTGCTTATTTTGGATTTCTGCGCGCTGCCTTTGTGCGGTTGGCTCTCCTCCAAAGTTTCAAGAGAGAAATGGATGTTTTTTTGTGCGCTGATTGCGACCGTATGCGCCATTCCGTTGTGCCTGCTGCTAAAAGAAGGATCACTTTTCACTATTGTGGCGGTGAGAACTGTTTTAGTGCTTTTAGGAGTGGCCTTTTTTGCGCCTTTCCATGCCTGGGCCCTACAACTTGTTCCCGCCTCTTATCGGTATCTGATTATCTCTTTTGGATATTCTGTGGGCACGCAACTGCTTGGCGGCCCCACTTCAGCTGTTTCTTTATGGCTTTATAAAAAAACCGGCATTGTGTCCAGTATTGGCTGGTATTGGATGGGCCTAGCTTTAATCAGCACGATCATGCTGCTCTTTACAATGCGCAAACGTCAAGAATTGTTGATAAAAAATTAAAGCCTCTTTTCCCCCTATGATCAGAGGGAGTTGCA
>CAZMTP010000066.1:0-5612 GCA_964569185.1 uncultured bacterium
AAGAATTTCGAGATTTCTACTTTAAAATCGCACGTCCATTCTTTAGACATCGAAATCGTGTGGATAGAAATCACAGCGTTCGAAATGGAAAAATCAAAAATGGTCCAAATGAAACTCTCGTAAAAGCTCAAGCGCAAGACTTTATCGATACTACACAAGCAGGATTTAAAAGAACGCAAAAAGCATTATTTGCCCATTCTATTTTAAGTACTGATGCAGCTGATGTTTCTCGACGCGATGATCTTTTACAGCGTTATACTTTTTGCCATTTAATGCATAAACAATTAGTCAATCAACTTGATGCAAAGATAAATGAAAAAAAACAGCGCAGTTATTTAACTCCACAAGAGAGAGAAGTCATTGACAAAGAGAAATTGAAGGTTGAAATTAATGCACTGGAGTCAATGAAAGATGAATTAGAGAAAATGGACTATTTTGCCCCTTCGCTGGTCTTGTGCCACTATCCTAAGACCACACTTCTAGTACAAGAAGAGATTTATCAAGAAGAATTGGATAAACGACAAGAAATTGAGCAAAGTAAACGGGATGTGGAAGGAAGATTGAGAAACACACAAGAATTTAATCTTGCCAATAGCAAAATAAAAAAAGACAATCCCGCCCAGCATGCAGAAGAAGAGCGTTATATTCGCGAGAACTGCTTAGGATTATTTAATTTGACCTTTACAAGTCAATTAGCGAATGCACGAAAAGATAATGGAAAGCTGCAGAAGTCTACAATTGAAAATATCTTTGTTCGTGATGCAATCCTTTATAATCCTGGCCTTTATACAGGTGATGGATTTAAACATTATTTCACATATAAGGTGGATCAAGAATTTAGACCTGAAGTTGAAAAAATGATCGAAGCAGCCGCAAGACATTTAAATGATGTCGTCACAGACTTTTCAAAGCCTGAATTAGGCGATATTCAGCCAGTCGTTAATCTAAGCATGCAAAATTCAGCAAGAGATTATCTAGTAGCTCGCGCAGAAATGGAACAGAGAATAGAGAATTTCGTTGATAGTTGGGATATTCTCTAACTTTTCTTCAAGATAGGCGCCATTCCCTTTGTAATACAGTCTTTTTCGACAATGACCTCTTTGATCTCAGGATTAGAGGGGACATCGTACATTGTCTCTAATAAAGTACCCTCTACAATCATACGCAAGGCCCTTGCCCCAGTGCCTGTATCTTTCGCCTTTTCTGCAATGGCGCGCAAGGCATCGTCTGTAAAATGAAGCTTGACCTGCTCTTCCGTAAAAAGCTGCTTATATTGCTTAATGATGGCATTTTTTGGCTCGACTAGGATATTGACCAGATCATCGACGGTCAGCTCATTACAGTTGGCGATGCTATTGAAGCGGCCCACAAATTCAGGGATCATGCCAAATTCGACTAAATCTTCTGGTTCTACTTTTGAAAGAAGGTAATTCGACTCTTGCAGGTCGATGGTGGTGGCCTGTGAAAGATCAAAGCCGATCGTACTTTTTCCCAGTCGTTTGGCCACAATGCGCTCTAAATTGACAAAGGCCCCGCCTACAATAAAGAGGATGTTTTGGGTATTGACTTTGATATATTCCTGATTGGGATGCTTTCTACCCCCCTTTGGAGGCACATTAGCGATCGTTCCTTCGACGATTTTAAGTAAGGCTTGCTGGACCCCTTCTCCAGACACATCGCGCGTAATAGAGACGTTTCCTGTGGTTTTACGGATTTTATCGATTTCATCCACATAGATGATCCCCATTTCTGCTCGTGCAATGTCATAATTGGCAGCTTGGACCAGGCGCAGGATGATGTTTTCCACATCCTCTCCCACGTAGCCGGCTTCGGTGAGAGTGGTCGCATCGGCAATGGCAAAGGGAACGTCAATGGTCTGGGCCAAAGTGCGGGCAATGAGCGTCTTTCCAGAACCTGTGGGCCCAAGCAGCAGCACATTGGATTTGCCATATTCTACTTCGCCTTTTTCTCTTTGGAGAGAGCGGATCCGTTTGTAGTGGTTATAGACAGCCACACACACAGTTTTTTTGGCTTTTTCTTGGCCGATCACGTATTCGTCAAGAGCCTCTTTGAGTTCTTTTGGCTTTAATATTTTAAGTTCATGATGGACAGGCTTTTTATCGATAATGTCCATGCATAAGTGGATGCATTTATCGCAAATGTAGCATTCTGGACCTGAAATCAATTTCTCGACATCTTCTTCGGTACGGCCGCAAAATGAGCAGGTAGGGATCTGTTTGTCTTTTTTACTCATTTTTTTAAGCGGCTTTTATTTCCTGGGGAACTTTCGAGGCGACTTTATCGATAATGCCATATTGGATCGCTTTGAGGGGATCCATATAGAAATCTCTTTCAGAATCTTCCATAATTTTCTCTAATGGCTGGCCTGATTTTTCGGCCATGATGCGGCCACAGATCATTTTAAGTTCTAAAAGTTCATTTGCTTGAAGTTCGATATCTTTGGAGGTTCCCATCAATCCGCCGGTGGGCTGGTGAATCATGATCCGGCTGTTGGGGAGGGCATATCTTTTCCCTTTAGTGCCTGCCATTAAGATCAGAGCGCCCATAGAGGCTGCCATTCCTAAACAGTAGGTGTTGATCTCATAACTCATGAACTGCATCGTGTCATAAATCGCAAGCCCAGAAGTGATGTAGCCGCCAGGGGAGTTGACGTAGATATTAACATCTTTTTTGGGATCTTCGGCTCTTAAGAAAAGAAGCTGCGCAATCACCGTGTTGGCAACGGCATCATTAATTTCTGTGCCAATAAATACGATGCGGTCTTTGAGGAGACGGGAATAGATGTCCATGGCGCGCTCGCCACGGCCCGTATCTTCAATAATATAAGGGATTGTATAACTCATTCTCTCTTTCATAGTCTCTTGATTCCTTTAGTTCTTCACTTTAACGTATTGTTTCCAGATTTGTCATATAAGTTCAAGAAGCAACTATGGCTGCTTGGGCTGCTTGTTGGATCACCCAATCTTCTGCTTTTTCTAGAACGACACGCGAGAAGGCCTCTGCCTGTTTGACGTCAGGCTCATTGGGGTCATGCATAGGGGCGCCTGGTTTCAAGAGAGCCTCTAATGGGTCTGTGATAGGTGCAGGAACATCTTTGTCTGTAATATTGATCTGCGCCTCTTGGACAATTTTTCGACAAAGATAGAAGATCCGCACCGCTTTTTCTGCTTGCGACATGACCGATGTCACAAATTGACGCCGCTCATGTTCGGGCATCGCATTCCAATTTTTGATGAATTGGGGATCTTTTGAAATCTGTTGCATGCGGAATTGTGTTTCGCGCTCGATTACGCTACGGGGGATTTCAAAAGGATGCGCTGTAAGGAGGAAATCAGTGACCTGTTCGCGCTGTTTTTCACGCACATGTTCATCGGCTTGTTTATTCAATAAGTGGCCAATGCGCTCGCGCATCTGTTCTATGCTATCAGTGCCGAGTTGTTTCAAAAAGACATCGTCTATGGGGGGCAGAGAGGCTGTTTCTATCACCTTAATATAGACGCGTACTTTTTTAGGTTTAAACGCTTCTTTTTCTTCTGGTTTTAAATCTTCATCGGGCACGCTGACCCCTTCCACAGAATCGCCCACTTTTTTATGCAACACCAGATCTTTCATCCATTTGGCCATAGAGTGGTCTTTCACTTCAAAACGGGTATCGGTAAATAGCCTTTGATGGGGCATTTCATCGATCACATCCACATCGAGTATGACAAAATCGCCTTCTTGAATGGGCCGATCAGTCACATGTTCCCACTTTGCAAAAAAGAGACGGGTTTGGCGGATTGTTTCTTCGATTTTTTCCTCATTGACTTCGGGTCTATCGATCGGTTTCAATTGCAATTTTTTCGGATCGACAGTTGGGACGATAGGCACTGTTTCAAAACTGAGTGTTAATTTAGCTCCGTCTTTAGAGTGCTGATGCATTTTATAAGAAATAGTGGAATCGCGACGAAGGAGAGGGATTTTGGCTAAGCGATCGCACTCTTTGAAGCAGGCATCGGCGATCAGATCTTGCCATTTTTTATCGATTTCATAGCCATGACGTTTGAGGACCACATCTTCAGGAGCTTTTCCTTTGCGGAAACCGGGAAACGAAACCTCTTTTCCTACAATGCGGACAGCTTGACCATGAGTCTGTTTTAGAATAGGGGTAAAAACTTGAACTTCATATTCGACCACGCTATTGGGTTTATGGTGCACAGTGAATTGAACCTGCTCGTTTTTGTATTCTTGCTCTTTTTTTGCCGCTGCGGACATGTAAAATACCTCTTAAATGTATCAGAAAGCGGGCGATGAGGTTCGAACTCACGACCCTCACGTTGGCAACGTGATGCTCTACCACTGAGCTACGCCCGCAAACAGAAAAAGCATAGCGCATGGTGCACTTTTCGTCATGTGTAAAAATTTATTTCGATGAATAGGTAGAGGTATTTGAAGTTGTGGAGCTCGCTGTTGTAGTTTTGTTTCTGGTTCTAAGAGGATTTGTCACACGGGCGGTACTGAATCGACGGGTAGGCATGTGGCTTTCTGCCGGTCTTATTTGTATGCAGGGGCGTGAAAATGAGCGGTGCTCTATTTGTGATTTTTTTTCTTCATTAGATGGCTTATTTCTTGCACAATCTTTAAGTATTTCTTTAACAACAGTGCTAATTGAATTTAAGTATACGAGTGGTAGTCTCCACCAACAGGTATTAAAACTAACTAGTAAGTTCTCTAGTTTATCTAGTTCCTTTAAAGATTGTTCTGCAAAAAAATTAGCTATGAGTTCATTGATTTCTCTAGGTAATTGAAACCCTTCTCTGGGATGAGTTTCAAGATATGCAAACAACGTGGATTCATTTGGGAAACGGATAGCCATGACACCTCCTCGAATTTAGTATTAAATATTTTAATTTTTTTCAGATTTTTTGTAATGAACAAAAAAATCTCAATTTTTATCGTCGACTTTTTTCTGGATAAATTATTTTCTCAGGGGCAAGAAATTTTTTGTTGCGGGTTGTGGTGGAAATATGTAAAAGGTAATAGGAGCAGATGATTCCTACAATGGCGTAACATAATATGTTAAATTTTCGTAAGCTAAGACAAGATTTTTCCCCTGCAATTTTAAAAGAAGGCCGCGACTACTTCGAGAAACAGAAAGTGGTCTCTGCAAAATTAGTGCATTTAGACAGCCGTGTCATGCGCATTACCGGTCGTGTCCTTGGTCAATATGATAACTATTATGAAAGTGAAATTGAAATCGACAGATCTGAGTGCGAAACAATCGATTCTAACTGCGATTGTCCTTACAACTATGACTGCCACCATTTAGCCGCTCTTCTTTTCCATTTGGAACAAAATTTAGATAAGATCCTGGTCACTTTTTCTAAGGAAACTGATCTTAAAGATTTGGCCGAAACAGAAGACTTAGATGAAGAAGAAAAAGAGCAGCTCTTAGAAAAATTCAAAGAGGCAGAAAACAAAGAGGTCCAAAGGCAAGAAGAAAATTACCAGAGGCAAGTGCTCCAAGAATATCTACTCTCTTCGGAAGTGCTCGCCGGCTCTCCTTTCTTCCGTGTGGAAGAAAAAAAAGAGATCGACCGCGCCGAATTTTC
>CAZMTP010000067.1:0-5603 GCA_964569185.1 uncultured bacterium
TCAGCATTTTTTTAGGGAAGAGCGCCGTTGCAGCCCGCGGCTGTTATGGCAAAGCCAGAACTGCCCTTAGGGCAGCGGGGGCATGCTACATGCCCCGACTGTCTATTGCACCTTCGACTACTTTTCTTTAAAGAAAAATCTTTAGTTGTTGTTTGGTGACAGGGTGAATGAATTCAAGCTGTGTATGGCAAAGATTTATTGCTCCCTCTTTGAAGAATTGAGAGCTGCCATATTTCTGATCGCCTACAATGGGATGGCCAATGTAAGCCATCTGCGCACGGATTTGATGGTAGCGACCCGTATGAAGAGTAATTTCTAAGAAACTGGTCTGATTTTCTGTTCGGCTGACTTTGTAGGTCAACGACGCTTTTTTGGCGCCGGCAAAGGGGTGATCAGAAATTTTTGCACGAAACTCCTCGTGAATATGAAAGTGGTTTAGAGTTCTTTCTGGTGGTGTGACAATGCCCTCAACCTGCGTGATGTACGTTTTCTGCATCTGATGATTGCGAAGCATTTCATTGAGCCTTGGAAGCGCTTTGCTAGAACGTGCAAAGAGCACAAGGCCGCAGGCCGGTTTGTCCAGCCGATGGACCGGATGTAGAAACACATTTCCAGCTTTGCCTGTTTTTGCTTTTAGCCACTCTTTTGCCAGGTCATGAAACTCTGGCTGCGTCGCTATTCCATGCGGCTTAAAGAGCACTAGAAGGTGATTATCTATGTAAATTTCTTTGACGTAGGATTTCATATAAAAGTAGTGTGGTCGCTGCCGCCACATTTAAAGAATCGGCCATTCCCTTCATCGGAATTGCCACTTGAATATCGGCTTTCTCCATCCAAAATTTAGAAAGGCCTAATTGTTCTGTGCCGACTACAACAGCCATCGGTCCTTTAAAATCTGCGGCTGTGAATTCTATTTTAGCAGAAGGAGTGGCCGCACTGATTTTGATCTGCTGTTTTTGTAGCCATTTCAAAGTCTCTTCACTGCTTGCTTCGACAACTGGCAATGTAAACAAAGTGCCCACACTCGAGCGGACCACATTAGGATTATAAATATCGGTACACCGGTCGCATACAATCACTGCATCGGCGCCTGCGGCATCGGCGGAACGCAAAATCGAACCTAAATTCCCCGGCTTTTCAATCCCTTCAGCAATCAAAACAAAAGGATTTTTTTTGAGTAGCAAATGCTCTAATGAAAGTTGCATCTGTTTTGCAATGGCAATAAGTCCATCAGGACGATCTCTATAAGAAAATGCTTCAAAAAGATGCTCTGGACACTCCTCTATCTCAGCGCCTTCTTTTTTAATTTGTTCAATAAGCGGGTATTCATTTTCTCCTAAAAAAAGCGAGGGGCAAAAAAATAGCCTTTCCATCTGTACATGACTATCTGCCGCCCGTTTAAGCTCGCGATACCCTTCAATCAAAAACTGGCCTGTCGCATCCCGCTCTTTCCGCTCTTTTAACTTGATCAACTGTTTGATTTTTGGATTTTGTCTGCTCGTTAACATGACCACCTCGCAAAGCTACCGCAAGGAAGGAAGTAGTAGTCTTTAATCGGCAATTCCATTTCGCCAGCTTCGATCTGTCCATGCATGCCTTTCATCGTCTGTTGCATCAGATTATGCATCACGACGGGGGTCATTCCAGGGGTGTGGGAAGAGAGAATAAGAAATAGCGGCTTTTCACTCAGTAACTGGCGGCAGCAGCTTAAAATATCAAATAGATCGTGCTCGATTTTGAACACCTCTCCTTTGTTGCCTCTTCCAAAACTAGGAGGATCTAAAATGATCCCGTCATACCTTTTGCCCCGTTTAAGCTCCCGTTTTAAAAATTTCAGCGCATCGTCCACAATCCAGCGTATCGGGGCTTCATCGAGCTGATTTAAGCGGGCATTTTCTCGAGCCCATTTGACCATTTTTTCTGAGGCATCCAGATGGCACACCTGCGCACCCGCTTTGGCAAGTGCTAAAGTGGCGCCCCCAGAATAGGCAAAGAGATTAAGAATTTGTGGACTTTCTTCTTTCCGGATCTGTTTGGCAGCCCACTGCCATAAAAGATGGTGCTCAGGAAAAATTCCCAAATGACCAAAATCTGTAGGGGAAATTTTAAACAACAAGCCCTTGAGTTCGACTTGCCAAGAATGAGGCAGTGCGCGCTTCAATGTCCAGCGGTTGCCTCCGTCGCGGCTAAAATGGGCGTCAGCGCCGGCCCAAACCTCTTCTTTGAGCTTCGGCTCCCACAGCGCTTGTGCGCAGGGCCGAACAATCAAAAAGTCGCCAAACTTTTCAAGTTTTTGTTGATTTCCACTATCTAATAAAGAATAAGACATGCGGAGATTATACAATTTTCTATCTTACCTTTGAACCAGGAAAATTTGATGTAATAAAATTTTTAATATCGAGATAGGTGGGAATACAGGGCTACCAAAACATGCTCGGTAGCATCCAAGATAATTTTTTCACGAGAGCCGCTAAGGTGAAAATTCCAAACATGGGGCACCTGTCCTTTTTCAATTAGGGCCGCCCAAATAGTCCCGATCGGCTTTTGTGCAGTCCCGCCCGTCGGTCCTGCAATCCCACTGATGGCAATGCCAAAATCTGCGCCAGTCACACGAATGAGCTGCTCTGCCATCTCTTTGACCGCCTCGGCACCTACAGTACCCGCCTGTTTTATTGTTTTTTCAGAAACATGCAATAGCTTTTCTTTTAGCCCATTCGAATAGACCACTAAAGAACCCAAAAAATAGTGCGATGCCCCCGGAACTTTTGTGAGTCTTGCTGCCACCTGCCCGCCAGTGACAGATTCGGCAAGAGCCAGCGTTTTTTTTTGGTTGATCATCCATTGTTGAATCGACTCTTCTACTTTCATACAATTACTTTCAGTCCCCTTGAGATTAACCCAGGATGGTTTTCAATCCAACTGAAACAGTCTTTCCCAATTCTGATGGGTGAATTGGTTTTTTTTCCTTGAAAAAGAAATGGAGTCGGCTGTGTGTGCGCACGTATCCATTTCACTAATTTGGAAAAGAGTTGTGTATTGGGGAAATCTTCTGTGGCTTCTACCTTTTTGATCTCTTGGGTTTTTGGATCCTGATATAATTGCGGATAAGAAAATTGAATTCCCCAACTGGTGCTTTCATCGCTAAGTACCATGGGATAAAATTGACCATCTAGATGCGAAGCAAAAAAATGGTGCAGCTGCAATTGCACGACAGGCTTTAAGGGTTTGATAAGCATTTTGCTTCCTGCCACCGGCATCGCATAAAGTAGTTCGGAACAGGTGGAAAAAATAGAAGAAAAATAGCGTCGCAAAGGCTGCTCATCGACTAAGCAGCCCTTTTTTAACCCTTCAATGTAGCTTGCATAGTGGCGCAAAAATTCTGCCTTTGCAAGACAGCTATTTTTTTCATCGACTGCTTCGCTGACTAGATAAATAGAAAAAGGTTCCAAGCTGGCCAAAAGATGTTCCATCTCTTTCACATCTAAAAGAAGCTGATATTTGAGCCATTTGGAGACTTGCAGCCTTCCCTCTTGCTGAGGGTTGCTCAACCGAATTTCAGACGGCATATACTTTTTTGGAATAAGATTGCAATAGGAGCATGGCTACGCCACAAAAAATTGCACTATCAGCGATATTGAATACAGGATAAGAATAGCCCCAAAAGGTGAAATAAAACATGTCTACTACATGTCCATAGAGAAAATAATCGAGCACATTGCCGATTGCACCACTCAAAATGAGTAGTAGAGGAAAGCGTCTCATAGCCGTTTTATTAAAAAAGAAAAGGTAACCCAAAATGAGTCCAATGGTCACAATGCGGAATGCGAGAAGATAATCTTGCAAGTAGGCAAATAATCCCCAAGCCGCTCCTTTGTTTGTCTGGTGCACGATAGAAAAATTAATCCCGAAAAAATCTTTAAACACCGGGATTCCGCCATGTGGATAAAAAAGCGTCATGAGCGGAAGCTTAAAGTGAACCCAAGCTTTGGATGCAAGATCTGCAAGAAAAACTAAAAAAGCGAGCAGTAAAAATAACACTTATAATAACCCTTTTTCTATCTTTTCCTGGGCTTGCACCGTCATTGTTGCATAAGGAATGGCCTCTAAGCGCTTAATGGGAATTTCTTCCCCAGTGATGTCGCAGATGCCAAAGGTGCCATCTTCAATTTTTTCCAAAGCACGCTCGATTTGCCATAAAATCTTAATCTCACGGTCTGTCAGCTCTAAATTGGTCAGCCGATCAAAGTCATCCGTTCCCTCATCTGCCTGATGCTGTGAATAGCCTTTCTGTTTATCGTCTGCCTGTACCCCTTCCCGAGCCTCTTTTACAAAAGTGGTCATCTGATCGCGCATCTTCTCCAACCGATGTTTAAATTCCATGATCTGCGCTTTTTTTAATGTCATAGGTTCTCCTGTACTGCAGCTTTTGTTGCAATATTTTCAATCGCATCTTTTAATTCATCTACATGTTTAAAACGACGGTATACACAAGCAAAACGGATATAGGCAATTGTATCCATTTCTTGAAGATGTTTCATCACCAGTTCGCCCAATTCTGTAGTCTCAATTTCCCGGACTTGGCGCTCCATGAGATCTGCGGCGATCTTATACACAAGATTTCTGATCTGTTCATGACTCACTTTGGTATGGCGGCAGGCAGCATCTAACCCTTTAATCAACTTTTCTTGTTGAAAATCTTCATAAGTGCCATCCCGTTTTCTCACTTGAATGATCAGGTCTACAGTTTCAAATGTAGTAAAACGGCGTAAACAGCTTAAACATTCACGCCTTCTACGGACCGCGTTTGTCTCTAGAGCATTACGCGAGTCGGTCACTTTGGTTTCTTCATGGTTGCAATAGGGACATTGCATTAATTACCTACGTCTTTTGATGTAGTTCTATATAGACCGAGATTTTTTTAAAAGTCAAATTTCGGATAGCAAGTCTATCAAAATCTTTCTTCTAAAAGCAAGGATTCCCTTTTTAATATAAACATTTTTTTTGTGCTTGACGCAGCCGCAAATAATTGTTATTTTTAATTTGATCTTTTTTTACACTAAGCGCTTGTACAAAAAAATTCTGTTAGCACTGTTTTTTTTCGCTTTTGGCGGGCTATATGCAGCCCCTTCGTGTACGTGCCCAATTCAACAGGTGCAAATAGTGTCAGTGTCATTGATGCTGCAACCAATACAGTGGTTGCTACCATCGTAGCAGCTACTCCTTTTGGCTCAGCTTCTGTCCCAGATGGCTCTCATGTTTATGTTGCAAGTGCGGGCGGAAATGTTTTTGTTATCGATCTCAGATCTTGAGTTTATCACTGCTTCTGCCAATGCAGGTTTAGCGGCTGTGGTCGATCGTCCAAATAAAATTATTTATTTCATCAATTTATCTACTAACACTGTCGTGAATAATGTGACCGTTACTGGTATTCCTGCTGGAGTCGCCTTCAATCCTGTGGGAAGTTTTCTTTATGCAAGTAATGGTAACAATATTAACGTGATCGATCCCACTATACCTGCTATTGTGGCAACAATTACTGGTACTATTATTCCTAAGGAATTAGTACTTTCAGCCAATGGAAACACCCTTTATGTCTGTAGAGC
>CAZMTP010000068.1:0-5547 GCA_964569185.1 uncultured bacterium
GTATCACATCTATGCCGAAAAGCATCACAAGCCAGGGTCGATCTTGCCAACGACGTGTTGAACCCGCTAACGCAAAGATAACATCGCCCAAATAGGCAAGTGCACCCATGATCGAATCAGGAATGCGAAACCATTTCCACATAATATCAGAGACTTCAGAGTCGAGAACTTGGTGAGACCGATCACCGAAAACAGGGTCCCATGCATGATCAATCAATCGCCATTGATAAAGACCCATATAAACGGCGATTAACACCGCACCCATGGCAAGGCAACTGATAAAAATTCTCTGGCTCCATTTTGATGGATTATAGGCCCATGGCTCAGGAATAGCTTCTAAATAAAAATCATTTTTCATACTTCTCGATGTAGTTGAGAAAAGGCCTGTGGCGCAGCACTCTTAAAACCAGCTTTAAATTATTTCTGTATTTAATCCATTAAAAGTTACGTAGAGCTTTCTTGTTTTTTAGCTGAATTCGAACCCAAATGGCTCCGAAAAGGACTAATGCAGCAAATGCGATATTGAAATTGATCGCACCGTGAAAAGCAGGCAAAAAGGAAGTTTGCATCTGTATTGAATGGAAAACAGCTGTGCTTGCGGCCAATAAAATAGATCCCACAAGATTCCAAATCGTGAAGATCATTCCCATGGCAGCTCCGATTTCATGAGCAGCAATAACCTGATTAGCGGCCGTCATAGTCGCTGCGTTGCTTAAGCCCCAATTAATACCTAGTAAAAAAAAGGGGAGCACTAGAAACAGCAAAGGAGTGTGCAGTTCAAGAACACGATGAAGTACAATAGCTAAAAATGCGATTAAATTTGAGATAAAGAGAAGATTGGCACATCCAAACCATTTTTCTAATCGGTTAAAAGCAAAAGAAATCAAGACTTGTGCGGCAGGTATGACAGCGATTAGAAGTCCGATGAAGAAAGGAGAAAGCTCTCGAAGAATGCGAAGATAGAGGGGGTCGAAAAACATGAAGACTGTAGAAGCCACACCTCCAAACGCACAGCTAAGAGCTGCTAGAACTATGAGACTCTTTTTGAATATGTGAAGATCTAGCAGCGAATTTTGAGAACGTGCATCTAAAACGAGCAAACAAATCAGTGCAATGATCCCCAAACCTAACCAAATCCATGCTCCTATCGAGATCCAGTTGCTTTGCGCACCAGCAATGATACCATAGAGCAGAGATCCTAAGCCAAAAATCAGAAGCACAAGACCTGTCCAATCGATTCGAGTCGAAGGCTTTTTATGAGAGTACCCTTTCAAACTAAAGGAACAAGCACCGAGTCCAATGGCAATGAGAGGAAGGTTGATCCAAAAAACCCACCTCCACCCGAGAAGCGCAATTAAAATACCCCCTAGAAATGGGCCAATCATCAGTCCAAATCCTGTCACTCCTGCATAGACACTAATGGCACGAACTCTTTCTCTTTCTGGAAATACATTAGACAACAAAGCAGTAGAAGCAACCAAAATCGCTGATGCACCAAGGGATTGCATTCCTCGAAATAGCACTAAGGCTTCCACGTTTGAGCTGAGACCTGCACCAAAAGCAGCGATTGCAAACAGAACCACTCCTGAATAAAATATCTTTTTTCTCCCCCACAAATCAGCAAATTTACCAAGAGCAATTAAGGTCATGCTTAGGACAATCGTGAAGATATTTGCGATCCATTGTAATTGAAGAATACTCGCATTTAATGCTGTCTGGATAAATGGTAATGCGGTATTGACAATGGTCGCGTCTAAGAACGCTGTGAAAGCAAGCAGGCACACTCCAAGGAGCGCCCACCATTTATAGCGAAATCGATCATCCATAATTCGGAAAATAGAGGAAAAACCTTTTCAGATCAACGATCTGAGCACCAACAATCGACGAGATGATCGTCGACAAGGCCGACGGCTTGCATAAACGCATAGATGATTGTGGCTCCAATGAAAGTCATCCCCCGTTTCTTAAGGTCTTTTAACAGTATAAAAACAGGCCATGTGACACGCCCTTATAAACCTTTTCAGAGAAGTTCAACCTTTCCTGTCTGCAGATTATAGTAGGCGGCTTCGATGTCGATTTGTTTTTTCTTGGCCAGTTTCGCCAGCTTGCCGGAATGAAGAAGCAAGTCTTTCATATTCAGCGCGTTTGCTTTGATCGCCGCTTTGAGCACCTCGGCTGGATCGCGATCTTTCACCCCTTTTACCGCGGGTCCGATAATCAGGGAAAGAGCGGGTATTTCTTCCGTTTTCCCCTGCATGACATTTTTGATCACCCCGCAGTTTTCATGGCCAAGGATCAGGACCAATACCGATTTTAACGACAGAACGGAGAATTCGATGCTTTCGCGTTCTAGAGGACCAATGACGTTCCCCGCCACGCGAACGATAAACAGATCGCCGATTCCCTCATCAAAGATGATTTCGGGAGAGACCCTCGAATCGGAACACCCAACGATCACCGCGTAAGGAGCCTGGCTTGCCCGGCTTACCTCTCTCCTGTCAGCAGTCCGGTTCGGGTGTTCCAATGCATCTTGGACATAGCGTTCGTTGCCCTGCATCAGCCGCTTTAAAGCGTCTGAGGGAGAAAGATCTACATTGTTATACCCGAACAGGTTGATGAAGGCCGCAACAAATAGGATTCTCAAATTCCTTTCCTTGTCAATTATGCCTATATAGAAATGCGATTTTCTCCGCTACTTGCCTGACAGTGAGGAGGGGGCAAGTTTTTCGCGGGCAAGCTCATAGTTAGCCTGTATCTGGGATCTATATTCAGGCGGCAGATTGGGATTTGCGAGCAATTTATTGCAGGCGTCGAAGCCTTCCTTAAACTTTCCCAGCAACAGGGCACAGTTGGCAAACTCGATCAGTATGGCATGGTCGTAGGCCGCGTATTCGACACAGATATCTTGTGCAGGGCAGGGATGAGACAGCGCATATTTTGCCAGGAGATACCCCAACAGGACATTGCCTTTCTCGCGATAGATTTTAGCGCTTTGAAAGAGGGGCTCGGCACGTGTAGAGCGAAGACTATAGGCTTTAAAAAAACTCTCCAATGCCAAATCTGACTCGTTCATGTTTGTTTGACTGAGGCCAAGATGATAGAGCTTGAAAAAGATCTCTTGGTCTTCAGTAATGGGAATGAAAGGCCTGCTTTTTTTATTCCGGGGGGTGAAATCACGATGGACGAACACAAGGTCTTGTTCGCCGATGCGTTGCACAAAACAGAACCCTTTTTCTTTGAGAAAAGGAAGAAATCGAGAATCATTATAGTTGTCTTCTACCGTAATCACATCGATCTGGACCTGAGAAAAATCAATGCTCGACAAGATCTCAAATTCACCCCCCTCGGTGTCTATGCTAAGAAAATTCACATGGGTGATATTGTTTTGTTTTAAGACATCGTTCAACAAATAACATTTTACCTTTATGGACTGAACGGAACCTCCATGACGGGAGAGTTCGTAATTCAGGCGTTGAAAATGCAAAGGATGATAGTATTTTTCGAGTCCCGATAGCAATTCGATGTTATATGTACCAGGAGGACTTACCACTCTCAAGAACTGACCGTCGCCAGAATAATTTGCGATACATCCTTGAATGCAGCGGCATTTTCTATTCGCGACTAATTGATCGAATATTTCGGGAATTGGCTCTATGCAAATACCGGTCCACCCCAATTCCTGTTCAAAAAAATAGGAATTGCTCAAGGTGATCCCATCATGAGCGCCGATATCTACAAAAACTCCCGATTTGTAATCCCAAAAATAGTTTTCGTGGATCATTTTATCCTGACCGCATTGGCTGTAATAGGCGCTAGAGCAGATCCAGGGCAGCAGAAGAAAAATCCCCGCGAACAGCATCCCTTTTTTCATACGGAAAAAACTCCTGGTAATCAGAGCGGTAAAAAAGTGACAATCTGCCGGTTTATATCACGCGGCCTCCACCAAATGCAACGAGTTTTTTCCCAGATCTCGAGAAAAAGGTGGGACCTATTCTCTCCAAAATATCTGCCCTTTTTTGGAAATTTCAGTACACTGGGAGAAAGTGGAGAATCCGTGCATGCAGGCAAAACTCATTGAAAAATGTGTCAGCAAAGCTGAACTGCTTCCCTTGCAACTAAAAGGACATGTTGCCCTGGTCAAGGCTGTTGTGGACATCAGGCGCGCCGTCATGATTGCCGGAACATCCATGCATTCAGACGCGGAAACATTGCTACTCGAGCAAGGCTCGAAACAGGCGGATCTATGGGGGATCAATCTCTATCTTAAAAAATCCCGCGACGAGTGGATTGAATACGCTTCCATGATTAATCTCAGACCCTGGCAAGACAACGATTCCCGCGGTGTTGACGATCCGGTGATCCGCCAGAAAATCCGCAAGATCGTCGATCAGTTGGTGAAAGAATCGTGACCGCTAGCCATTTGTCTTTAGCAGCCGGGAGCTGGGCCAAATTCTCTCTTGAAGAACAGCTCGGCAATATTGGCAGCGAAGTGAGCCGGGCCATTCGGGCCAAGGAAGAAAGGGAATATTATTGGGCAGCCGTTGCGCGGGCTCTTGATCTCTTTTATCTTACGATTGAAGACTTCCGATGGAGAGGCCGTTTGAGAGAAATCGTGCGCGCAAAAGAACTGTTTTGCGCCGCCGCGTTGGGAAGCGATGAATACAAGACCTCTCTGGAAGATCTCGATACTTATTTCCGTTATTTTGCTCTTCTTGCCCGCGCGAACCGGCAAAAAGCCATCTAACCACCTGGGATTGCAAGTTGGGCCTTTCTTCGCTACTTTGCCCAACATTCGGTTTGAAAAATACCCGTCCCTCTGTCGAAGACTTGCGAAGCAGGCCGGGTTTCTCGCTTCGTGATCAACAACTTAAGGAAATAAAGCCGATGTGCAAAACTCTGAAGATAGACAAAAAAGCGAAAACCTGTAAGTAAGAAAATATGTGAGAGATTTAGAAAAAAAGGAATAAGTTATGAATAAGATTTTTTTTATCCTGGGTCTTCTCGTTTTTTCTTCTTGCGGCCCACGAGATTTAGCTGATAGAGGCGATTACGACGATCATCGAGATCATGGCCATCGCCACCACCACGACCGCGATCGCGATGATGATGACAACAGGCATTGGTGGTGGTGGTAGTCATAGGCCACCAATTTCCTCCAAATAAAAACTGAGATACAACAAATTCTCCGCTTGTTTTATTAGCAACCAATGTTTAATATAATAAAACGAAAGCAATCAGGAGGATTAAATGTATTTACATGCAGTAGAATTAAATTCAAATCGCGAAGTAGTACAAGTAATGGGCATCCCATCATCGATTATCGAGTCAGCTAAAGCAAAATTATTGCAACTTCTCCAGGAAAAATACCCCGAACTCGATCCGGATCAGGTCATTTTAGAACGCTTCAATTTCATCCAATGGGAAGACGCTTCATTGGGCTGCCCAGACAGTGAACATTCTTATGCACAGGTACTGACTCCCGGATACAAGCTTGTATTTAGGGTGGGAAATGAATTTTTTGCCATGCATACCGATGCGAGCGGCGAT
>CAZMTP010000069.1:0-5410 GCA_964569185.1 uncultured bacterium
ATCCCTGGCACTTTAACAGCGCTTACAAACCTTGATGCAAGCAATAACCGTCTAGAGCAATTAGCCATCCCTGGCACTTTAACAGCGCTTACAGGCCTTAATGCAGAAAATAACCATCTAGAAGCAGTGCCCCAACTTTTAGCTCCACATTGGAAAATTTGGCAACAACATATGTTTATTGGGAAGACAAGCTGGCATTTTGCAGGAAATCCGTTCTGCACTACTAAGAGGGGGCGTAAAGATCCTTATGAATCAAAATAGCAGCGATTTTTTAACTGATCTGTTTGAGATATGCCGCACCTAAGGGGAAAGCTTCCCCATTGATCTCTTTGCCGGCGCGCTTCTGAGTGAATAATTCAATCATTTTAAGGGCCAACACTTTTCCAAGCTGTACCCCTTCTTGATCGAAAGAATTAATATTCCAAATAAAGCCCTGGAACGCCACTTTGTGCTCATAGAAAGCGAGCAAAGCACCCAACGTAAAAGCATCGAGCCGTTTGGCAAATAAAATCCGATTCGGTCGATTGCCGAGAAATGTTTTATTGGGATTCGGGCTCTTTTGTCCCACAGCAAGCGCAATCGATTGAGCAAAAAGATTGGAGAGCAGCTTCTCTTGGCACGAAGTCCCTTTGTAAATAGTGTCATCTTGTAGCTGACTTTCCATAAACCCGATAAATTCCAAAGGAACAATAGTAGTGCCCTGATGGATGAGTTGATAGAAAGAGTGCTGGCCATTGGTGCCTACCTCTCCCCAGATGATCGGGCCCGTCTCAAAATCGACAGGGCGTCCCTCTTTATTGATATGCTTTCCATTGGATTCCATATCTAATTGTTGCAAATGGGCAGGAAAGCGCAGCAGCGCTTGCGCATACGGTATAATGGCAACCGTTTGATGTTTTAGAAAATTGCGGTTCCAAATGCCTAAAAGCGCTGAAAGAAGGGGAAGATTTTCCTTGGGATCTTTTTTTTTGGCACACTGGTCCATGGCATGGGCGCCGCGCAAAAACTCTTCAAACAGCTCTGCGCCAAAAGCAAAACAGAGCATCACAGCTCCCACCATCGAGGTGACAGAATAGCGCCCCCCCACATAGTCCCAAATATAAAATGAGGCCAAGTATTTTGCGGGATCGTCCATTGGACTCCCCTGCCCTGTCACTGCAATCAGATGGTCCTTGGGATTTAAGCCTGCCTTTTTTAGTTTTGCCACAATGTATTCTTCATTAGTGCGTGTTTCTAAGGTAGTTCCTGATTTAGAAACGATCACAAAGACAGTTTTCGATAAATTTAAAGAGCGGAGAACTAAAGCTGGATCATCGGGGTCCACATTGGAAATGAAATGGACCGAACGTCCTTTTTTTTGAAAAGCTTGTAATGCAAGATAGATGGCGCGCGGCCCTAAATCGGAACCGCCAATACCAATTTGCACCAGATCAGTAAAGCGGTCCCCTATTGAGGCGAGGAATTGTTTAAGTTTTTTAAATTCGGTCTCTGCTGCAGCAGCCGCTTCTCTAGCAGGAGTGGCTGCCTGTTTAGAATCAAAAAAATCGCGCATCGCTGTATGGAGCGCCGCACGGTTTTCACTCTCATAGCCTTCAATATAATTGACCACCTCTCCGGCTTGCATCGAGGCCATTTTATCTACTGCATTTGTCTCTGTTGCCAGCTCAAATAGACCATTTAAAATAGTCGCATCTACTCTTTCAGTCGCATAAAACAGCTTAAATCCAAGACTGGTGGCCACCATAGAGTCAAGACGTGCAGGTGTTAAAATGCCATTCTTTGAAAAATCGGGTGCTTGTTTTGCCAGTTCAGTCAGCTTTTTAAAAGATTTCAGTTGGGAGAAAGAAGTCATAAGACAACCAATAACATAAAATCTAATTTTAATGTTTGTTTTTTAAAGCTCAAAGCGTATAATTACTGGATCCAATCGGAGCATAGCGCAGTTTGGCTAGCGCAACTGCTTTGGGAGCAGTGGGTCGGGGGTTCAAATCCCTCTGCTCCGATTTCCTTTAATATTCCTCCTGTCACTTGAAATCCCTTGAGCATGCGCTTCCCTTGAGGCGTTAGCAGATCTCTGAGAACAATGAGTTCTTCGAGTTCTAACCACTCTTCATTTAAAAACTCTTCTGAAATGATTCTAAATGCTCTTTTTTGCTCAAGCAGCTTTTCTAAAATGTGATCTACGCGCGCAAGGGCTGAAGCGGTGAGCTTTTCATCTACTGGCAAGCAGAATCCTAGAGAAGGAAAAGATTTTTCGCGAATGGGAATGCGGGCTCCCTTCACAATCAACTCAAAATGTTCAAACCGTTTTCTAGAAAGATATTGGGCAATTTTTGCCTGCTTGGGTTCAAAAGAGAGATCTAAAATGCAATAGGGAACAAGAGATTCTGGCAAAAAGCTGGCTAAACGGTGCAGATATTCAGAAAATAGATTAATACAAAAAAGCGTATAGAGCTCTTGCTGTTCAATTTCAGGACCAAAATCTTGACTAAATTCTTCAAAAATTAAAGAGAGCGCCTCGGTCTGCTTTAAAGAAAATTGTAAACTGCCTTCATAGAGACAGAGGCCAATTGTCTTTTCCTGAAACAGAGGCCAGAGCTCCTTTAAGAACTGTTCGATAGCCAATGTATAAGAAAAAAAGGCGCTAGAGTCATGAGGCTGGAAAGAGTGGGACGATAGGCCAAGATCTAGATGCCAAAGAATAGAGAGTCCTTGATCTACAAATTCCTGAGCGATCTTTTTTTGCCTATGCCAATCAAGATCTTCGCTTAAAGCAGCCGGAAGTTTAATAAGCATAACCCTCTTTTACGTTTTCAAATTGATGATAATGGATCGTTTTCCCCTTTTTTCTCCACAGGTCATCAAAATAGGAGGTGCCATAGTTTTCCCAGCTGGTTGCATAGTAGGGAGGGGCAAAGCAGCTCTTCCACTGTTTTGAAAGCAGCATTTCACGAACGATCTGCTTGGAATAATCTTCATGATCGGTTACAAAAACTGCTTTTCCCCCCTGTTTTAAAATGCGCAGTAATTCTTCGACAAATGGCGACTGGATCAGGCGGTGTTTGGCATGTTTTAATTTGGGCCAAGGATCAGGAAAATTAATATAGATCTCATCTACCGTATTTGGAGGCAGATAATAACGCGTAAAAGTTAATGCTTCTCCGCAAACCACAAGAAGATTATTTAAAGAAAGTTTTTGTAGTTTAGACCAGATTTTGCGGACACGATCAAATTTTTTCTCTATGGCAATCCAATGGGCATGTGGCTCTTTCAGAGCTTTTTGGATGACCCAGCTGCCATTACCGCTACAATATTCTAAAATCACTTTTCCTTTCTTCCCAAAAAGTGCTGGATCTTCCCAGCCTGGAAATTTCCAGAGTTCGTGGTTTTGATAAAAATGGGGCACAAAGAGCACCTTTTGGTGGAGCTCGGGCCGCCTTTCTTCCCATTTAAACGGATATTTTAAATCGGTTGGTTTCATAGAGAAAACCAGAATACTCTAAAGACCGTTTCTTATCTAGCAGGTTGGTTGGGTGTTGAACAATTCACAAAGTCTTGATAGATTTGAGTTTCATAGTTTTATTTTGGAGTTGCATCAAATGAACTGGGTTGTTTTTTTGAGCCTTGGTGCCCTGCTTTCCTTTTCTCCTATGGGCCATACAGAGGAAGGAGAAGATAGTTACGATGAAGATTTTTCTATTGAGAATGAGGAACTGCTCGTTGTAGAAGATGATGAGACAGCGGAAGAAATCGAACAAGAGGAAGAAGTAGTAGAAGAAGAGCGCGATTCCATTCCTGTCCATTCTGAAATGGCGCTCAAGAAGATGAAAACAAAACCTAGCAAAGAATTGATTGAAGAAACCCCACCTAAAGTGAGACCTGCGCAAAAAGAAGCAGTGCCCAAAATAAAAGCCCAAGCAATCGAAAAGATATCTGTTGAAAATGATGAATCGCCTGCCTTGCAAATGGATGAAAGCCTGCAAGAGAGCGAGCCCCTTGCGGGCGGCGTTGGAGCTGCCATTAAGAGCAAAATTCCGACCATCCAGATCAATATGGAGCAGGTGTTTGGAGGAGCTCCCATTATTTATACTATTTTAGCTGTCCTATCGACAGTGGCGTTTGCGATCTGGTCTTATACAATGTTTACTGTCCGCTCATCTGAATTGCTGCCGCAGCAGCTGCTTAGAGATTTAAAAAGCAAGCTGATCAGTAATCAATTTACCGATGCACTGATGCTGTGTCAAAAAGAGAGACATTTTTTTTGCAAAATGGTTGCCACGGGTATTTTGGCTCGTAAACAAGGGCTTGGCATCATGGTGGAAATGATGAAAGCCGAAGGCAAACGTTCTACTGTAGGTTTTTGGCAGCGGCTGAATCTTCTGAATGATATTGCGATCATTGCGCCTATGTTAGGTCTTTTAGGGACAGTAATGGGCATGTTTTATGCATTCTACGATCTGCATCGCTCTTCAGAGAGCCTTTCGATTCTTTTTGATGGCCTAGGCGTGTCTGTAGGCACAACCATTGCAGGACTTGTCGTGGCTATTTTTGCCATGGTTTTACATTCCATTGCGAAATATCGTCTTATTAAAGCGCTTGCTAATCTTGAAAATGAAACACAAGGCATTGCTGCTCTCATTGAGACTAAAGGGCCCTCTTACTTGGAGACATAATGAGTATTATTCCTGAGGAAGAAATTAGGTCTCATCGCAGCATCAATCTGGCCCCGATGGTCGATTTCCTATTTTTGATTCTTGTGGTCTTCGCTCTTTTTGCAGTGACCCGGACCGCCCTATTTGATAGCGATGTGAATTTAGTAAAAGGATCTTCAGAAAAGCCTCCTTTGGTTCCCGATGATGCGATTGAGAATTCGAGTACCATTTTTCTTAGCATTAGTCGAGATGGGCAATACAAATGGATCACCGAGTTTAATGAGTTTTTGATTGAAGATGTAGGAACCATCCTCCAAGAAATCCATAAACAGCAGCGACTTGGTTTTTTGCCCCAAGAGAAAGAGAGAATTAAAGTTTTATTGCATATTGATGAGAATGCTACCTGGCACTCCATTGCGCAAGTAATTTTTACAATCAAACAGGCAGGATATCCTATCAGCCCCGTTTATGAGCCTGAAGATTAAGAGTCTGTCGTTGCATTCGACAAATCGCTTTTTGCGTCTTTGTTTTGCTGGTTTTAATCTCAATTCTTGGCCTAGTTAATTTAACTATGTCCTGCGAATTGAGCTTAGAACCATCAAAAAAATACATCAAAAATCAAAATTGCCTAATTTAACGACAGACTCTAAAGTTTTTTCTCGAAATCTAGACCGCTTCTCTGTAGACTAGATTCATGTCATAGTGCCCAGGTGGTGAAATTGGCAGACACGCCAGATTTAGGTTCTGGTGCCGCAAGG
>CAZMTP010000070.1:0-2534 GCA_964569185.1 uncultured bacterium
CATCCAAACAATGTTTCTGTTTCCCAACGTCTCCGATACATCCCTAGAGGATTTTCAAATTCGCAATTGGAAACAATGATCATTTGCTCTTTAGCCCCTTTTCTTCGTTCAATGGAAATTAAGAGGGAATAACCCCATAAATTAACAGGATAATTGATGACTTTTTTTTGACCGAGCCACTTGCGTAATTGTCCTACTGCAAGTGTCCCATTTTCCCCGATTCTCACTGTGAAGTTTTTCTTGATCCTGATGATAAAAGAAATTTTTTCCGTAACCAAAAAATGGAACCATTCTGTCCCAACAAATTCCCGGTCAGCAAGAAGAGCTTGAATCTTGTCATGTCCAAGTCGATCCAGAACTCGTTTTAGGATATCAATTCTATCTTTTGTGGAAGAATTGCCTTCCAGATCCAATACAATCCAGAAAAGAGGAATACTGATGCCCAAGTAAGTCACTGATAGCATTAGAATATTGATCGGAGTTTTACCCCATTTCCTGTTTGTTCGATCAAGAACCAAAAGGTATTTGTCTTCAAGAGGAAATAGCCGAAGAACAAGCAGAACAATAGTACTCATATCAAAGGAAAAACCAGTGAAAAATCGACAAATTCTTCGGTAGGAAGATTCCTCCTTAGCATCAGTTTTAAATGCTGCTGCAATTTGGGTCAGATTGACTGTTCTAACGCAAAAAAGGGCCTGAAGAATTTGTACAAGGCAATTAAGACGGGCCTTGTTCCAATCAAAGAAATGGGATAAAGTTATTTCTAACTCGCTGATTTGTTTCATTGTACCTCGCTGTTTGATCTCAACGAGATATGATCGCTCTTCAGCGGGTTGTCTTCATCAATTTATTTTTTTGTCCAGTACAGAGCAAAAATACCCAACTTGTATGCAACTTAAGGAACATGGAAAGAAAAGATTTATACAGGAATGTGATCAGGAACAGAAAAGCTTATAATCACTTCGCCGTTTTCTTTCTTGTCAATGGAAAGTATATACTACCAGTAAATTAATGATCACGATCCGTTTGTAAACATTAGAGAACCGAGAAGTAATTCTAGATCTTTTAGACACTCTTCTTCCTCTTCTTCGCTGCAATGCACGACAAACTCACAGATATTACTGCCCAGTGGAACGTAGATACGATTCACCACAATATCTTCATTTTCGTATGCTTCGACAGTATCCCAAAAATAGTTCCCTAGTAGAAAATTTACATGATTTTCATGTGCATAAATAGCGCCGCTTCTTTTCTCAACGGAACGTTCTCGAAGAGTGGATTCCAGCTTTGAATGGGTATTAGAACAGTTAACCGATAAAATGCCGCGACCTGAAAGCTGCAATGTTCCGTCATATTCTCCATAACGCCATAATATAGGCGTGATATGCTGCGGCACCTGGAATGCTAACCGATTGCCCGTACTAAAATAGCGATCGTTCATGATATCCAGATGATAAATGCGATTTTTTGAATCGAAGAAATAGTGATCATCGTCAGCAGCGAAAAAATCTTCCCCTTCTTCGATCTCTGGTATTCGTGATGCTATTATTTCTCTATAAAATCTTGAAATAACGAGCGCCTTCTCTTTCTCAGTGAATTGACTTTTTTCGTCATCCTCTTCCTCATTGAATTGACTTTCTTCGTCATCGCTATAATTTCTGGGCGTTTCCTGATCCCATTTTGGAAAATGATTGAGAGCCGCTTTTTTTGCTGCTAACCAGGACTGGTTTTCTTCTTCTGTTAAATGGAAGCAGTTAATAACTCGCTGAGCTTCTTCTAATAGAGTCTCAGTGACCAAACCATCATCTGAGCGATCCTGAGAGAGGCGCGTATCAATTTCACTTCTTCCGAAGCCACCGATGTATAACAGGGCCGCCTTTTCAAACTCTTTTAGCTGTAGATAACAGATCCCACTAAAGAATAGGATCCCAGTGGGGAAGCTTCCTGGATTGGCATAAACCTTTTCGAAAAGATGCCTTTTTTGATCAGGAGAAATTTCTTTATTAAATAGGAAACTTTTTATCCAGTATTCATCTTGAAAATCCTCTTCACTAAGGTCTTCAAAGGGTTTGTTGTAAATAAGCTCGATAAATTCTTTAAGAAAGCTTTCACGCTCTTCAAGAGGCGTTTGCGCATTTAGCAGAGCCGCAGATAGAAATATGAGACAAAAAAAATGTTTCAATCAAGCCTCTCTTTTTACTTTGCAAGTGCGAAATATTATCATTTTGATGCGTTTACTTCAATTCTCTTGGCAAAGATTGACTGTTTCAGTAAGGTGTTTTTTTCATCACTAGACACTAATTTCGTTGTATGATTTTTCCATACAACTGAATAAATCCTTCAAATGATTGATGAATATTTTGTGCTCATCTATCCTTTGTCTAAAAATTTCTTGCAGAGGTTTCATATGAAAGATTCTAACGAGACTCAGCTTACACCTAGCAATTTGTCTTTTGAGTCTCTAAAAAAGATTAACCAATACGGCATAGAATATTGGAGTGCCCGTGATCTTCAAATCTGTCTTGGAGATCGGA
>CAZMTP010000070.1:2544-5323 GCA_964569185.1 uncultured bacterium
TTTGTATATTCAGAGTTGATAAAATTTTAAACCACTATTAAAATGTCTATTTATTCTTGTAAACAGTCCGGAAATGACCCAAAAAACCATTTTGTCGGCGCCGACAAAATGGTCCAAATCGGAAGTCAAACAGAACGGGAGGTAAACGATTATCACCTTTCGCGTTTTGCCTGCTATCTCATAGCTCAAAATGGAGACCCCAGAAAACCGGAAATTGCGCAGGCGCAAAAATACTTTGCCATTCAGACGCGCCGCCAAGAGCTTTCGGATGAAATTGCTGCTGATTTGGAACGCCTTGAGCTAAGAAAACAAGCCTCAGTGGAGTTCAAAGCTCTATCAGGAGCAGCCCGCGACGCCGGTGTACAAAACAAAATGTTCGGCGTATTCCATGACGCTGGATATAAGGGTCTCTATGGCGGGCTTGGAGTCGATGCCATCAAAGCTCGGAAAGGCATCGATCCCAAAGAACAACTCATGGATAGAATGAATACAACTGAGCTTTCAGCCAATCAATTCCGAATGACTCATACACGAGAAAAGCTCAAACTGGAAAATATCAAAAACCAAAGAGATGCCATGGAAGTTCACGAAGCTGTGGGGAAAGAAGTTCGGGCTGCTATTTCTAAAATTGGTGTTGCCATGCCTGAAAATATCCCTCCAGCCGAGCCGATCAAAAATGTTGAAAAGCGTTTAAAAAAGACCAAGCCGAAGCTGCTCATTGATGATAAAGATTCTGGTCTCATACCACAAAACTTTCAGAGCAACCTGGAGTCGTGATCATGGCGACACCCGCTATTAAAAATTGTTGTATTAAATTAACTTTGTTTCCGTCTTCATCATAATAGATCACAGAGTTACTCAACCCTTCTTCGGCCCTTAGAAAAGGTTTTTTATTCATCGTCATAGATACGTATCGCTTCAATTGTTATTGGAGTATGAACATGGAAAATGAGTGTTCCCAAATACCCTTCTACAACCACTTGTTGCTGTAAAAATGGAATAGGATCACTTTCAGAATGAGGGGCTATGAGTTGTACCCACCCTCTTGCTTCTGACGTGAAAATGTCTTCTTGAGGGATAAACCCAGCTCTATTTAGTCTTTGAATTTCAGATTCTGGAATAACTAAAACCCAGCGAGTTTCAGGAGCATCTCCATCTTCTATACTCTCATAATTTGGAACGCCTGGAAATGTGTGCTGCAATATGGTTCCTTGCAAAGATACCAAGGGACATGGGACTATTGCTCCATCAACCGGGTGTACATATTCAGGATGATAACTCACTTCTTCTTGCCAAACATCTTCTTTGGCTCGGCATTGAAGAACTTCTCTGTCGAAACGGAGGAGGTTCTCCTCAGTTAAGGCGGGGACTGCTTCGCGTCCCTTCTTATCATATAGCTCGACTAACTCGCCCCTAAAGGAGCGAGATTGCGCCTGAGCAGCCTGTTCAAAGGAGTCTGCGTCTCCTATTAAAAAATCGCTTCCCTCACTCTGCCATTTATCGGAAGCAAGCCGAGCAGATTGAATACCTGCTTCTTTAGCTGCAACAAACCAATCTTCCTTTGGCGTTCTGTTAAAAAAGTTAGCGCCTTTCCATTGAGTTCTCCAATAGGTAGCTTTTCCTTCATCAGAATATGCAAAAGTAATAATGAAAAGATTGAATAATACAAAGATGCTACCTATGAATATAGAATATGGATGAATTCTCATCACTTTTGTTCTTCTACAGAAGGTGAGATAACTCTTTGCATATAATTTTCCTGGGATATAACAGACTTTCCACTTTCCTGCTCCAACTGATGTCTCGCATCTCCTGCAATCTTACCACCTATTGCAGCAGCAGTTTTGTTCTCATCAAAACCTTGAGCATTTCGATTCACCGCAATCTCTTTTGTTGAAGCTTCTCCTAGCATCGAAAAAATTAATTCAAGATCGGTCATATGATCTCGAAGATTTTCCCGCTGTAGGCCTTTGTGCTCCTTATACTCCGAAGGAGTCATCCCAAATGTTGCTTTAGAAATTTCCGCTGTCAAAATTGCATACTCACGTTGGAGCTTAATCCCTCTTTTATCCCACTCGTCAGTTAATTCTTCACGGATTGCGATCCCACGCATCCGCTTTTCGATCCAGGCATCGCTGTAGCCTTTGGCTTTGTAGATCGCGCGCGTACGTTGGGTAGCAAGCTCAGGATCTTCTATCTCTTGGACTCTCTCATAACCTACTTTGGCAAGCCATCGTTTAAAAGGCTCTGCTTTAGGTGAAGGGATGGATTGGATGATGCGAAAGATAGTTTCTGTATTGGCGGTGTCAGTTTCTCTCATCTTTCCGTCAGGAGCCAACAATTTCAACTGTACCGTTTTTGGGTACAGTTGAATAAAACTTTCATTATCAATGAGTTGAATTTTAAGATTCGACCAATATCGACGTGGGTTAGGACTTTCTGTTAACACTTCTACGATATCAATAATTGAGAAATACCATTCCCCATTATGAAAGATGCGGCGGATTTTCTTGTCTTCAAAAACGGCTAGTTTAGAAACTGAGTTGTTGCTGTTTTTATCCCTGCTTATCATAGATTACCTCATAGTAAAAAGTAGACTATAGAACAGAGATTTTTTAAAAACAATTCCAAAATCATAAAATAAAAGAGTCTCAGGCGAAATTTAGGAGAAAATATAGAACATCTGCTTTTATGGGAACAGGATTCCTCTCACGCGAAAGCGGCTCCCGCCGTCGTTCGTCGATCGAGCCGGTTCGCCGCACATAGGCGGCTTCACTTC
>CAZMTP010000071.1:0-4769 GCA_964569185.1 uncultured bacterium
ATTTCTTTGATGATGAGATGGAACTCACCTCAACTTTTTCCGGCGTAGCTTCGGAAACGGGTTCATTTAAGGTTAAAGGCCCAGGTTGGGCCCGCAATAGCGGAGATGTGGGTGCGAGCATCACATTTATATCCTGCAGAAGGCTGGCGATTCAGTTCGTTTACAACTATGAATTTAGCTCTACCTATCATGCAAACGAGGCCCTGATTAAGGTCAGCAGGCGCTTCTAGTCGCTCAAAAAAATCTGAGAAACCAAAGACGTCAGCCGAGCAGTAGGGCTGACGATTCGCATGTCGGAATCTCGCCGATAAGATCCGGAATATAGATCACAGCGTTACCTTGCGGGAACTCGAGGATCGATTCTGTTTCGTCCGGAAATGCGCTGTTAGCGCCGCGATTAGTAATTTGAAGGATTTCATTAAGATACTCCAGTTTTAAGGATAAAATTGTCGAAGAGCTCCTGGAGCCATTCACGATGTGAATGGCTCTTACATGATTAGGACTACCGTTATTTGTGTAAGTAGGGTATATGAATGTCGCAAAAATAGGGACTAGAGATATGGCCATTATGCAATTTATGTCCATACAGAAAAGCCCTCTTATGCATCGCCTATTGCAAAAAACGCTTTGCCAAGAAAGCATGATCTTATTTGATTTAGAAGATACTCTGAGCAACCTCGATATCAAAAAAACAAAGAGCTTAAAAGCCTGGGGACGTTCGGAACTTATTACCTTTGCACAATCGTATCCGAATTTCTTTAAAAATAAGACCGTAGGAATTCGGGTTAATAGTCTTAAAAGCGGCGAATTTGAGAACGACTTAGAAACTATTGCCGAAATTTCGCAAATTTGGGATTTGCATTGCATACTAGGCCCCAAAATCGACTCTGTAGAAAATGTTCAAGACTATCTCTCTTCTTTTAAAAAAAAAGAAGTACAATATAAAACATTCATTCCCATCATTGAAACGATTAAGGGCATGAATAACCTCTCCTCGATTGTCAGTCATGCAAGCATTATAGATGCTATGTATGGTCATTACGATTACAGCCTTGAATCCGAACATTGGCCTTTTTTTGAGCAAAACGAACCCGAATTTTGGCAGCATGCCTCCTTTTTCATCCAAAAAGTAGAAAAGACGGGCGTTCGATACGTTCACCCTCCCATTGCATTTCTCTGTAATAAAGAACTCTCCGCCCAAGTATACCTTCATTTGCAAACTCGATGTAGCCTTCCCTTTAGCATCACCACAATCAACAGTACTCAAACAGCCTTTTTCAATCGTCTCATGAGCGTTCCACTACAGATAAAAGAAAATGAGCTGAGATCCACGCTCTACTCGATACAAGACAAAATTGATCAAGCTCTTTATGTAAAAAAAATATGCTCCACGAAAAAACGAAACTTTGGGTTTGATTCTAAGACTGGTTGTTTTTTTTCTCCGCATCATTACATTGCTGCATTACAATTTCTAGCCCGAGTTTTTCGAGTTAGTGAAAACTCAGACTAGCGCAGCTCAATATCTTAAATAGAGAGATAGTTTTATGAACACGTTCCGTTTAGGAATCATTGGTCGATGCCTAGCTTGCCAGCCTTGGATGCAACCATCTGATATTTACCACAGACAATTAAAAGTCATGTTGCAAGAACGAACAGGAATTACACTGCGAGTGAGTATTGTGGGAAACAGCGACCAAGAACCCTGTGATCGAATGCGAGTTTTTCACACGAAAAAGCCTTTAAATGGAGTACTATTCCACATGAGGCATGCAACCGAAACTCAGGAACCATTGTTGTACAAAAAGCGAGATTCTTCAGGGAAGTTACGATACTCTCTCCACCCACAATTTTTCAAACGCTTCCTAAAAAAAGAAAAACCAATCTATAAAGACTTTAACGCTGTCGGTTTTTCTTTGTCAGTCCGTAGAAAGAACGATCTCCACAACTTTTTTGACAATCCGCCAGGTGTTTATCCCCCTTGTCATGGAAGAAAATTTCTCGGAATCCCTCTTAGGAAAATGAACCTTTGGGCTGGCAATCTTTGCGGGCTAAATACCCCGCCCATCTTAAATGAATGGAGTTTTTTTGAGAATCTACGCTGCCTTTGTGAAGAGCTAAATATCCCTCTTTTTGTTTTAGGTCCTCTCCCCACAGCTAAAATGTTGGAAACAAAAAAAGAATATCTCCGCTGGGAAAGAAAGTGCAAAATAGCAGAAAAAAAACTCTCAAAAATGAATATTCCACACTACTTTTTACGTTCATTCAATGGGACGGATGAAAACTATAAGATTGACAAATCTCACCTGACATCCAAGGGACACTCTTTTCTCGCAAATTCACTCTACCCATCGATCTCTTCTTGGATCAAGTCGATACATAGCGAGATGATCCTGCCTCCATGTGGGAGTGGTCAAAAATAAGATTTTATTATTGATGCCGGAACTTTACCGGAATCGACACTCCAAAACGGAGCTGCGACAAGTCGCGCGCACTCCACACAAGAAATGCAAAGCGTGGCCGCGTTGTTCAAAGTGCGGCCAACCTACACAACATTTCAATTCATGCAAAGCGCTGAAAAAAGGAAGAGCCGAACCTCGCGGCCGGCTCTTCCTAAATAATCCCTAGCCAAAGGCTAGGGCTGTGTGCTTAGCGGATCGCTGGTTCTGGCAATTTTGGAGTTACAATAAGAGGGATGTATTTGCAGGGCGTTTCTCTAACTTCTTTCAATCTACGCTCAAGAAGAGCTATCGCTTGGTCTGTTGGCATCTGCGACCAAGTTGGGTTCTCAAGGTGCATCATGGCGAGAATATTTTGCATCTCACTAAAGATCGTAGGAATATTCGCGCCCCCCTGCAAGGCAGCTTGTGTTGCAGCTGCAACTACATAAGCTGCATAAAAACCGGGACCTTGTAATTCTGTTGGCAAATGGCCACCGTTATTTAGGACAGAAACAAGGTTGTCGACGATTGCTTGATCTTCATCTCTCCAATCTTGCAGCTGCTGCAAGGAATGTCTCTGCAAGCTCTCAAGTTTTGATTGCATAATAACCTGTGCAACTACATCAGTCGAAGCAATAGCTTGGGCAAAAGAAACGGGAAAAAGATAAAGGACCCCATTTCGATCAACCAGATAGAGCATAGCGTCATCTTTGTGCGTCTCTGCGGCAATCGCCTGACTCCATGACGCAGCATCTTGGAAATTGAGATGCTTCACTACTGCTGCGGCCAAATAGCCTCTCAACAAATCGATAGGGTGAGTATCTTCTAGAGATCCCATGCTTCTTAATCTACCATCTCCCAATGCTCGAAAATATCCGATCAACGCACCCCCAACACTGGGACCCATATTGAGATATCCGCAAACGTCAGCGGTGGTTTCATCAATACAATTAGCCCAGTAATTGGCAAGAGCTGGAGAGTTAAACTGTTGCAACACCGCTGCCCTTACTTTTTCTGTAAGTTCATCTAAGAGGCCTTTATCTGCGTGCGTAATATCGTGTCCAGATGTCTCATGTCCTAAAGTGGCCCATGCGATGAGTCCACCTTGTAGCTGCGCTGGGGGTAAGCTAACGACACCACATCCCATGCCAAGGAGCTCGCTGGTCGCATCACCTGGCCATGTATAAGGTCCCGAATCTGCGTTACCAAATTTTACAAGAGGCGGAATAACTCCATAGGTTGGAGGTTCGATGGGCATCCCCGTCTGTTTGCCTACACGGTCCTCATCGCTGAGAAAGCCATCGTAGAGATCGCTGATTACTTCTTCGAACGCACTGATTCCCTGCAGGGCTGGGATCATCTTATACGATAAAATAGCAAGAGCTGCGTCAGGAATTATTTGCTGTAAGGCTGCAGATAGGCCATCCGTTGGCTGTGCAGCAAATAGTTGGAGGAACCTCCACTCTCCCAGATTTTGTATAAATTCAAGCAATGGCTTTGCTGCAGTCTGTTGATATACGTAGGGCAAATTTGGAGTGGATGCCTGCAAGTCAGCAACAAGCTGTTTATAATTTGTTTTGTAAGAATCAAATGTAGGCACACTGAACGGATTAGCCGCAGCCTGGCGCACATCATTGATGCAATTATTCAAATTGCTCAAATCAGCGGTCGCAGCTTGCAAAACACCTGCTGCAGAAAGAGCAAACGTTGCAATTCGTAACATTGATGGGATCATCTCAAACCTCGCTAAGATTAAGGGTTTTTTTCTTAAATACCTTGCCGATAGAAACTATAAACAATTTTTGACAAATCATGAAAGTAGATTGTTCGCCACATTACCTGATCCAAGAAAATTGAGCTCTTGAGCAGCAGATGGATCAGCAGATGGATCGTATGAACCGAGAAAGCGACAGAATGAGAGACAACGTAGCTGACGATTTTTTTGGACTCTTTTTGTCCCTATTTTTTCATAGGGATTGGCCAGAACTGGAACCCCTCTCGCTGGGCCTGCGGCTCATGCTGCCGGGGCGGCGATTGCGGCCGGTTTTTTGCAAGGCAAAAAAACATCGGCCTCAATTCGATTCCAGTACGGAAGCTGCGCAGGCAGCTTCCTTCTGTCCAATTTTTGAAGCAAAAATTGGCCAGAACTGGAATCGAACCAGCGACACAAGGATTTTCAGTCCTCTGCTCTACCAACTGAGCTATCTGGCCAAAGGCTTACAGGATAGCGGGTCGAGGACATTTTTGGCAATGAAACAATACCGAGCCAATTGCACAACTCTTCGCCATGCAAAATCGCCCTTTTGACGCTCCTCGTCGCAGCGGCGACTC
>CAZMTP010000072.1:0-4637 GCA_964569185.1 uncultured bacterium
AGTAAAATTAAAAGAGAGAATGTGAATCTAAAGAAAAATCTCTCTTTCATTTCTAGCCGCCATTTCCCCCTCTACCTCCATCGCCACCGGAAGCAAAACCAAAACCACCATCTCCTCCCCTTCCTCCATTTCCACCATTTTTTCCGTCTCCTCCTCGTCCTCCATCGCCTCCATTACGAATTGAGAAAGAACCATTTCCACCTCTACCTCCATCCCCCCTGCCTCCTTTACCTTCATCTCTTTTATCTCTGTCTCCTTTACTTTTTCCTCCGTCACCTGCAGATAGACTAACCGTAACAAAAAACAAGGGAATCATTGCTAATAATCCAGCTTTCTTTAATCGCATATTAATCTCCTATGAAAAATGGTTTATTTTTGTCATGTCGCGTCTTTAACAAGCTGACAGTTATGTTTTTATAAATGGTTCAAAGTTTTCCGTGTAGATATAGAAAAATATTTATCTGACATCTCTCAATAGAAATGCCGCACTGACTTTTTTTTCTGATGTTGCGGTGCACCCGCGGTGCAAGTCCCCGCCATTTGCACCAACCTCTACCCGTAAAATCTAAAGTTCCATCTTCCCGTGCAATGTAACTATCTATGCTTATAGCGATATAAGCAGAAACTTTAGGAAGATTTTTCATATAAAAAAAATTATTCCCTTATTATATACTTCTTTTCAATATTTATGTGGAGAAATGAAAACCAGGTCAATGCTCTAAAATTCGGATAGCCATTCTAATGAAAATCTTCCTTCCAGCCTTCGAGCTTGAATACATATATTACCGAAAAATTAAAACAGTAGAATTTCCATGAATCTCCAAAACACCTCCCCTCTCGTCCTTCCAGAAAGCTATCTCGCCCTTCTTGAGAATATCAAAACCCGCATCCGAGAATCTCAGGTCAAAGCGGCCATGGCAGTCAACCAGGAACTGATCAAGCTCCATTGGTGGATCGGTTCGGAGATCGTTAGACGCCAGGAAGCTGAGGGGTGGAAAGCTGAAGTTATTGACCGACTTTGTAAAGACATTCAATCCGGATTCCCCGGATTAAAAGGATTTTCTCGATCTAACGTATTCTACATGAGGACATTTTACATGAGTTATTCAAGAATCCAACAGGCTGTTGGATTCTTGGAAGTCCCTCCAGATTATTGTCTTAACATTCCCTGGGGCCACAATGTCATCCTTCTTAATAAAGTAAAAAATTTAACTGAAAGAGAGTGGTACGCCCGGAAAGCCATCGAAAACGGGTGTTCTCGCGCTGTTTTAGAAATGTGGATCGAGACAGGGCTATATCAGCGGCAGAGCAAGGCTCCGAACAACTTTCAAAAATCTCTGTCAGCGCCCTATTCTGATCTCGCTGAGCAGGTTATCAAAGATCCCTACTGCTTCGATTTTCTAACTCTCATCGATGAGGCCCGCGAGAAAGAAATCGAAGATGGACTCATGACCCACCTTCAAAAATTTCTACTCGAACTCGGCAACGGCTTTGCCTTTATTGGCAGGCAGGTCCCTCTACGCATTGGCAATGAGGATTACCGGCTCGACCTTCTTTTCTACCACACCAAGCTCCACTGCTATTTCCTGATCGAATTAAAAGCGGTTAAATTCAAGCCGGATTTCGCGGGACAGATCAACTTCTATCTGGCAGCTATCGATGACAAAATGCGGCAGCCAGGCGACAACCCCACCATCGGCCTCATTCTCTGCAAGGGAAAGGACAATCTAGTCGTGGAGTACGCCCTTCGTAATAACTCTTCCCCGATTACCGTTGCTAATTTTGAAACACAGCTTGCTAAAGCTCTTCCAGATGATCTTAAAGGCACTCTCCCAACTGTCGAAGAAATTGAAGCTGAATTAGGTCGTTCTCTTCATCAGACTGCAGAAATCGAGAATCCAGAAAACCTCAGGACGTAAAGACTGGCCCTGGAGAAAAATGCCACCTGCTTCGGCAGTTCTTAGGATACCAATTGTACCGATGAAAAACTTCTATTACATCAACTTTTTTTGACTTCATATGATAGAAATGTTTGCACTTATTTGATTCTGTATGCGTTATTATCAATAACGATCATAGCCTCGAAATATTGCACTCTGCTAAATCACAATTAAATACCCACGATCGTATTTCCAACACTATCGTGTCTGTACCATCAACAATTTGTGCTGTAGTTTTAGACGCATGGCTAAAAGGAAGAAAAAGAAAAACACAGTCCTCGATGTTTTTGCTGATAAATTGCGCAAAAGACGTTATGCGTTGTCTTTGACCCAAGAACAGCTGGCCGAACGGGCTAATTTCCATGTGAATTATATTGGCGGGCTTGAAAGAGGACAGCGAAACCCCTCTTTAACCTCTCTTGAAATGCTTGCAAAAGGATTGAATTGTTCCATTCAAGATCTATTGCCTTAATCGTTCAACTGTAAAAACAATATCATCAAAATTATCGTCTGGGTGCCAATCGTTGCAGCGATACCGGCGTCCATTTTTGATCTCCTCTACAATCATGGCAGCTCCAAAACGACGAGAATCAGTTGATTTGGTTCCAATGTGATTAGTGCTTTCCCAGATATTTTCAATGAAAATATGCGATTTTTTAGTAAAAACTTTTAATTTAATCTGCTTTGGAGCCGTATCTTCCCAAAATTGCATTCTAACTCCATTTCCCTGCTTGTAGATTTGTCCATTGAGTTCGCACCAGCCAGTGATGTCTAAACTGAGTCCTTGCCGGCAATCGCTATTTGTCTTTTCAATCGAAATAAGAAGCGTATCCCCATTTTCAACAGGAAAACGGTCTACTAAAACAAGTGTGTTGCCTTTATAAGTGATAGGCTGCCAGTTGGCTTGCTTAAAGAGTTCTGTAAAGTTAGGCATATTTTACTTTCCTGTTTGTCTAAATGGATCTATGGCTGCATGTTCCTCTGGCCACACTTCTACTACCTTGAAAAGGTTGCCATCTCGTTGTGGAGGAATATGATGCAGTTCTTTGCTTTCAAGTTTCTCTGTTTTTGGATTATATCGTTGAGGCGCTAATCCCTTTTGCATTCTTTCTAACTCGCTTGCCGAATATTCCTTTGGCTGACACTGGGCTTGATTTTTCCAAAACCGCCGTCTTACTGTGGTCCAAGTAGGGACTGTTCCTGCAGTTGTAAGGTTATTAACCGGCTCCCCTACACTCCAACCTCGTACTGGATTCGCTTCGGCAACAGACACTCTTACGGCTTTTTTTTGGCCTGCCAGCAACCCCGGAACTGGAATTATACCTACATTGAAATTATCCATCACCGCGTTTGCTTTCAATTCTTTTGACCAACGCACTCCTATCTTTGTAGAAAATATTTGATCGATTTTTTCATGGCAGGCGCTTTTTACGTCTTCTGGAACAACTAAAGCAAGCTCTACAGTCCCCTCTAAAATTTCATGAGCTAAATAGGCCCCCAATTCCCGTGTTTTTTCACTAAAGGTCGGATGATGTGCTTCAGGTAAAAGATTTTCTTCAACTATCAGTTCTTTAAAAGATGTCGTTTGTTCTATGACTATTTCAGATAAGGATGATGGAGCTGCGATTGGTTGTTCTTTTGACTTTGAGTTCTCATAATCAAAAGTAGCGGCAGCCCCAGCCGCAGCGCTTGCTGCGGTACATGCAACTGCAGTGGCTACTACAGCCACCGCAGCTACTGCCACAACTACGGCAGCGCCAATTAATATTTCCTTCTTGTGATGACGAACAAATTTGCCAATCTGATGGCATTTTTTTTGGAACCAGCTTTTACATAAAATAAGGTTTTTATCTCTTCCATAAAAAACTGCTGGAAAAATGAAATAATCATGACTTTGCTCATAAGAAACCTCTTGCATTAATTCTTCAATGTCCTGTTCTAGAACTTCTTCTTGATCTGGATCATTTAAAAGGCTGCCTTGTCTTGCAAACTCTGCGATTATACAAGTAATCGCATCGAGCATTTCAGGATCGCAAGTTTTTTCCAGCTCTCCCGACTCAATTTTATCAATAAGGGCCAAAATCAGATCGTAATTTGAATTGATATCGATTTTCCCCAACTCTTCATTGGGAAATAGGGCGAGTTGTCCTGGCATCGATGCAGGAACAGGCATCTCCATAGGCACAGAGGTTAACAGAAGAGAATGTACACACTGATTGAAGTAAGATCTCATATAGTGGCCTTGATTCAAGTTTTCTTATGACAAGTGGTTATCATACAAACTTTGAATTTAAATCAACACTATCGTGTGTTTTCTATTGATAAAAAAAGATCGTTTTTAATTGTCGCGCAAGCTGTGCGATAATTAGAAAGTCCTCATGAGTTTTGCCTTAATAGCCGATATTAATTGACTGTCATTACGAGCTTGCTTTTAGCTTGCCCGCGCTCAATCTTCTGATGAGCAGTTACCACGCTCTCTTTAGAAAGAGAGCCAATCATCTCCGGTTCGAATACTTGCAACTCGCCGCTTTCAATGAGCTTAGCTAAATAAGAGAGCTGCTGCCTATAAATATTCCACGATTTGGGAGGGCCGCTGTAGGCCTCTGCGCCCACAAATATAAAATGGATAGATAAACTTTTAACAAAAGAAACGCTCTCATTGCGCGCCCAAAGCTCTATGGGAAATCCTTTTTTTTC
>CAZMTP010000073.1:0-4326 GCA_964569185.1 uncultured bacterium
CCAGGGGATTTTAAGTCCCCAGTGTCTACCATTCCACCATCCGAGCAAAAAACTTCCACATGTGGATTGTGAAAGTTTACTTTTTTGGGAAGTAAGTTACAAGAGACTATCGTTTAAACCAGGAGTCTAAAGAGAGAAATGAGCTTCTCTGAACAGTGGGAGTTGCTTCAGAGGAAAGTCTATTCATAGGCTCTGAACCGGAGCTGTCTTCTTCATTTTTTTCAGGAGCAGGAGCAGATTCTTCGATGTCAATAATCGGTTTGGGCTCTTCGACTTCTTCAAGCGCCTCTTTTTCAAAAAACTCTGGGTTCTCTTTTTTGATCTTGGCTAGCTTTTCTGAAATGAGGGTAGGTGGAGGTGGAAACAATCGGCTAAATGTGGTTGGGGTCACCGGCGCTTCGCTTGTCTCGCCGGAAGTTTCAGAGGTTTCTTCTGTTCTGGGTCTTTCTTGGGTCTCTTCTCGCATGTCACGCGATTCATGGCGACGGCGTCTATGACGTCTACCGCGATCCCGTTTTTTATCTGAACGGGGCTCTTGAGCCGCCTGGCCGCTTTCTGCTTGTGTCTCTTCGCTCGCTTGTGGCTCTTGGGCTTCTCTCATTTTTAAGGAAGCATCCCGTCCGCCGCCAATCTTAATGGCACGATCCACGCTGGCATGTTTGAGCACGACGCGTGTCTCTTTTACTTCTAAAATTTCATAATCGGTGATGGGAACTAAAAAGGCTTTCGGTTTTTCCAAGGAACGGAAAAAGAAGGAGTGGCCAAAAGAGATCACTTCTACTGCATCGACCACAAACTCTTCTTGAGCTGCGCCTTTGCTGTTTCTAACGATCAATTTATAACCCTCCATCGGGGTCACTATTGTTTCTATGATTGGTTCTCGTGTAAAATTCACTGTAATCCTATTCTTTCGTTTTCATGTATTTCATGAGATCGACACAGCGGTGGGCATAGCCCATTTCATTATCATACCATGCGATCAGTTTATAAAATTTGCTATTTAAAGCGATACCAGCTCCTTCATCAAAAATGCAAGAATAATGGCTTCCAATAAAGTCGGTAGAGACCACTTCTTCATTTGTGTAGGCAAGGATGCCCTTCATCGGCCCATCGGCCGCATGTTTTATCGCTTTACAGATGGCTTCGTAAGAGGTCTCTTTGGCGACGCGTACGGTCAAATCGACAACGGAAACATCTATTGTTGGAATGCGAAATGCCATGCCGGTCAATTTCCCTTTCACCTCAGGAATACAAAGCCCGACGGCTTTGGCAGCCCCTGTGGTCGAGGGAATAATATTCATACTAGCTGCACGTCCACCGCGCCAATCTTTTTTCGAAGGGCCATCCACACTGGGTTGTGTCGCCGTCAGCGAATGGACGGTGGTCATGATGCCCTCTTCAAAACCAAAATGGTCTAAAACCACTTTTGTGAGCGGCGCTAAACAGTTGGTGGTGCAAGAGGCGTTCGAGACGATGGTGTCAGTTGCTGGGTTAAAATTTTTATGGTTGACCCCCATGCAAAAGGTGGGGATCTCCCCTTTTCCTGGCGCTGAAATCACGACGCGCTTGGCACCAGCGTCTAGATGTTTTTTCGCATCTTCTGGATGGGTGAAAAGACCGGTCGACTCTAAAACGTAGTCCACTTTTAAGGCGCGCCAAGGAAGTTTGGAAGGGTCTCTCTCTGAGAAAACTTTGGTTTTTCTTTTTTTGTTGATGATCAGCTCATCTTCTGTACATGAAACTTCAAAGGTAGGTTTGCGATGGACAGAATCATGCTTTAAAAGATAGGCCAGATTATCAGGAGGTACTAGATCATTGATAGCGACTACATCGATATCTTCGTGGAATTCGTTAATGATCCGAAATACTAATCTCCCAATGCGCCCAAACCCATTGATCGCAATCTTAAGCCCCATTAAATTTCCTCCAAAATCAGGAACGTCAAAGTCATCAAGCTATTCAGGCAGAAATTCAATCACGCAGGAGAGCGCGTTATCCCCGACGCGGCGAGAGTTTTTCACAATCCGCGTAAATCCACCATTGCGTGTCGCAAACCGCTTAGACAGGTCGTTGAATAGTTTATCAACGATTTTACGGTCTGCATTATAGGCGCTGGTGTTGCCCGCTTTTGCCGCTCTTGCTTCTTTGGTTGTCAGCTTGTTATAGCTGACCATCAATTTCGCAATCGCTCTGCGTTTGCTGGCAAGGGTATTTTCTTTTGCCATCGTGATCATCCGATCGGCGTGGCTACGGAGCTCTTTTGCTTTGGTTTCACTGGTCTCGATTCTTTCATGTTCAATGAGAGATTTCAACATGTTGGCAATCAGACTTCTTCGGTGCCCGCAGTTTCTTCCTACTTTGAACGTATGCTTCGCATGTCTCATACTTCCATCTCTGCCTTTTCTTTAAGGTAATCTATAATCACTTGTTTCACGTTCTCTCGTGTAATGCCCAATTTGCTAAGATCCATACCTAAATAGAGTCCCATCTCTTCAAGTTTAGCTTTGATCTCATTGAGAGATTTCTTTCCAAAGTTTCTAAACTTCAACATTTCAGACTCTGGCATAATCACTAGCTCTGCAATAGTGTCAATGTTGGCCCCTGCCAAGCAATTCGTCGATCTTACTGAGAGTTCAATTTCATTAATTTTGAGTGCTAGTTTAGACATGAGTGCATGGCGGTCTGCATTGAACTCCAACTCGCCTTTATCAAAGGTGATCGCTTGGAATTTAAACTCTTTAAACACTTCAAAATGGAGAATGCCAATCTGGCTGGCAAAGGTGAGCGCCTCTTCAGGGGTCACTCTTCCATCAGTGACAACTTCTAAAATCAGTCTGTCATAATCGGTATGCTGGCCGACACGCGTATTTTCTACATAGTAATTGACCAGGCGGACAGGCGAGAAAATCGAGTCGATTAAAATTTCATCGACGCCTTTTTCAAGGAACTGATGTCTTTCAGAAGGCACATACCCTCTTCCCATAGCGATCTTTAAATCGATCCGGCGGCTCATCGGCTTTGTCGCATGGAAAATCACATGCTCAGGATTGACTACGTCATACTGGGACTCAGGAAAAAGTTCTTTGAGTGTCACAGGGTATTGGCCATTGTGTTTGTCCAATTTTTCGCCGGTCACATCGATAATGGTGGAAATGAGTTTGGATTCTCTTGATCTTGGCTCTTCTTCTGTGGGGAACTTACGAAGGAGCGCGCCTTTCAAATTGAGAACAATATGGGTCATGTCCTCAACGATTCCATCGATCGCCATATATTCGTGTGGGACGCCTTCCAAACGTACAGATACGATTGCTGGAGCTTCCAAGGAACTTAATATGATTCTTCTAAGACTATTTCCTACGGTATGTCCAAAGCCTCTTTCGAATGGCTCTGCCACAAAACGGGCATAGGTGCCTTCTCTAGATGCTTCTTCCAGTTTAATTTTACTTGGCAATTCGAATTTGCCATACTTTACAGCCATGTTTATCTCCGGTTCTCAAAAATTATACACGTCTTCTTTTTCGTGGACGACAGCCATTGTGTGGGATGGGCGTCTTATCTCGGATAATTGTAATCATCAGTCCTGAGCTCTGCAGACCACGGACAGCAGATTCTCTTCCAGCTCCTGGACCATTTAAATTGACTTCTACCTCTTTCATCCCTGCAGCCATGGCGCCTTTTGCAGCGTCCTGTGCTGCTACGGTGGCAGCAAATGCAGAGGATTTACGCGACCCTGAAAAATTCACTTTTCCAGCAGATGCCCAAGAAACCACATTCCCTGCAAGATCTGTAATCGAAACAATCGTGTTGTTAAATGTCGCTTTTACATGAGCGACTCCACTGGGAACCATTCTCTGGATTTTCTTTCTTGCTTTGACAGCAGGCTTCTTTGCACCTGCAGCAGCTTCCGCATCTTTTTTTTGTGTCTCTTGTTTAGCCAAAGTACACTCTCCTATTTCTTCTTATTAGCTACTGTTTTTCTCTTGCCTTTTCGTGTGCGCGCATTCGTACGCGTTCTTTGCCCTCTCACTGGAAGGCCTAAACGATGTCGCATTCCTCTATAGGAGTGGATGTTGATCAATCGCTTAATATTGTTTTGAACTTGCCTGCGCAGGTCTCCTTCAACAAGATACTCTGACTGCAATGTCGCATTAATCCGTGCAATATCATCATCGGTCAAATTCCGGGCGCGCGTATCAGGATTTAAACCTAACTTTTTAATAATCTGGCTTGATAGTCTTCGGCCAATTCCATAAATGTAGGTAAGGCTAATCTCAAGTCGCTTATTGTCCGGTATATCAATCCCAATCACTCTAGGCATATTTTTCG
>CAZMTP010000074.1:0-4234 GCA_964569185.1 uncultured bacterium
TTAGATCCGAAAAAAACTTAGACTGCCCTCAAGCAGCATTTACGCAACAAGGCCTCTTCTAATTCTAATTCAATATAATCACCTTTAGTGTATTCGGATATTACATTACGCCAAAAAAGTTTTGCCAATTCTGCATTTTGAATTTGTCTTACTTGCCATAACCCAGGATATTGATCAAAAATTGAAAAGGCCATTTTTCTTCCCACACCCATTTTTCGATAAGCTGGAATGACATAAAACTCACCAATGTCTGAGTATTCACCACATTGATCTTTAGTCACAAATCCCATGATTTGCATGTTTTCTTTCCAAAAAAATCCAATATTAGGGAAATGCCAATCAACATCTATGTTGTATTTCCCGTTAGGTTGTTTAGACTTACCTGTGACTGGAGAAAATTCTTCCTCATAATCTTGAGCCAGTCGTTCAAAGATTTCACAATTATGTTCAGTAATTAGTTCCAGCATATATGCCTCCCTATAGGATTCTAAAAAAATATTCAATTTATGCGTATCAAAAGTTCTGAAATAGCATCCAGACACTCCCACTGAGATTAAGACCTGGGTAATACACAGAGCTTTTTCATTTTATAAAGGATCTGCTATTCTAGTGGCAACCTAATGAGGCCTCAGTGAAAACTCAATTATTGCTTCTAGTAATTGCATCATTATCTACAACTCCTGATATGCCGATTCAAAAAACCTTAAATAATAGTAAAGAAATGTTTAAAGAAAAAAATTGTCAACAAACTCCATCTGAATGGCTGACTTATGCAAGAAAAAGCACCATTGGAAGTAAAACTACCAGGATAGCTGCAAAAGATGGCGATGGAAAACTCCTCATCCTCGAATGGAAAAAAACGGATATTCTATCACCCGACCTAGCTGAGTTCAAAAGAAATATTTGTGATCTTGCTTGCCAGATGTTAGCCCCCGTGGAAGTACAGTTCTTAAAGGCCCACCCGGACGCAGTATCTCAGGAGTTATTCCTTAAGGCTTGTGCTCCCTTTTTTGAGAAAGGGGTCGAAGCTACTGATTGGGGAAAGGTAGAAACAACAGTACGGTCGACGATTAAACAGTTTTATTTAACGGACTTATCGAGCTTCCCTCCTGCGGTCATCACGCCCCTTTTGGAAGATGTTTATTTTCCCGTAATCATTAAGGAGCCAGAAACTGAACAATTACTTGGTTTTGCCACGTTTGCAATTACCCCAGCGCTTCCATTTGGCAATGTCAAACTCATTAATATAGCAGTTACTCCGGAAGCCGCTGCACGTAGCCTGGACCGATTACTAATAAGTTCCATCTTTAAAATTCTTCCGAAAACAGAACGGATCTTTCTTTATACCCGTCCAACAAATGAAATAGCTCTTAAAACCTATTATGATATTGGATTTACCCAAGATTTCGCTCCTATCCAAGATCCCAATCATAAAATCAACATCGAATACCAGATCTCTCTGGAGTATAAAGCGGAACAGTCAACTACATTGCAAAAAACAGCCCAAATCCTAATCGATTGAAATGAACCTATTTGATACACGAGAAAAAGTTCTGAATGTGTCTCTACACCTCCATCTTTTTAAGAGATTCCATTATTGGTGCAATCGCGGTGCACCCATCCTCCCTTTGCACCAACCCCTACCCGTAAAATCCGGTTGCTTCCAATCCCATCACCTTTTACCATTTACCATGCAACTCATAGAAAACGGCTATTGCCGAAAAAGGTGAAAATCTCCTCCCATGGATGAGGAAAGAAAATTTTGGGTGCATATGCAAAATGAAAATATTAAAGAACTGGCCGGTCAGGCTCTGAGAAAAGCTGCGCTAAACGAAGAAGCGAAGGAATATCTACTCCATAATCCTGTTCTTTTTAATCTGCTACTAAAAGCTGCACGACGATACATCGGTGGTGAAACATTGACAGAGACTCTGGAAACAAGAAAAGCTATCCAAAATCAGGGACTTATGACAAGTCTGGAATTCATGGGCGAGAATGTAACAAATGTTACTGAGGCAAATGAGGCAACAGAAGAATTTTTAAGAGTCATCAAAGCGGTAAAAAATAGTCAAAGACAAGAAAGGGTCTCACTGGATCTATCCCATTTGGGAATTTTCTTAAATAAAGCCGTCGGTATGGATAACTTTAAAAAATTGGCGCAAGCCGCTCAAGAAGGTAATGTCGATCTCTTCATCAGCGCTGAAGGACTAGACACAACAGATGAAATTCTTGAGACTTATTTCCAATTTTCAAAAGAGTTTCCTAATGTTCATATAACCGTGCAAGCATATCTGCACCGCTCCAAGAAAGATATTGAACAAATATTGAAAAATACCAAAGGCAAAATCCGGTTGGTCAAAGGAGCCTATGCCGGACCTAAAGAGCTCTTTCTGCTAAGGGGAAGCGAATTGAATCACCGATATATGGAGTTATTACAGGTGATTTTGAAGGCGAGCCGCTATTGCTCAATTGCCACACACGATCCTGCCATGATAACCAACATCGTTGCTCTCTTGAAGCAGTTACAGGTGCCTGTAATGCATTACGAGTTCGAGATGCTCTATGGCATTCAGAGTGATTTACTTCGCAACTTGAACAAGCAAGGCCATCCCTGCCGTCAATATATTGTGTATGGAAAAGAATGGTATCTGTATTTATGTAATCGTATATCCGAATATCCCGACAACCTATTCCGCGCTTTGATCGATATTACGGCGTAGGTAAATAGTTTTGCTAGGCGAAGATGCCGTAATTCTTTATTTGCAAAAGACCTTACACACATCGCTTGAAAGGAATGTAAAGTTAGCTCTATACTTCTTACATAAAAATTAGAGGATTCAGTGCTAGAAGAGCTGTTAGCAAAGTCTGAAAGCAAGACGCTTGAATTCAAAGAGAATGCCCATACCCTTTCCAAAATCGTCCAAACGGTCATTGCTTTTGCTAATACTGCTGGCGGCACGCTCGTTATTGGCATCCAAGATAAGACCAAAAACATCATTGGAATTCAAAATATCCTGCAAGACGAAGAACGCATTGCAAACGCTATTGCTGATTCTGTAGCTCCGACGCTTCTGCCCAACCTCCAGTTCATCTCTTGGCGAGAGAAAGATGTATTGATTCTTACCGTCCCCCACAGCCTAGGACCCTTTTATCTCAAAGACAAAGGAGAAAATGGCGGAGTTTACGTACGCCTTGGATCGACAAATCGTATTGCAGATTCGGCGATGATCGCGGAAATTAAGCGCTTGAAAGAACATATCTCGTTCGACCAACTTCCCGATTTGAGAGCCTCTCCTGATGATCTAGACTTACATTTAGCGAATCAGCTTTTGTCGTTTGCCGGGAAATCTTGCTCGAAATCTAATGCTAGATCACTCGAACTGGTTGCAGACTATCACGAACACACTTATCCAACCAAAGGCGGCTTACTGCTCTTCGGCAAAAGGCGCGATGAATTGTTCCCTGATCCATTCATTCGTCTGGTCCGATTTGAAGGAGTAACGAAATCGAGTGCCATCGACCATTTAGACATCAAAAGCCCTCTTCCAGTCGCTATTGATGAAGCTCTCGGTTTCATTCGTCGCAATACTTCTATGAAAGCCGTCATCCAAGCTATGCGAAGAGAGGACATTCCTCAGTATCCACATGAAGCCGTGCGTGAGGCAGTGATCAATGCCGTCTTACATTCTGATTATTCGACAATGCGCTCCTGCATCCAAGTTGCAATCTTTGATGATCGCATGGAGATCACCAATCCTGGCCCCCTCCCCTTAGGTCTGAGTCTAGAAACTGCCCTCTCAGGTGTTTCTCAACTTCGTAATCGCGTCTTGGGAAGGGTTTTTAGAGAACTCCGTCTCATCGAGCAATGGGGATCAGGATTGGCGCGGATGCGAGATGTTTGCCTTGCATCGGGAGGAGCTTCACCTAAATTTGAAGAACTCGATCTCTTTTTTAGAGTAACTCTCTATCCAATAGCAGTCCAATCCAAACCAAAACAACCGTGGCAAGAATCCCTAGTTTCTTATCTGCGGCAACATAATCGTATTTCGGTCATTGAAGCAACAAAACTTTGGAATGTTAGCGATAGAACAGCTAGTATTCGACTTAAGTCCCTTTGCAAAAAGGAGTTGTTAGTCGAACTCGCAAAAGGTCCTTTCGATCCTTTAAAAGTCTTTATTCTACCTAAGACTGAACCCTGAAAACCAACCCCGAAGTTTTTGGCTTCGGGGTTCTT
>CAZMTP010000075.1:0-4150 GCA_964569185.1 uncultured bacterium
TCAGTGCGATGGTCTCATCTATGGAGGGCGAGCCAAAATAGAGAATTTTTGCAATGAGTGCATCCCGCTCTGAAAGCTGCTGGACAAAATCAAAGAAATATTCAAATTTTACAATTTTCTGTTCCGTACGCTTGCGATCTGGATCAAACCCTGCAAGCACATAATCAAAAGTATAGCGGGCCAGGCTGTGAGAAAATTGCACATAGCATTGCACCAATTCTTCTTTTTCAAAGGGAGCCCATTCGCGCACACAACGGATCGCTTCAATGATCTCTTGGTGGCCCGTACGCCGCAGCGTCTCTAAAGTCACACAATCACCCTCAGCGTCGACAAGAGGAATCAGCTGTTTATCAATGAGTGCCTGCATCCCTTGAACATATTTTTCTTTCCACATAGGATCTTGGATCACTCCGCGCACCCAGTGGGCCAGCACCACAATCAGAGGAATATCGGTTAAAAAACAGGAATGAAATTCATTAAAACTCCGGCGCATTTTCCATGTTTCATCTGTATAGCGACTCAAAAGAGGTTCGATGGCGGCAGCACTTTCTCTGGAAAGCCGCTCTTTGCACTTTTCCAAAAACCTCTCAAAGAGGAGCTCATCGCGCTGACTTTCCTCTTGATCTAACATCAGCGGATCTTCTAAATAGACTGTTTTCATAGAATATCCTCTTCTTCATTTGTTTTACTCTCAGTAGAACAGGAATAATGATAATCCTCTTTATCTTTTACTGTCAGTATCATCCCTGCCTTTTCTAATATGTTGCGAGACAAAAAATTGTACCTTTTTGCTTTAGCTTGTATCATTGGAGGGACACTCACTTTTAAAACGTCACGAATCCACTGCATATAGTGCGTAATGGCTATTGTGGCTTCCAATCCAAACTCTTTCCATTGATATGAATGGCCACAACCAAAAAGAGTCACAATAAGTTTATTTTTTTTATTCAAACCAATATAGCCTAAAAATTCATCAGTCTTTCTATTAGACACGACAAATACACTGAATGGATTGCTATTGGCCCAACGTTTGATCCATTTATTCACCTTTTTGACAATCTCTGCGGGTTGTTTTAATCCCCTATATAACCAGCAACAATGAACAATATCCTCATTTTCTATGGTTTGGAAATATAGATCAGGACTCTCAATAGTGACATTCAGTGGTACAATAGAATTTAGAAAAATCGATACGTCTCTATAATCATTGACTTTGATTGGTCCGGACATAATTCCTCTCAAAAGCAACCATTATAGAGTAAAAGCTAAAATATAGAAGTGAAAATAAATAGTTTTATCCCATATAGGAAAAAGAATGAGATCCATTGTTTTTGCATGCATAGTGCTGTTTCTTCTCACTGCCGCTTCAGAGCCGCCGAAACAAAAAATTGCATTTGTTTCCATTCCTAAATCGGGGACCCATCTGCTAAAAAAAGCGATTCGGCTGATCACTGATGACTTGCCTATCCATTGGATTGCGCTTAATGGTTACTCCCGTTTTGATCCCTATAAAGATCTCGACCTCCCCAAACCAATTACAGGCGCTCATCTTTTCCCAGAGATTGATCTGATTCGCACAGAATGTTCTGAGCACTATAAGAAAATCCTGATGATCCGCGATCCAAGAGATGTGATGATCTCCTTTATGTACCATCTAAAACAGCGGAAATTATGGGCCGGGAAAGACCATTTTGATTTTAAAGCGTTTGCAAAACTCCCTTTAAATGAGCAGCTGCGCACGACGCTACTATTTCCAGAAGCTTGGCGCAATCCCTATACCTCTTTTTCCTATGCAGTCATCTGGAAAAATGATCCCACTGTCTTTGCATGTCGTTTTGAAGATTTAGTAGGCGTTAAGGGTGGAGGAAGTAGAGAGCGGCAATTGAACACACTTCGTGATTTAGCGCTTTTCCTAGAGTATCCATTGACAGAAGAAAAACTCACGGCTATTGCGGACCAGCTCTTTGGTGGCACATGGACCTTTCGTCATGGAAAAATCGGCACATGGAAACAGCATTTCAATCACCAAAACAAACAGTTATTCAAACAGCTTGTGGGCCGAGCAGTGATCGATCTCGGATATGAAGAAAATGAGCAGTGGTAATGGCTACAAAATCACGCAGCAGGATCTTTTTTGAGTTTGCGTCAGCGAGGTCTCTTCTTGTATTATTTTCCCGAAGATTATATTTATTAAGCCCTCTGCCGTACTCCTCTGTGCTCCTTCGTTATCATAATAATAAAATTCTATCTTCTTTTCATATCCCTTCAATTTTTCTTGTAATAGATTTAAAGTATCCAGACGCGTTGTACAAGATTCAGCTTTCAGAACTAATTCAAGAAGTTTCCCATCTCTCGTTGCTACATTTCTTACTTCAAATTGTGTTCCATCCTGAGAAAGATATAATGAAAAACTGGCAACTTGCGACATCGATCTTTCCCTACTAATTTGAGCACTTACATGCACTAGGAAGTATATACTACGAATGGATTATGGCAATGATGACATCTTGGATTTTGACAATTTGTGCTGAATAATAAAATTTTCATGCTGCCTTTAGCTAAATACAGCTTCTATAAACTCTCGGCGGGGTCCCTGATAATGAAAAAAGTTATCCGAATGGCCCCACTCAGAAGTCGAAGAATACAAAATATGCTTCACAGTGCCATTGATTCTGCGTGCAAGAGCTAAATACCTCTCATAAGCCTTTTCATCGATATGCTCATCATCTTTTACCTGCACCAGCACAAATTTTCCTCTCACAGAAACCTGAAGGTCTTTCCAAAGTTTCTCTATACCAAACTGACATGTCGGAGGACGATGTTTCATATCTTGCGGCAGAGAACGATCGGCTAAACATCCTTTAATTCGAGGGGCAAAAAATGGTGAGATAGGTTTAACAAAATCGTCTAAGTCTGGAAAACTTTGTTCAGCAAAAAAATTCACTCCTTGACCATGAAGAAGACGCTTCAGATAGGCCGCAACGGGGGCGCCGCCACAACTTCCGCCAACCCACAAACGATCAATTGGGTATTGATCTTTGATCTTATTGTAAACAGCCTCGATCTCCAGGTAAAACGACTCTTCCGATGGAGGCCTTCCACTATTTTTCCATGTGTTTCCATTGTCGAAAAAACAGAGGTCTTGCTTTGCTCCAAGATAAAAGCCAGCCCGTTTCCAATCACTTACAAAACAGCTGCTGGTCGAATGGGTATATAAAAAACATTGTTTTTCAGCCTGGAGAGGAACTGCATCTGCACAATCTCAAGTAATCAGTACCCCTTCTTCTTCTTTCCAATGAAAGTGGCTTAATTTTTCTTTGAAATCAGCCCACGCATCTCCGGCATTTTGGGGTGGAATAATCGCAAATACTTCTTTTCCTTTGATATTTTTTCGTTCCCAGGAGCCTCCAAGAGCTTGAATTTTTTGCTCTAAATCCTGCGCTTGGAAAGTCATCATTTGAACTTGTCCCCATCCATCCCGCGGAACAACAAAGTGGATCTTTGCCCCTAAAGCAACAAAACGATCCACAGACCTTTGAGCGATCGCTGGGTCAAAATTCCGAAAAGACCGACTCTGGTTTTCACAAAGGCCCATTCTAGAAAAGAAATTATAAAACCAGATAACGATCCTAGAAACAAGATCGGTGCCAAGGGATAGGCGAAAGACAGGAACTTTAAGAATTTTGGCCACCCAACTGTAAGGGACGATCACCTCCTGCAGAGGCTGCCCATTTGATACAGGTTTAAAAGCCATGAATTTTCTTGCTAAAACTGAGCATTTTATCAGGGAAAATTTTTTCGCTCAAAACAAAAATACCTCTGTACTGGACAAAAAATAATTTCATGCTGAGCAAGTCCTTGATTTTAAGTTAGTAAAGCATGCCAACAATCGCCTGAATTTTTTTAGGATTATCCCTCCAAAAAATGCTCGTTGGAAATTTACCCCTTCCCGAAATAGACTTTTGGCTTTTCTTCCATGAGTTTTAACCTGTATCGGCTTCTCCTGGGCCTTAATGTCTCCTGTCCGATACGCCCAACAAAATGCTATTGCCAGCACAAACACTAATTTTTCAATCTTATCTGGATCAGTAATATGGGTGTCTTCCATATGAAATCCCCGAGTCTTTAAGCAGCCAAACAATGTTTCTGT
>CAZMTP010000076.1:0-4045 GCA_964569185.1 uncultured bacterium
GGGGGTGTCGCATAGCGGCAATTGCAAGGGACTGTAAATCCCTCGTCTTCGGACTTCGTGTGTTCGAGTCACACCGCCCCCATTTTCTCTATAGAAATCAATCCAAAATTGTGCCACAAAAAATCGTCATAAAAATGAACTATGGCACACTGTTGGCACACTTTGAAATGAATAATCAGGGGAAAGTAGGATTATCAACACTTTTTTCGATTAACATTTTTCAAGAGCGACTTTTACTAAATATGTAGATTTTTTTGGTCTACAAAATAATGCATCGCCATGAGGAAACAGCTTTTGAACTAGTCTTTTTTTCAAGTCCACTTAAATCCATCGAATAATGATGTCTTACAGCTCCATACTTTTCTGCGGCGTGCGTAAAATGCATACCTACTTTTTCTAGGATGCGGCAAGAAGCAGGATTATCTGGTCTGGCTGTCGCTACAATTTTTTCTAATGCTTTACCATCTAAGATATATCCCTCTTTTACAGTTGCAGGAGCATATTCTCTTACCACCGCAGTGACAGCTTCGCTGCCGTATCCTTTACGCCAGTGAGCACGATGGAAAAGATAAGATACTTCCGATTCTCCTGGTGCATCACCATGTCCTAATACCACATGACCGATGAAATCGTCTGAGTCATTTTTAAAAATAGCCAAGCCGGAATAGGGATTATTTTCACGCCAACGCTTTACCCAACTATCATTTATACGGGTTTGAATTTCTTCTCTTGTTTTCGTTTGCCCAGTGCCAAGCTTGGCCATCACATCCTTATCGCCATACAAAAGCGCATAACGGTCATATTCAGTCTCCGTTGCCTGGACCGATCTAATGTGCAGATTATCAGTGTCAATCGTGACTGATAATCCTTCATTGTTATCTGTAAAAAAATTAATTTCTGAATTTCCGTAATAAGTGTGCGTATTCGAAACGTTCTTAGTAGCAGACATAAATCCTCCATAGAATAAGAAAAGAGAGTACTTCAAGAATATTTCAAGTTCAAAGAGAATGTGTTTTTTCAAATAATGATGTCGATTAGATATTTTTTTAATTGATTAAGAAAGCTCATGAAAACATTAATTTAATGTGCCTTTATTGTGCCATTTTCAATCTAAGGATGAGTAAGTCTTTGTATTTCTGTTAATTATCATAGATTATCATGGGATTTCATATCCCTTGTTGCTAGTTTTCAGGATGATTGAATTTATAGGAACGATTTGCAGGAATTTCATTGAGGTGCACTGAAATTTGAGCATGATGGCCAGTGAGCAAATCTTTAAACGCATCTTGAAAAATTTTCAAGAGTTCATCTCCTGTCTCTTGCAATTGTTTAGGAGTACGTCCCTCAAGTAACAGCACTTGTAAATAGACAAATGCCCCATTTTCTCCGCCATCACCGATGTAAAAATCCTCGTAGCTAATGGTTCGACTTTGGCAACGAGAAAGCGTCATGAGAAGTAAGCCAAAGTCTTGGCTTACGTTCGCAATCTCAGAGCGATTGAACTTACATGGCATTTTTTTCAATTAACAATTCAAAATCAATCCTCAATGCCTTCGCTAATTTTTTTGCCACTTTTTCACCAATGGGTCTCTGTCCATTTTCCATTTTAGAAATATTTTCCTGGCTAATGCCAGTGCGTTTAGAGAGTGCTTTTTGTGAAAGACCTTCACGATAGCGGGCTCCGCGCAGAGCTAATCCTGCTTTTTTATATTTAGCAATCCGATCTTTTGCGAGAGTTTCCCAGGCGATAGAATCTGATTCACCATACGTTTGCAAGAAATTTTCAAGTTTTTGCAAGTATTTAGCAGGGACAAAAGTCAACTTTTTTGCTTTACCAGGCACTTCGATGGTGACTTTATAGATGCCTTGTCTAGTATGGCGCGCCTTCGTGTGTACCGACATAGTATACCTCTATCTGTTTAGATTTTTTGTCTTTAACTCTCCAACATGCAACATAAGTCGGTTTGCCTCTGCGGAGATGACAATGAAAATGTTCTTCTTCCAATGGACCAAAATGCGGCCAATTGGGTAGCTGCGGACCATTTTTTTTCAGATCCAAAGCAAGAAAGTCTATTGTATCGTTGATCGATGGTCTTGAACCGCTCCGTTTAAGCTTTTGGTATTGCTTTCCAGCTTTTGTGGAAAAATCCACAGTCCAATTAGACATTCCATTTCCTTATCTCCTCATCATAGCTAAATAGATTGACATATGTCAAAACGAATTTAAAAAAAACGCAAAAATTACGCAAATGACCACATAAAACTAGCTCAAAATAACTCACACCAGTAAAATCGCCACCCAATTTCCATAGAGGCAGTGTGGTCTGGTTTGATCTGGTTGATGAATTACATCCCTCTGTAAATCCCTCGACTTCGGTCTTCGTGTGTTCGAGTCACACTGCCCCCAAAAACAGGCCCTGCAGTGCAGGGCCTTTTATTTTTGGGGGCGAGGAAGCCAATCGGTTGGCTTCCGTGTGTGACTCGAGTCTCGGGTGATGTTTTACGAAAGAAAAACCATCCGAGCCCCCGTAGCCGCAGAAGCGGCGCGAGGGGGCACACCGCCCCCAATAAAAACCTCACCCAGTGGGTGAAATGGTTTTACACTTCTTGAGGAGAATTATATGAGAAATCTTTTTTGCATAGGTGTCTTTCTAATCTTTTCATCCTTACCTCTTTGTGCAGGCGAGAATGAGTCTTTCTTTCAAGCAAGTAAAAACCAACCCTATCACTTATCGATAGGAGCTGTACTTTTTGATCAAAATGGCCGGATCGCCTGCCATCATTTTAAAGAAATTTTAGGTCATAAAGATATTTACATCTTGATGCGAGAAAGCATGGAAAACAATGACACACCTTTAATGACTTTGCATCGAGGCTTAAAGGAAGAGTTTGGGGCTACTGGAGAGCCCGTGGCTTTTTTAGGATGCTTATCCGGATATCTTCCTGATTCTCGCCTTTCTTTTGAAAAGACGACTCTTTATATTGCGTGCCAAGTCGTCGATTGGAATCCAGAAAATAGAGACCTTGAAGATCCTGAAGCGAGCAGTATAATTGAATGGCTTGAGCCCGAAGTATTAATTCCACTCATGCAGCAACAAGGAGTCCGATTCCAACACCGTGCGGATGCTGATGAATCTGAAATGATCAAGCGCGCTTTGCCTTATATTCAGCAAGCATTGGGACAATTTACTCCAATCAAAAGTTTTGAATGCGCCCAGTCGCCCCCATTCTTTCTATAGAAATTGACTCAATAATTGTCCCTAATTAGCCTGAGGTGTTTTTATGTCTAATAAGGGAACAATAAAGTCTGATATTTCGAGAATGACATCTTGGAGTTCAATAGCATCTTTCCCCATTGCAGAAAGAAAGTTATGCCATCTTTGTAGAGTAACTGGAGTTTCATAAAAATCCTTGGAGAAAGAGATAGGATATTCGAGCTTTGTTTTTCGATTGGAAAATACTTTTTCAATCGCAATCTTCACTGTGTCGGAATTCAACTTATGGGATTGGCAAAGTGTCCAAATATCATAAAAATCCTTCATTCTTGTGTTGATTAATCCAAGTTTGACAATAGATTCCAGTTTTTCGGCTAGGATTGTTTCTGGTGTGTATCCCAGCAATTTAGGTGCTGGGAGTGGAAGAAGAGTCGGGTAATGGATCATCTGGGGTTCTGGGATAACAAGGTCGTTAAAACCAATATCGATGAGAATAGGAATCTGGGTTGTATCAAGAGTGGCTGAAAAACTTGCGCTAACACCTTCATAATCACCGCCTGTTTGAGTCCTGTGTAAGATAAGTTTTTGGCTATTGAACACGATGGCATCTTTTTCTATTTGAATGAAAGCTATTTCATTAAGAATTCGCTTGAGATTTTCAATTTTATTGGAGATCTGGGCCAAGAGGTCGATATCCATCGTGGCTCGATGATCCTCAGCATCCCAAACCTTTAACATAAGACCCCCTTTAAGAAAAAATCTTGTCGCATAAGAGCTGATACTTAGGCGATAAAGAAATCGTTCTATTCCATAATAACGTAAGATTTCCT
>CAZMTP010000077.1:0-3950 GCA_964569185.1 uncultured bacterium
AACCCTCAACCATCCGATTACAAGTCGGGCGCTCTGCCAATTGAGCTACGCCAGCGTAAAGCGTAAGAGGCTAGTCAATATAAAGTAAATGTTGATTCCGCTCAAGTTATACAAGTTATATGGGTGTGCTGGGCTCGGGATGGTCATGCGGCGGTTGATGCTCTGGCTCTTTAGGCGCAGGAACGGAAACTCTTTGGAAAAAATTAGTGGAAATTTTACTCGCTGCCTGGGTCGTCTGCTCCGGCCTCCCAGCGGAAAGGATGGTCGCACTAAATTTTTTGCGCACCATTCTCTCTTCACAACATTTTTTAAATTTTTTTCCTGAACCGCAAGGGCAAGGATCGTTACGTCCTACTTTACTTGTCATTTTAGGAAATACCTCCCTTTATGAGGGGCACTATTGTATACTATTTAAATGTATTTTCTAAAGTGAATTTCCAGGTTCAAAATGTTAAATAGTTCTTTACCCATTGCCAGACCCCCTTGGACAAAACTGGGCCGGAAACTGGAAAGTATGTGCCGCAAAGCACTCTATGAATTTGCGATGCTAGAGGGCGCTACTAAGTTGGCCATTGCCCTAAGCGGTGGCAAAGATAGTCTCACGCTTCTATTTCTGCTAAAGGCGATTTTGGGCAACGGTTTTCCCCACCTGCCTCTTGTGGCTATTCACGTGGGCGGGGAATTTTCTTGCGGGGCCAGCCTCAGCGAGAACTACTTGAGAGGAATCTGTCAAGCACTTAAGGTGGAATTTATTACATGTCTATCTCAACGCAAAAGAGAAGCTCTAGAATGTTACTCCTGTTCTAGGGAACGAAGAAAGCTGATTTTTGATGCGGCCAAACAGGCAGGCGCTACTACCATTGCCTTTGGGCATCATAGAGACGATAGTATCCAAACTCTTCTGATGAATTTGCTCCATAAAGCGGAATTTGCTGCCAACCTTCCTAAAGTGCCTATGCATGACTACGGCGTGACCATCATTCGTCCCTTGATTTACATCTCTCAAAATGGTATTAAAGAATTTGCAAGTCATTACGGTTTTACTAGAATCACTTGCCAATGTCCTGTGGGCCAACATTCCATGCGTCGAAAAGTAGAAGATATTGTTGAACAGATGGAAGAAACTTTTCCTAATGTGAGAGAGAATTTGGCACAGGCAAGCAGAAATTTTGGATCAAAAAAAGCGTTAACTAAGGGTCAAAAGTGATCACGGATAGTCATCTGCTCTGGCAATTAAGTGCAATCGCCCTCTATTTTGCTGTACTGATATGCGTGGCCGTTTTCTCTTATTCTAAAAAACAGAGCGATACCGATTTTATTATTGGCAATCGTTCGATGAATGTGTGGCTCACAGCCCTGGCTGCCCATGCCAGTGACATGAGCAGCTGGCTTTTTTTAGGCTATCCCGCGGTTGTTTTCACTTTGGGCCTAGGTCAAGCGTGGACCGGCATTGGGCTTTTAGTTTTTATGTTCTTGAATTGGCAGCTGATTGCCCCCAAGGTCCGTACTGCTACGGAACAGTATAACAGTCTGACCTTTTCCTCTTATTTTGAAAATCGTCTGGCAGATACTTCTGGCCTGATCCGCGTGTTTACCGCCATCATGCTTTTCCTCTTCTACACGATTTATATCTCATCCGCACTGGTGGGCACAGGCCTTACAATTAACACGCTCTTTGGCGTGGATTACCATATCGGCGTCATTGTGGGAATTTTAATTGTGGTCCCTTATGTTTTCACTGGGGGATATTTAACGCTAGCCTGGATCGATCTCTTTCAAGGGCTTTTCCTCATGTGCGTGGTCCTCTTTGTTCCTTTGTATCTTTTACCAAAGATAGGCGGTTTTTCAGCGATTTCTGAGGCGATGCAGATGAAACAGCTCTCCTCTTCTTTAATTCCTGATTATTCTCCGCAGTCACTGCTGCAGATCATTTTTTTAGCTGTGGGATGGGGTTTAGGCTACTTCGGCCAACCTCACATTGTGACTAAATTTATGGGCATTAAAAATGTGGCTACCATGCATCAATCGAAATGGATTGGAATGACCTGGATGGTGCTCTCTTTAGGAGCTGCCACACTGGTTGGGCTCGTCGGCATCGCCTTTTTTGAAACAGGTTATAATTTCCCCAGTTCAGAAGTGTTTATCCGTCTAGTGAGCCAATCATTCTCCCCCTTTGTTGTCGGTTTTATTCTTTGTGCTGTTTTTGCCGCTGCCATTAATGTCATGAGCTCGATGATCTTAGTGCTCTCTTCTAGCTTGACAGAGGATTTATATAAACGGCTCTTCCGCCCAGAGGCATCCCCTAGAGAACTGCTTTTGGCAACCAGAATGGGCGTCATTTTAGTCTCCTTAATTGCCTTTGGCATCGCCATTGGAAATGTCACTACGATCTATTCTCTTGTCCTGTATGCCTGGTCTGGCCTCGGCGCTGCATTTGGCCCTCTTTTGCTGCTGTCGCTTTATTCAAAAATAATTAATAAATATGGCGCTTGGGCAGGCATTCTTTCGGGCGGTGGACTTGCCTCTGCATGGCCCTTAGTTAAAGATTTCTTTCCCAAGGAGATGCCTCCACTACTTCCAGCATTTTTATTAAGTTTTTGTTTAATTTTAATCGTTTCTTATTTAACTAAAGATAAAAAGGCATTATCCTCTTATTCAGACAGATTTTAGATTATGAAAAAACCAAAAATTTTAATTACAAATGACGACGGGATTGATGCTCCAGGCATCAAACATCTCTGGAAAGCGCTCGCCGATTTTGCAGAATTGGCCATTGTAGCGCCGGCAGATCAAAAGTCGGGCTGTGGTCTAGGACTCACCCTAAATGTTCCCCTCACCGTCCAAAATGTGCCTTGGGGAAAAAACTGCCCTGCATGGAAAGTGAATGGAACGCCTGCCGATTGTGTCCGCCTCGGGCTCAGCATGATTATCGATTTTAAACCAGACCTGATCGTTTCTGGAATTAACCGCGGCTCCAATGCGGGAAGAAATGCCCTCTATAGCGGAACGGTGGGCGGTGTAATCGAAGGCGCTTTGCGCGGCATTTTTGGAATCGCTTTTTCTTGCGAAAATTTTATGAATCCCGACTATGCAATCACAGAAAAATATGTGCTCGACATTGTCTCTCATTTTTTAGATGCGCCCCATTCTCAAGGAACAGTGCTCAACGTCACTTTCCCAGACAAAAAAAAGTTCAAGGGAATGCGCTTAGCCCGCCAAGGAATGGGATTTTGGGTAGAAAGTCCTGAAAAACGGCTTCACCCCGACGGCGATTTCCACTACTACTGGCACGGCATGAAATGGAGCCATCAAGAGGAGCACAAAGAGAGCGATGTCCGTCTCTTAAAACAGGGCTACATCACCGCAGTTCCTTTGCAAGTGCATCAGCTGACCCACGATCCTTTTTTTGAGCACCACAAAAAAAGCTTCGATTGCTAGCGCAATTTCTTTTTCTGCTTTTCTAATTTTTTTTCAAATCCGTCTAAGCGGATGAGCGCCTCTTTTTGGGCTCTTTCAATGATCTCACGCCCGCCTTCGATATGGGCATAGAGACGTTTTAATTCAAAAAGCAGCTCTTCACTAAAGGGTGACTGTTCCTCACTAGTGGTTGCATATTCATCTGGATGTTTGATCTGATACTGCCTTGCTTCTAGGATCAGCTCGACAAGTTGATCAAACTTTTTTTTAATTGAGAGTTCTGACTTGAGCAGCTCCTCTCGTGTATGGATATTTTTTAACTCCTTTGCCAAATGGCGGCAGAGCAGCTGTCCCTCTTTTTGATAATCGTCTAAAGAATCGGGACTGCAGGCACACAAGACAAGAAACGAAAGAAAGAAAATCGGGTTCCGCATACACATTCCTTGAGGAAAATGAGATCTAACGGTAAAGTATAACCTAATTTGATTTTGGGCGCATAGCTCAGTTGGTAGAGCGCCTGTCTTACACACAGG
>CAZMTP010000078.1:0-3625 GCA_964569185.1 uncultured bacterium
CCGTTTCCCAGCCGTATTTTTTATGACGTTTAGCAGATAATTGATCCCATTTGCCAATAATTTGGGCAATATCATCATCACTTAATTTCCCCCATTTTTCTTTTATTTTCCCTTTAATTTCATGCCATCTTCCTAAAAATTGGTCTTAATTCATTACTACCCTCCTAAAAAATGCGTTATTTAACACTTCTGTAATTACCTTAATTATAATCATTTTATTAATTTTACAAAAATAATAAAACAACATTTTAATTCTTACTAACTTAAACAAAAATTCGCACATACATTAATAGCATTCTTAGCGTTACATAACTACGGAGGGTTCAGCATGTTGAGAAGCTTTCGCTAAAAGCTTGACTGCTTCGCTCAGGAAATCAGTTCAAAATTTTTCCGCATTTTTTCCGCAAGTGATCTGAATCCAACGGCATTTTCCGGTATGCCAATCCTCCCGAATCATTCATTCATATTTGCGATGCACCTGTGAGATTGGCGTCGTTTTGGAGAGCGATATGGCTTTACGCCTCAAAAATTTGATGAATTTTTAGACTCTTTATGAGAGTATTTAGACCCTGTTCTCTTGGAGGTACGAAAATATGCAAATTTTTATGACCATTGTCTTTTCTGCTCTGATCTTTTTTAATATCAACAACGCCGATGCCAAGCCCTGCGCTTTTTGCAAACAAGAAATCATTGAAAATCAATCCGTGTTTCAAAGCGAATATTTTCATGTTCTTGTTGATTATGCACCTCGAGTAAGAGGCCATCTTCTAGTTGTTCCAAAAAGACACCTTGTAAAGGCTAATGAGCTCTCTAAAGAAGAATGGGCGGAGCTTTCTACTGTCATTCCCAAGGCTGTAGAGATTTTTTCAGAAGTTTTGCATACGGATCAGTATATTATCTTAGAAAAGAATGGTCCTCGCGCCTTCCAAGATGTGCCACATGTCCATTTTCATCTTTTTCCTGTGACTTCTCAAACGTGGGCTGAGATTTTCCATATCCTACCACAGCGATTGAGTAAAGAAGATCTAGGGGAAGAAGTTGCCTTATTTCGCTCATATTTTTTTCCTAAATTATGCCAGAAAACAGTCGGAAGATATTGAGATGATTTTCGGGAACAGATCGGAAATGGCCACGCAAATGTTTAGAAATGTCGGCTTCTGTCAGAAGATCGTACAACCTTTCTCAATCTGACTTTCTTTTAAGCCTATTTTTTGATATTGTTTCTTCGCAAAATGCATACGAGGTCTTATGTCGCGCTTGTCAATTTTTCTTTCACCATTACTTCTTTTAACGCAGGCGATCTTTCCTGTAGAGGCCTCAAAAACTACCGCATTAGAGGTTAAGACACATGAAATAGCGCACGTTGCTCTCGAGGATCTCGCTAAGTCCTATGACGGGTTTCTCCTCGATGCGTATGGCGTATTCTGGGGGTCGAAAGAAGTAGGCGTTCTGCCAGGTGCTGCTGAAGCGATGAAGTACCTGGTTTCTAATGGAAAGCAAGTGGGGATTGTATCAAATTCCACTCAACTAGCTTCAAAAGAAAAGGAAAAGCTAGAAAAACACGGCTTGTACGAAGGTGTCCATTATCATTTCTTGCTTACTTCAGGAGAGATTGCTAAAGAGCTCCTGACTTCCGAATCGCTCCCCTTCCCGGCTCCGCATCGCACTTATTGGCTGTTTGGCTCCGTTCATCCTAATTTTGGCTCGCATCGACAGCTTTTTGAAGGGACAAACTACAAGGAAACAACGAACCTGGAAGAGGCTGACTTTATCTATATTTCAATCCCTCATATCAATGGAGTCGACCAGGAAGATCCTGAAGTGTTTCGCGAAAAAGTCAAGGCAGCCGCCGGGCAAATCCCTGTGCTTTGCGTAAACCCAGATCGCTTTGCTCTTGAAGGCGCCCCTCCTCGTCCTGTCGTTCGACAGGGAAACATTGCCTCTCAATTCTCCGAAGAGGGAACCCCTGTTTATTGGATGGGTAAACCTTCCAAAATCATTTATGAGGCTGCGCTGCGTCGATTTCATCCCAATCTCTCTAAAGAAAAAGTCATCATGATTGGGGACACGCCCGAGACCGATATTCGCGGAGCACATGAAATGAGTATAGATGCCGCACTTGTCACAAAGACAGGAGTAATGGCCAAAGTCATAGAGAGCGAAGGAATATCTTCGGTCGTTCAAAACCTACCCGAAAATGACCAGCCCAAATTTCTCTTGGAAAGACTGGGGCTAAAGCAGTAGTTGCAAACTACATTGAATTACTTGGACAAGATAGATTCCTTTATTACATTTTCGAGTATTTCCGGCCAATTTTCCTTAATTCCCAAATTACTCAATAGATCTTCTTTAGGCATTCTACCCATTTTTTCTAGGGTTTTAATGACTTTGACAAGTCCTTCTGCATTAGTCACTGTAGGAGCAAGATGATTTCTTACAAGAATATCCTCATAGGTTTCATGACCAATTTGAACTGTTGGAATTCCCTCTAAAACAAATTGAGGACCCATACTTGTTTGGTAGTAAAATGCAGCATCTGCCAATACCTGTGCATGATCAGAAGAAAAGTCAGATAAAATTACTTTCGGCATGCTTATTTGCCCTTCAAACTCTTTTAACCATGCTTCTACTTGCTGACCATCTTGATTTTTTACTTTGGCTCCTGGATGTTGCTGAATAACGATTACTGTATTTTTAAGATCCATTCGCTTTGATGATTCGGCTACAAAAGAAAGAAATGCAGGGAGTGCTTTTGAGAAATACTCTTCATTATTTCCGCCAAAATAAACTAGTATTTTTTGTCCCTTATCATCTATTCCGTTTTTCATCAAAATTGTGGAACGAGCTGTTTCATGGTCGGTTTTTCTTTTTTCAGCTATCTTTTCTGCTTGACTAACTGGATAATAACCAATTCCAAATCGTTTTTTATCAGTAAAATCTATTTCTTTTCCAACTGCACTATAAATCTTAGCTTTAGCCAACGTCTCATTTGCAAACAATACACCTTTTGCAACTTCCATCACTTTAGCAGCAGTGGAAGAGTACCCGCCAGGCACGAAAGGTTCTGGATTATCGTAATAGGCTAGGCGAGGTATTTTAGTTGCATGGATGCTTAATGCTTTTTGAATTTTAACATCAAAAACATGCCCCACATCAGTAATAATTATAGAAGCAGTGGAACAGGTTTTAGCAATTGTTTGAGCTAAACTAGCTTCTTCTTCAGCGGTTAAATTATCTAAGGAAAAGGAATTGACCTCTATGCCGCACTCTTGAAATTTCTTCAATGCAGGTCCAGTGGCATGGATTTGAACATCGTATCCCTGTTTAGTTAATACTTCAGCGTATGTTGCAAAATGATCAGCAGGTCCACCGTGGCAAGCGATTAGGCAAACTACGGTTGACATAGAAATTGACATGTTTGACTCCTATCTTAGTTCTAACGAGTTAGTGTATCAAAACCAGCTATCATGCAATGCGGATTTTTAAAAATTGCTCTGCACTAGCGGTGCAATGAATCACCAATCGTACCATTAAAATTCATTAAATCCCAGTAGAATTTTAACGATAAACCCCTTATAATCTTATTGATAGCGGTTGGATGGTATTGGGTAATGTGGCGGACTAC
>CAZMTP010000079.1:0-3536 GCA_964569185.1 uncultured bacterium
GGCTACTGTTCTACCATTGAACTACAGGCGCAAAATCGTATAAAATTTACTCGATCTGCTTATTTTTTCCAAGGGAATTGGTGAAGATTGGTAAAATAAATTTTTAAAAAATGCTAGACCAGAAAATTTCTTCCAGGACAAACCGTGTACTGAACCTGTTCCTCATGGGGCTTGTCTTCATTTTAGCCCGTGTCTGGTATCTCACTGTCCTGGAAAGAGATGTTGAGCTCCAAAATGCCTCGCGCCCCCAAAGGCGCAGCTCCATTCAAAGAGTGGAGAGAGCAACGATCAGAGATCGTTTCAACCTTCCCTTGGCCACAAATAAAATCCAGTATAATGCCGCCGTCTGCTACGCCCAAATCCGCCAAATTCCGACCAGCCTCTGGCAGAAGGAAAATGGCAAACCGTGTAAAATTTTTGCTCGTAAACTCCACGTTGAAAAACTCTCTGAGCTGCTCGCCAAAGAGCTGTCCATGGATCCGGTGGTGATCGAAGACATGATCCATGGCAAGGCTTCTCTGCTGCCTCATACCCCTTTTGTACTCAAAGAAGACATTCCCGAAGCTGTTTATTACCGCCTTAAAATGGCTGAAAAGGACTGGCTGGGCCTACAAATGGAAAGAAGCGCCAAGCGGATCTACCCGCAAGGGAAAACAGCCTGTGATGCGATCGGCTATATCGGGATGATCAATTCCACAGAATACTATAAGATTGCGCAGGAGATTAAAGAGTTACAAAATTATTTAAATGAGCGAGAAGAGGGAAAACTACTATTTTTACCCAAAGGTTACCAGACTCCTCTTGAAGTGCGGCAAAGGCTCAAAGAGCTTCAAGAAAAGGCTTACACTATCAATGACCTTGTAGGGAAAAGTGGGATCGAAAAATATTTTGATGAAAAGTTGCGCGGCCTCTATGGGAAAAAAAGTTACGAGGTGGATGTCAAAGGCAATTTTCTCAGAGAACTCCCTGGGAGACGGCCTCCAGTCTCTGGACAACGGCTCATTTTGACCCTCTCCTCAGAGCTTCAACAAACAGCGGAAGAACTGCTTAGCTCTTATGAGTTATTCCAAGATCAGAGGGATCAAGAAAGAAATCCCAATAGACGCCACCCGTGGCAGCGCGGCGGCGCCATTGTGGCCCTGCTGCCTCAAACGGGAGAGGTCGTGGCGCTTGCCTCTTATCCTCGTTTTAATCCGAATGATTTCACCTGCCTGCGCGATGCACAGAAAAGAAGAGAAAAGCGGCCCCACATTTTAAAATGGCTGGAAAATGAGACCTATATTGGAGACATTTGGGATGGAAAAACGACACTAACAAGAGAGCTCTATGATCCAAAACAGGAGCGCTATTTTGAAGACAAACAGCCACTGACCTGGGATAGCTATTTAACCGCTATTCTTCCCCAAGACAGCTCTATTCGCAAAGCTATAGATAAAGTACATCTACTAAAAACAGCTCTTGCATTGCAAGAGGATCTCAAGGAGCTGCTTCTTTTTTCAGGCCAGCCCTCGCTTTCCACTCTGATTGAGACCCTTTACCATGATGGATTCCATACTCCACTGCGCCATCCTGCAAAAAAAGAGGAAAAAGAGGCGGTGCGTAATGCTTTTAGCCTCCATCACGACGAAGTGGTACTCCTTAAGAAAAAAATCGATCCCTATCTGCAAGCCATTTCACATAACAATGACAAACTTTTATTCATAGATCTCTTAAGAGTTGTCGCAAAAAGCGAAAATTTTTCGCCCGAAATGGTCACCGCTCTAGATGCGATGACCCTTTCAGAATACCGACTGCTCACTCAGGGCATTAACCGTTATCTTGGTGCCTTGCGCCTTAAGATGGAAGATCTATTCAAACAATATGATTTTAAAACATGGCGCGTCGAAAATTTTAAAAAATATCTCGAAGAGAAAAGAGCGGAAGAAAAAAAAGCGCGCAAAGCGACCCGTCCCTATCCTGAATATTTAGAACGGCTTTCAAAAACGATGTTCCAAGAATTTTGGGAAAAAAATCGCCTTCATTTTATAGAAACGTTCATCACTGGAGAAGTAGCGCAAAATAGCCTCTATTTCCAATCTATTGTCGAGACAAAAAGCAAATTGGCCTATGACCCCAATCTTGAAAAACTGCATACATTTTTGACAGGATTATCTCCCTCTTTACGCACCGAATTTTTAAAGACACTACGCCCCTTTGAAGAATTAAACCGGCCTCTTTTAGGAAAGTATCCTAATGTGCGCAATCAAAATGGCGTGCAACTGGAAAAACATTTGGCCGCAGCCTTCTATCCTTATGGAGGATTTGGTTATGCGCGGTCACAAGCGTACCGCCAAGCTTCGCCGCAAGGCTCTATTTTTAAACTTGCCATTGCATGTGAAGCCTTGAAAAAAAGATATGCGCACCATCCTGGCAATTTAAATCCTTTTACGCTGACAGATGTCTCGCGCGATCCGCTGATGGGATATTTAGAAAATGGAGAAGCGGTCAAACGGCTCTACAAAGGGGGCAAGTTGCCTAAGACAAGCCATCCAGATATGGGGAAACTAGATTTGCAGAGCGCGCTAGAACAATCGAGCAACGTCTATTTTTCTTTGCTTGCGGGCGATTACATCGAAGAGCCTGGCAAACTAGAAGCGATGGCCCACACCTTTGGTTTTGGAGAAAAAACAGGGATCGAGCTTCCTGGGGAATATGGAGGCAATGTGCCCGATGATTTGAGTTTTAATAAAACAGGTCTTTATGCTTTTGCGATCGGCCAACATTCGCTTGTAGTCACTCCATTGCAAACAGCGCTATTTCTTGCCTCTATTGCTAATGGCGGAACGATTTTAAAACCGAAAATTGTGCAGCTGTCTGCAGGCAATGAACCGTCGATTGAAAAAGAGGATCTGCTTTTTTCGCGTGAGGATTTTCCATTAAAAGAGCAGCTCTCTTTGGTGGGCATTCACTTTCCGCTATTCACGCAAACACTCACCTCCGCAAAGCGGGGGCTGGTTTCGATGCAGACAAAAGAGATTAGAAAGCAGCTGGAATTTCCTGAAAAAATGCGCGCTTATCTTCTTGATGGCATGCAGCGTGTCATGACAGGCGCCAAGGGAACTGCGCGCCCTGGAATTATCAGAACTTTATATCAAGATCCTCGGGCCCTTGAAGCGTATCAAAAATTAGACAACGATGTGGTTGGCAAGACGGGTACGGCAGAGATTCTCTACAAACAGACGGTAGATGCAGAGACCAAAGCGAATATGGAAAAGCATATCTGGTTTGCGGGCATTTCTTTTGCAGATCAGCAGCACAACCAGCCAGAACTAGTAGTGGTTGTTTATCTCCGTTATGGCGACGCAGGACGCGACGCAGCGCCTTTAGCGCTTGGTCTCTTTGATAAATGGCGCGAAATTATCAATTCTAAAAGCTGTCCTTAGAGACTTTAAAAATAAAGATTATAACGTTTTTTCATCACTTTTAATTCGATTTTTAATCAATTTAATTATATAATATTAGTTATTATAAATTAATTATTGGTATTTTATGGCATC
>CAZMTP010000080.1:0-3527 GCA_964569185.1 uncultured bacterium
TTAATTTCTAGGTCCACTCCATTTAAAATCACTTTGCCATCGATGGCTGCGTGTAAATCCTGAATCAAAAGTTTCATTGAATTAACCTACCGAATTTTCTAACTTAAGTGTTAATAATTTTTGTGCTTCTACAGCAAATTCCAAAGGCAGCTCTTTGATGACCTCTTTGCAAAAGCCGCTCACAATCATACTAATCGCATCTTCTCTTGAAAGACCGCGCGCCTGAAGGAAAAAGAGCTGCTCTTCATTCATTTTTGAGGTCGAAGCTTCATGTTCCACCTCTGAACTGGCATTGCCTGCTTCGATATAAGGGAACGTATTCGCAGAGCAGCGATTGCCCACCAGCATCGAATCGCACTGCGTGTAATTCCGCGCAAAGGCAGCACGCGGCGCAATTTTAACAAGGCCGCGATAAGTATTATGCGACTCATCTGCTGAAATTCCTTTGGATACAATGGTGGAGCGGCTATTTTTCCCAAGATGAATCATCTTAGTCCCTGTGTCGGCCTGCATCTTGCCGCTTGTGAGCGCTACAGAATAAAATTCGCCTACCGATTCGTCCCCTTGCAGAATGCAGCTAGGATATTTCCAAGTGATCGCCGCGCCTGCTTCCACCTGGGTCCAACAGATCTTAGAGCGGAAACCGGCACATCTGCCCCGCTTAGTCACAAAATTATAGATGCCGCCCGCGCCAGTTTTAGGATCTCCTGCATACCAGTTCTGCACAGTAGAGTAGCGGATTTCGGCTTGCTCATGAGCAATCAGCTCTACAACAGCCGCATGCAGCTGTTTATTGTCATAGGCAGGCGCTGTGCACCCTTCTAAATAGCTCACATAAGAGCCTTCTTCTGCAATGATCAGCGTGCGCTCAAATTGCCCTGTGTTGCGATCATTGATACGGAAATAGGTGGAAAGTTCAATCGGACAGCGCACCCCTGCAGGAACATAGACAAAAGATCCGTCTGTAAAGACAGCAGAATTTAGTGCTGCATAGAAATTATCCCCAATCGGGACAACGCTCCCTAAATATTTCTCTACTAGCTCTGGATATTTTTGTACCGCCTCTGAGATCGAACAGAGAACAACCCCTGCTTCCTGAAGCGTCTTTTGAAATGTTGTGCCCAAAGAGACAGAATCGAAAACCACATCCATGGCCACATTGGTCAATCTTTTCTGTTCATCGACAGGAATGCCTAAACGCTCAAATGTTTTTAAAAGCTCAGGGTCCACCTCATCTAGACGACTCAAAGACTGCTTCTTTTTGGGAGCGCTGTAGTAGCAAATGTCTTGAAAATCGATCGGATCATAGTGCACATTAGGCCACTCGGGCTCTTCCATCTGTTCAAAACGGGCCAATGCCTTGAGACGGAACTCCAAAAGAAACCCAGGCTCATTTTTTTTTGCAGAAATGAGCCGCACCGTTTCTTCATTTAAGCCCTTAGGAATGGCTTCCATTTCGATATTTGTGGAAAAGCCATACTTATAATCAGATTTTCCTTTAAGAAGATCCTGTGTAGAAGACATAGACTGGCAAGGATATCAAATCAGAGCATTTTGCCGCTGCTCTATAAAATTCTCGGCAAGCTGAAGATGTTCTGGAATATCAATACCAAAAATTTCATGCTCTATTTCATGCACTTTAATTTTTAATTTAGCATAGAGAAAACGGAGCTGCTCGAGCTGTTCTGCCTGCTCGATTTCGCAGGGCGGAAGGGTGGCTATTTTTTTTAATGCCTCCTGACTAAAGGCATACATCCCCACATGTTTATAAAAAATTTGCTTACCTTCAAACCCTTCCTCTCTAATATAGGGGATGGGACTTCGCGAAAAGTAGAGCGCTTCATTGTCCTGATTGCGGACCACTTTTACTACATGGGGAGAAAAAATTTCATTAGTATGGGTTATTTTTTTACAAAGCGTCCAGATTTCACACTCATCTTTGCCGCACGATTGTAATAAGTCATTGATCATGGAGGCGTTAACAAACGGCTCATCGGCCTGCCAACCCACCCAAATAGCGGCTTTAATGCGTCCTGTTTTCCAGATTTCAATCAGACGCTGCGTTCCATTGAGACACTCTTTAGAGGTCATGAGAAATTTGCCGCCAAATTTACGGATCGCACGTGCCGTTTCCTCGTCATCGATCGCAAAAGCGATCTCATCAAAAAGGGCCACTTTGCTCGCTGCTTCCCAGACCCATTGAATCATGGGCTTGCCGCCAAGGGGCGCAAGAATTTTTTTAGGAAAACGGGTCGAATGGAGCCGCGCAGGGATGATGCAAGCAACTTTTTTAGATCCGATCATATAGAGGAAAGTATAGGAAAAAACAAGATTAGAAGAAACAGGATTGTCAGGATCGCTAAAGCGGCAGGATAAGCAGGATAGATTTATGTTTTGGATTGGAGCAATGCCTGTACTTCAGCTTGCAGCTGTGCCTTCAGCTCAGGACTTTTAAGTCTGCCTTTCTCATCAAAGGCCTCATAGGCAACAGGCACCGTTGTCTCTTCTGGGATGACCTCTCCATGAATATCTTCAATGATCGCACGTAAATGGACAAGTCCCCTGACTCCGCCTTTTTTACTTGGAGAAGCGCTCATCAAAGCAAATTTTTTGCCTTTAAATGCATCGCCAGGAGCGGCCGATTTTTCTTTTCTAGAAGCCCAGTCCAGAGCATTTTTCAACAACCCGGGCACAGAACTGTTATATTCGGGTGATGCGATCATAATGAAATCGTGATTGATCATGAGATCACGGAATAGTTTCACATTTTTAGGGAACCCTTTGGCCTCTAAATCGCCATCATAAAAAGGCATTGGGTAATCTTTTAGATCGATTAAAGTAACATCAGCGCCCAATTGACGCGCAAGCTCTGCCGCTTCGCGGATCAACTTTTTATTGTAGGAATCTTGCCTAGTACTTCCTGCAAATGCAAGCACCTTCAAATTGGCGCAGAGCGACAAATGCAACCCAAGTAGAACCAGCAACAGCCATTTTTTCATAAAACCTCTGATCAATATAGCCGATTACCTATTTTTCTTTAACGTGCCCGCGTGGTTTTCTTAACACCAAAACAGGATAAAAAGGATCGCTAAAGCGGCAGGATAAACAGGATAAAAAAATTTGGGTACATTAAATCCTAGATTTGGATTTCCAGTTGGTTCTGCAACGCGACGCGGGTAGGGCCCTGAAAAAATGCGATCAGCATTTTTTTAGGGAAGAGCGCCGTTGCAGCCGATGGTTATTATGGCGAAGCAAAATCGATTTGAGGGAGCGAGGACAGTACGCTGTACGGACTCACGGATGAAAAATCGATTTGGCAAAGCCAGAATTACCCTATGGGCAGCGGGGGCACATAATTGTGCCCCGACTGTCTAGAGCGCCTTTTGTCTTTTAAGAACTTTCCAGTAAATACCACTGGATGGTCCTTTCAAGACCATCTTCAAAAGTAAACTGAGGACTCCAGCCTAATAGCGTTTGGATTTTTTGGGAGTTAATGCCGTAGCGCAGATCATGTCCAGGGCGATCTT
>CAZMTP010000081.1:0-3418 GCA_964569185.1 uncultured bacterium
ACAAACCATTCTTTCAAAAAAGAGAATGAAAAGAGCGGGCGTGGAAATTTGTGTAGCTTGTTATTTAAACAGAGATAGCGTTTTTCTGCTTCGATTGAAGAGAAGATCTGCTTGTCTTGGATTCCTAACTCTTTAGCTAATTCTAAAAGCTCTGAAGAGCGCGAAGTTTTAAAAGTGCGCGGCCCCTTTTCAAATAAAAAACCCTCTTTTTTTTCTGATTGTAGGTAACCGCCACACTTCTCTGTCTTTTCCAATACAACAAATTCACATAGAGGAGATAGCTTTGATAAATACCAGGCGCACGATAATCCTGAAATCCCCGCGCCTAAGATGATAATTCTCTTTTTTTTCACAATGAACCTATCCAAATAAAATAAAAATCTTGATTTTTGGGGGATTTTTTCATAGTTTTCAGAACCGCTTCGCAGCACATACTTAAATTAAGTAGGGCAAGAAGCGGTTCTAAAAAATATGGAAAAAGATTCAAAAAGCACGTTTTTCATTTTATTTGGATAGGTTCTTGATTAAAATACTAAAAATGCAGGAAAATAGCATCCAATATCTGAAAATGTTGCGCGAGACAATCATCGCTCAATTTGAAAACTTAGAAACAGAAGGCCATTTCATCAAAACTCCTTGGGACTACAAAAAAGGTCAAGGCGGCGGCGAAATGGCGGTCCTCCGCGGCGCTGTATTTGAAAAAGCGGCGGTCAACTTTTCTGCCATTTCTGGCAGCGCCTTTCCCATGCAAGATGGCGCGGGGCCCTTTTTTGCTACCGGAATTAGCCTCATCACGCATATGGCCAATCCGCATGCCCCTACTGTGCACATGAATCTTCGTTATATTCAAACAGAAAAAGAGGCCTGGTTTGGCGGCGGCTATGATCTCACTCCGATGGGTTTTCCTTATGAAGAAGACACCACCCATTTCCATCAAACCACTAAACAAGCGCTTGATCTTTTCGACCCCGCGCTCTATCCCGAATTTTCAGACAATGCAAAAAATTATTTTTTTATTCCCCATCGCCAGAAAGAGCGTGGAGTGGGCGGGATTTTTTTTGACCATTATCACGATGGCGAGATCTGGAAACAGGTCGGCACCACTTTTCTAAATACGATCCTTCCTATCTATAAAAAAAGAATCCTCCAACCTTTTGATAAAAAAGACAAGGAAACACAACTGCGCCAAAGGGCGCACTATGTGGAGTTTAATCTCCTTTATGATCGAGGGACTAAGTTTGGTTTTCTTTCAGGAGGCAATCCGGAGGCGATTTTGTGTTCGCTCCCGCCGCTTGCGGCTTGGTAGAAGAGACGATTCCAGCACCTCATTAAAGCGCAGGACAGCCCAATCGATCTCTGCTTTTGTGATGGTGAGTGGTGGCATGAGCTGCACAGTCATCTCATGGCACTCTTTGGCAAGCACTCCCCTTTCTAACAATTTTTCACAGACGTGAGTGGCCAATGTTTTCTTCGGATTGATATCAATCCCTATCCAGAGTCCTTTGCCACGGATATTAGAAACATAAGGACTATCAATAGTTTGTAGCTTTTTTAAAAAATAATCGCCCAATGTTTTGCTTCTCGCCGCTAACTTTTCTTCACGTACCAATTTAAGAATTTCCATTCCCACCGCGGCTGCCAAACAGTTCCCTCCATGAGAAGAGGGATGTTGAGTGGGTTCAAACCATTCCATTAACTCTTTTTTTCCTAAGAAGCAGGCAGAAGGAATGAGTCCCCCTCCTAAAGATTTGCCCAAAATCAGCCCATCAGGCAGCACATTTTCATGTTGGAATGCAAATGTTTTTCCTGTGCGGCACAGTCCTGTCTGTATCTCATCTAAAATCAGCAGCACCTCATGCTTTTTGCAGATCTTTTCCACTTTTTTGAGCCAGCCTTTGGGAGGGATTTTAATGCCCGCCTGCGTCTGAAGCGGCTCCACAAGAAAAGCGCACGTATTAGAACTGATGGCAAATTCCAATGCTTCGGCCGATCCAAAAGGGATCCGTTTAAACCCAGGCGCAAAGGGGCCAAATCCTTGACGCTCGGCCTCATTAGACGAAAGGCCCAGCAATGTGAGCGTATTCCCATGATAATTATCATCAGCCACAATGATCTCAGCCTTTCCTAAGGGGATCGCCTTATAGTGGTAGCCCCACTGCCTGGCGCCTTTAATGGCTGCCTCTACTGCGTCACTTCCAGAGCTTGTGGCTAAAGCGCGGTCCATCCCGGTGAGTTGACAGAGCTGCTTTAAAAAAAGGCCCTGTTTGTCGTTGTAAATGGAGCGGTCGGCCACTGTTAATTGCTGTGATTGCAAAGAGAGCGCTTTTAAAAGTTTAGGATGGCAATGGCCAAAACCTAGGCCCGAGCGGCCGCCCAACAGGTCCAAATAACGATTTTTTTTGTCATCCCAGACCCAACTCCCTTTGCCTTTGGTGATCACAATAGGAAAAGTGAGCGTCTCTTGGACAGAATAATGGTCTTCCAACTCGATCCATTTATCCATGATAAACTTCGGTCCTCTGTAGTATAATTGACAGGATCTCGCTACAAATGTGCGCTGTTTTATTATCTACATCGTGATGCGGATTATATTCAACCAGTTCGAATGCGGTGAGTTGAGGCTGATAGCAAATTTTAGGCAGCGCTTCTAGCAGCTGTTTTTTTGCAATCCCATTTTCTTCAGGAGAGCCCACTCCAGGCGCTTCTTTTGGATCGATCACATCAAGGTCTAAACTAATGCCATAATGTTTTGTGTTTTTAGTGACCCGCTGCAATGCCTCTTCAAAAATCGGATCCAATCCTTTCTGTTTGACCTCATCCATAAAAAAAATTCTCACCCCTAACTTCTGCAAAAGCGCCGCTTCTTCTTCTTCGAAAGAGCGCACCCCGATCAAACAGAGATTTTCAGGCAAAAGAACAGGGCAATTTCCCTTAAGCGCGCTCAATGAAGGAGGGCCAAAACCTAAAAGACCCGCTAGCGGCATACCATGGATCGCATTGGAAGGCGTGGTCTCTGGTGTGTGGCTGTCCATATGAGAATCGATCCAGATCAGGCCGAGCGGCGCTTGCTGTCCTGCGCTATAAACCCCATTCCATGTTCCGACAGCAATCGAATGATCGCCCCCGATCACTACAGGAAAAATTTGCTGCTGTATGCAACTCTCTACCTGTACAGCAAGCATCAAGTTGAATTCATGGATCAAAGAGAGAACAGAACTTTTTACTTTTTGCTTTGGAAAAACAAACCGCCATGGAAGAAAAGAGAATATCTTTTGCAGATATTGCGGTCCTTCAGCACATCCACGCAATTGCGCTCCCCACCCGGAAGCGGCACCAATCAGTCGTATCATATTTTTCACCCAGACTCTTCACACCCACCATTTAATGATTTTTAAAAAAAATCTACTAAGCAGTTCTT
>CAZMTP010000082.1:0-3386 GCA_964569185.1 uncultured bacterium
TAAGAATTATACTAAACGTTTTCACTGCGATCATGGTGATATTCATTACGCAAATCTTACGCACTAGATTGCCTAAAACGGGCAAAAAGAAGCTCAAGAGGGACTAAACGATTCGTATTTAAATCACTTAGTTTCTTGAGGCTTGATGTAGGTGGAGAGAAGCCCTCGCGCTAGGGGCGATGCCCCTAGTCTGCCGGGCTGGCGGTCTCGCTCGGTTTCACTATGTTCAACAACGAGCTCAACTCGATTCTCTCACGCAAGCCAAATTATTGGCTTGCTCACCCCCAATAAAAAAGCCAGGTCGTGTGACCTGGCCTTATTGGAGGTGGAGAGACGCATTCAGAACTTTTGATTGGAGCAGAATCAAGATCCCAAGTGTGTTGGCTTCTTCTAATCGAACACAGAAAGCTAATGGGACTCCCAGGTGATGGAACGAGCACCTTGGAAAAACAGAGGGGGTATACTCCTTAAATAGAAGCGGTACCTGTTCATATTTGTGGAAATTGCCCTAAGGAAAGAGATCAAGACTGAAATTCTGCAATTTACAGGAACCATATAAAAATTTTTTAGAAAATTTTTGAAAAGCTTTTTGCGGTGAAGATGGAAAAGCGCATTCAGAACTTTTAATTGGTCCAAAATACAGGAAAAATTTCGCCCTCTTGTCTATACTTAGCCTCTCTAGTTAACGCTTTTCACAAGGGGGGAGTCTCATTATATCAAGCATTTTTTTACTCTAGAGTGAAATCAAAGGAACATGGTATCATTTTTGTTGAAAAACCTTGTTTTTTTGAGGAGGGAATGCCTGCTATATCATTTTCTTTAACGGAAAAAGCCGTTATTGATCCTATTTTGACTTTACGTGCGCCGCTTCCTCCTCTTGAACCAGACCAGACAGCGAGTTGGACAGCTACGGTATGGCAGGGCATTCAGTCTGAGCTAGTCGCTCGAGTAGTCGCTGTTTTTACTTCCGTATTTGCAGCAGCTGATGCTTTGATTCATCTTGCGACAGGCATGTACAAAGGAATCTGTTTATTGGCAGGGGCTAACTATAACAAATCGGTCGTTTATGGTCATTTTCGACAAGCCGCTTGGTTTGCTGTGCTCACGGTTGCGGGATCGATTGCAGGTGTTATGTGGCCTGGTGTCTTTAAGCACTGCCGTTATTCTCCTCCATCTCCTTCTGACAGTTTTCCTGATGCACCTCCCTCTGTTAAAGAACTAGCCACAGCAGTCCAAAGAGGCGATCAACAACCTCCCTTTGATCAATTGAAGCAGCTCTGGAGACAAAGTTCATTAGAAGATAAACATTGGTTTGTTCAGGTCTTTAATCATGATGGCACTGAAAGCTTTAGAACTGTCCGAACAGAATTAGCAGACACTGTTTATCAACCCGTTCAGCATTTAAGGGATCGGCAAGTAAAATGGCTCTCTGCTGAAGAAGTTGATCAGCGCACTACCAATGCGTGGAGGCAAGCGAGTGTTTACAACCGTTCTTTCTTCTATCATGCAACATCTGAACGTGCCCTTGAATCTATCCTTAAGTCGAAAAAGGTTGAAGTTCGACATGAAAAAGCATTCCGTGGTGCTTTTGTCTCGAACCAACCAGAAACAGGTTTTGGTCGCTGCATTTTAGCGTTTAAGAGAAATATTGAACGATTGAGCTCCCTAGAGCATGGCTTCCAAACTGGTCAAAACAGATATTGGGCTGGCTTTTCTCGTGACATTCCAGTAACTGATTCGACATTGGCGTACATTATGTTGGATGGAGGAACTGAAGCAGAGCGCAGAGATATGGAAGCTCGTTGCCAACAATGGACAGGTAGACAAATTAAAGTTGTATCGCTTCGAGATGCACAAGAACATCTTGCATCCGTACAAAGGCTGGATATGGGTATTCCTTCTGAATGGCCATCGGAAGGTGACAGAATGGGTCAGAAAATCTTGAATACTCTACGAGCCCGAGCAGCGATTGCAGTCCAAACCGCAGCACCGAGAGTAGCCGTTGCGGCACAGCAGTATGCGCCTCGACAAAGAGTTAGACAGCCGATGATGATGGCTATGGCTTAGCTTTAACGCTGTCTTACTTAGCTAGTTTGGTCATCTTTTAACCCATTTCCAGTAGAATTCTTGATATTGTGGAGAAGTGGCGACTAGGTCAACAGATGATGAATCAGGGATTTTCCGCATAATGTTGATAGCATCGCCACTAACGATTTAATCTTCAAACGGAACCGTTGCTTGAGGTGGTATGATTTGCAATTTTTAGTGAACTCATCCCACGCTCCTGGTATGGTTTTTTCTTAGTTCTTTCAAGAGCAATTCGACATTCGCTAATGGATTATTTTCAGCGGTGATTTTAATGCCGTTGAATTGAACACGGCCACCATGAGATGTATGAAAGAATAGTTTTTTTAAGTCTTTAGGCAAGTATAGACGATTGATATACTTGGCAATAGACTCAGATTTGTACAATAGCTCAACTTCGATCTTTCCACCTTGGGGCTTCTGGAAAAGTTTCTTTACAAAGCGCAAGGTTGAAGACCCGTCTTGGTGTTCGCTATCATGAAACTTCTGTAGATAAAGCCTTTCAACTTGACTATTGTTTGGTGTTACCAAGATCCACAACTCGTTATCATTTAGTTGAAGTTCAAAGGTGCAGGAAGATGACTCAGTGCTTATGTCTGGATTAGACAAAAAAGCGATGATCTCGTTTTATGCGGCAAAGTTGGCAGTGGGCGCTATTTTTGCTCGCAATGATTTTTCAACGTCGGTGGTTCTAGAAGCTGCGGTGGCTGAGGGCGGCCAGTCAGTCTGTGTGATGTGCCAAAAGGCCGAATCGGGCGCTATAAAGCCATGGTCGCTTGCGAGAGTCACCTTTTAAGATGATTTGTATGTGCATGCTAGTATGGGGACCTTTTTTACTAAGGAAGGTGCAGAAAAAGAATTCTGCCTTGCTCGCGGACTTGAATGGACCGGAGGGATACCTTTGATGATTTCTGTTGATTTATCAAATCTAAAATACAAGGTCTTTTGATTTTGCAGAGTGATAGTTGTGACATATTGTTTTATATGTGATTTTCATCTGGGAAAAATAAAAAAAATGCTCTAAATTGATTCGGGTAAGATCTTAGGGCTTAAATGGAGTTTAATTTATCTCAGTTGATTGAACGTTTGCAAAGTTGCGATGAATGCCAGCGTCTTGAAGCAAAAGAATCTAAATCTTCCTTAGGTGATAGTGTTACTGAAACTATTTCGTCTTTTTCGAATGAGCCGTATTTAGGTGGTTGTTATATTATTTTTGGTCTTAAGAAAAACGAGAATACTTCTACTAGACGTTATACAGTCGTTGGAGTAGATGATCCAGATAAGATTCAGAATGCTTTGGC
>CAZMTP010000083.1:0-3074 GCA_964569185.1 uncultured bacterium
GGACGCGTACCTGCTAAACAGGTACCGTGGGTTCAAATCCCACTCTTTCCGATTTCATCGGAAAGAGTGGGATTTGAAGGCGAAGCGGCAATCGCTTCGTCAAAGTCCTCATTTCCAGCAAATATTGCTATTGCGAAAATTTTTCTTGGATTATAGACTCATTGTCGAATCACGGGATTCTATGCCAACGGTTCGAATAATTGGCCCATACCGTTTTTATTTCTATAGCCATGAACCTTAGTAACCAAACATCAAAACCAATTTTTGGATAAATGGTATGAGTATTTCTGTTCGTAAAGTTGATGAACGTGTGGAGGCAGTTTATTTTACTAGGAATTCATTAATCGTAGATCTTAAGGACGGTCGTTCTATTTCTGTTCCACTCAATTGGTATCCAAAATTACTCAAAGCAACACCTAAAAAAAGAGCCTATTGGGAAGTTTGTGGCGGTGGTTATGGAATTCATTGGCCTGAAATTGATGAAGATTTAAGTACTGAGGGACTATTGAGAGGAGCCCCCGCGCCAAAATCTACAAAACAGATCGTAAAACGCAACATTGGCCGTTCTCGATACAAACAACATATGAAACCAAAAAGTTAACTAATTTTTGGTTCCATATATAGATATCCATCTCCCCCTTGCAAAAGTTATCGTTTTTGGGTAAACATGGTTACATGACCAAATCCTCTTCTTCCAAAACTAAAGTTCCTCCTAACTCCAAAGAATCTGAGATGATGGTGCTCGGGTCAATGCTCACGAACATCAATAGTCTCAATATCGCTGCAGACAATCTTGATGAGCATGATTTTTATTACAGTGAACATAAAATCATCTTCCAAACGCTCAAAAGAGCCTATGTCAATGACCGGCCCGCTGATATTCATCTCATTGCAGAAGAATTAAAACGGGAAGAAAAACTCCAAGAGGTGGGTGGTGTCAATTATCTGGTCTCGCTAGCGCAATATGCGGGGATTTCTGCCTACATTGAGGAATATACAGACATTGTTAAAAATAAATCGGTCTTGCGGCGCATGATCCTTGCAGCGCAAGAAGTAGAAAAAGAGGCCATTTTAGATCCTCAAGATGTCCATAGCGTTTTAGATACTGCACAACAAAAGTTTTTCGAAATTAGCCAAGAGGCCAATCCAAACGTAGGAATATCAATCGAAACTTTGCTGCTGGGCGCAAACACCCACGCAAAAAAACATTATTTAGAAGCGCTGCAACAGAAGCAGGAAGAGTATCGCCGCCGTGCCCCTGGGGAACTCAGCATCACTGGGATTCCTACCCATTTCATGGACTTAGACAAACTTATCGGGGGATTTTCTCCTTCCAATTTGATGATTTTAGCAGCACGTCCTGCCATGGGAAAATGCGTGACCGGAGACACGCTTGTTCTCAACCCCAAAACAGGGGCATTAGAATCAATTCGAGAATTGGTAAAAAATAGGTCAGGAACCATAGTAACATTAGGAAAAGATTGGAAATTGCAAGAGGTAAGTCCTTCAGGCTATGTAGCAGATGGCATCAAATCAACTTTTAAGGTTACCACAGCTCTTGGAAAAGAATTAGAGGCAACAGCAGTTCACCCACTTCTTACAATTAATGGCTGGAAGCGCATAGAAGAGCTGAAAGCAGGTGACAGGATTGCCGTACCAAGAGAACTCCCCTATTTTGGTAAGGAAGAGTGGCCTGAACATCATTTAAAAGTGCTCGCTTATCTGATTGCGGATGGAACCCTAGTAAAATCACAGCCAGGATTTACAAATAAGAATCCCAAAATTGTAGCAGATTTTAAAAACGCAGCACTCGCATTCGGATCCATTCGTATTCGAGAAGACAGCTATAAAAATAAAACGCCAACCTATTTTCTTGCACTTGATAGAACCGAATTAAACAATAATAAAAAACATTTTTCCGAAGCGCTTCAATCTCTTTCGATCTCTCGCAAGAGAGCCGTCTATCAGATCACTCGCAATTTTGACCTCAATCGTACTAATGTTTGCGCCTGGGCAAAAGGAGAATCCCTTCCCTCTCATAACCTGTCAGTTGCCCTCGATATAGAGATCCCCGAATTACCCTCACTAATTGAGCTTGTCAGAGAAAACCCCATCACCGCTTTCTTAAAAAATCTCGGCTTAATGAATAAAGATTCCCATCAAAAGTTTCTTCCCAAGAAGCTCTTTGAATTAAAAAAGGGAAATCTTGCTCTTTTTATTAATCGTCTCTTCTCGTGCGATGGGACCGCTTATGTAGCAAATTGTGGAGGAAGCGCATTTCCCGTTATTGCTTATAGCAGTGTCTCAAAAGAATTAATCTATCAGTTGCAACATCTTCTTTTGCGCTTTAGTATAGTGTCGAAAATCCGCAAAAAAAGAACTAAGTGTAATAACAAAGTTTTTCCTTCTTTTGAACTTGAAATACATGGCCATGATGATTTGATCCGTTTTTGCCAGGAAATTGGCATCTATGGAAAAGAGAATGCCGTGGCTGCTGTTTTAAAACAGGTACAAAAAACCCCCGCAGGATGGTCAAAAGACACTCTTCCTATTGAAATTTGGGATCTCATTAAGCAAAAAAAGGGAGATAGGAGTTGGAGAAGTCTATTCATTAATAAAAAACTTCTTCCCCCTTCTAACATCCATGCAGGAAAACGAAACATTAGAAGAGACACACTAGCCAAAATTGCCCATGTATTAGGCGATGAAGAGCTGAAACAGATTGCTGAATCGGATGTCTATTGGGATCGCATCACCTCCATCGAATACAGCGGTGAAAAAGAAGTTTTTGATCTCTCCGTTGATCAAACACATAATTTTGTTGCTGGAGACATTATTGTTCACAATACAGCGCTTGCTTTGAATATTGCAGAGCATATTTGCTTTAAAAATGGCGTTCCTGTTGGCGTTTTTTCTTTAGAGATGACCGCGGATCAACTTCTCCATCGCCTCATTTGCTCACAATCCGAGGTGGAATCGGACAAAATAAAAACAGGTTCTTTAAATGGCGGCGAATATCAAAGAATTGTCTCTGCAGTGAATTTCATGCAAAGCCATACCATGATTATTGATGA
>CAZMTP010000084.1:0-2968 GCA_964569185.1 uncultured bacterium
TGTATTTTAGGGGCAAAGTTCTACCAAACCGAAGCAGGAAAGTCAACGCCAACACTGCCTTGCTAGCACCCCCCACTAGAAATCGCATTGTGGGTTTTCACCCTAAACCTAACAGATAGCACCGTTGGTAATTTACATAGGGAACGGAAAACCGACCGAACCGCGAAACACACGCAGATGGCTCGCTCCCCCCCAAAAACTGGGGCACGTAGGGTAAGGTTTATATATTATTTTTTTGGGGGCGGCTGGACGGATTCAGAACTTTTGACGGGCAAATTTACTAGATGTGATACAATCTCTTGCAATATTTAGCAGAAAAGTAGGCATGGTTCAAAAAAAGCCTAAAAATGGGTAACGCTGGGCAGGCGGGAGCGCTTCGCTCAAAGGCGAAAGAATCAGGAATATTTTGAGAGCTGTTTTAAAAATGTTTAGGCTGCTTGCTTAAAACAGAGTGAAGCTTAACATTTCAATAAGACAGGCTCTAAGATTTAAGGATTAAATGTTTAAAAAATCTGCAGATGGAAAATTTGGCACTATTGAAGGGGTTGTCATACCGAATATCCTTCAAATGATCGGAGCCATTTTATTTTTGCGGCTGGGAGTCGTTTTAGGACATGTAGGCATTTTTCAAATGTCTGTGATCCTCACTGCATCCGCTCTCTTGCTCTTCATTACCGGCCTTTCTTTGTCAGGAATCGTCTCCAATATGAAAATGAGCGGAGGCGGGGCCTACTATCTCATCTCCAGATCCTTAGGGATTGAATTTGGAGGGGCGATTGGCATTTTAAGCTGCCTCTCTCAATTATGTTCCATCTCTCTTTGCGTGACAGGCTTTTCTCTTTCTGTGCATGAATTTTTCCCAACAACCTCTTTGCCTGTTGTGAAGGCCCTTACCCTAACCACCCTATTTTTGATCTCTTATGTGTCGACAAATCTTGCGATCAAAACCCAAATTTTCATTTTCATTACACTAGCCACATCCATTGGTGCGATTTTTTTTGGAAGCGTGGATCAATTGGCTAGTCTGCACTCAGACTCCCTAGCTCCTACCCTCACATTTTGGGGCGCATTTGCGATGTTCTTTCCAGCAATGACGGGGATTGAAAGCGGAATGTCGATGTCTGGAGACTTGCGCCATCCCTCTCGCTCCATTCCAATTGGAACCCTCTTTTCAATCACCGCCGTCTATCTTGTCTATCTTGGAATCGCTCTTTTTCTATCTACATTCGTCCCCCCTGAACTGCTCAGATCCTATCCATTTATTCTCTACTACATATCCAAAGTCGGATTTCTGATCATCATGGGGATCTGGGCAGCCACTATTTCCAGCGCTCTGGGCGTGATTGTGGGAAGCCCACGAGTCATGCAAGCAATTGCCAAGGATGGAGTTTTGCCCCGCTTCTTATCCAAAGGATATGGAGAGACCAATCAACCAAGAATCGCCACTGTTACTGTCTTTGTACTTGGAATGATTTTAACTTTATGGACTGAAATTGACCAAATCATCCCCATGCTTACCATGTCCTGCTTAATTTCTTACGGTCTCATCAATTTTATCGCTTGTTTTGAATCGTTGATGAAAAACCCAAGTTGGCGTCCAGCGATTCAAATCTACTGGCTCATTTCGCTAATTGGTGCGATTAGTTGCTTGGTCGCTATGTTTATGATTAACCCCGGAGCTGCATTTATCATGATTGCAACAGTGGCAATTGTTTGCTCCTGGACAGGCAAAAGAAGAATTCAGGCAAATTGGGATGATTTGAAACACAGTATTTTCTCTTTCTTTGTCCACCAAGGGACTATCAAACTAAGCAATATAGAAGTGAGTGCTAAAAGCTGGAGGCCTCATATTCTTACTCTGTTTGAAGAACCGAAAGTGGAAAAAAATCTTGCCTACTTTTCGCACGCTTTGAATCAAGGCAAAGGGTTTCTAACATTTGGCGCGCATGCACAGCCAGGGCAGAAAATTAACGAAATAAGAGACAGCCTTAAGAGCGATCTGCAAGGATTCAAGATCCCCTCTCACGTTCACATCAACGACGCTCCTCACCTTTTCCTCTCTTTTGGTCAAATCATTCGAAATTATGGGTTTGGATTATTGAAACCCAATTCAGTTGTGATGAAGCCCCCAGTCAATTGCGAAGAAGGTGCTTTTGCTCAGCTTTTATTAGATACCTGCTTACAACATAAAAATATCGTTATTCTGAAAGATGACTCAAGTAAGGATTACTTATTTTCTGATCCAAGTCGGAAAAACAAACAAATTAATCTTTGGTGGCGAGGGAATTATCCGGATAATTTTGAGTTTTGCCTCGCCCTTGCTTATCTGTTACAGCAGAGCAAATTTTGGTCCAATTCCAAAATTTGCATCAAGATGATCGCTAAAGATGAACTTCAGAAAGAAAAACTTCATCAACAGTTTGATGCGTATCGCCCTGAGCTTCGAATCAAAAACTTGGAGTTCACCCCAATTGTCGACCCGAACGAAAACTTTTTTTCTAACTTTGAAGCCCACTCTCAAAATACTGATCTGACTTTCCTGGGTCTTAAAAAACCGGAAGAAAATACGATTGCTGCAGAATATGAGAAGTATTATCAAAACCTATTACAAAATACAAGAGGAGTGAACAATATCGCTTTTGTTATTTGCAGTGAAAAAATTGAATTTCGTAACATTTTTAGAGACTAATGGAATACCACCTTTTAGAGCCATCGCCTCCCGATGCACAGCTTTCGCTTCCTTTTTTTTGAAGCGCTTTTTTCAAGTGATTTTTGACAGTCATTTTGTCTATGAGATTTGGGGGCGGGCGGACTCCGGGACTCCCGCCGGTTCGCACGGTTTTTGCTGTCGCAAAAACATCGCGCTTCACTTCGAGTCCGCACGCGAGCCACGCAGGTGGCTCGCTCCCCCCAAAAAACAAAAAAACCCCGCGAAGGCGGGGCGCTTTTTGGGGGCGAGTGGACTCGA
>CAZMTP010000085.1:0-2906 GCA_964569185.1 uncultured bacterium
TTGGCTCTCGGAATAGATAGCCTGGGTATCCAATCCCTAGAAGCCCTCGTTACACAATTGGGTGTAACTATCAGCATTTGGCCCCTCGTAGCGGTGAAAGCTGCTATTTGGGAGAAGCCTTCTGCTTTAGCTGAGGGAGTATTCACTATCATCCCATCAGCAAACTCTGGTTTTCCATGGGAGGAACACGTGCTGCTGATGCTAAAGCTAGTAGAGACTCCTGGAAAAAAATCACTGCTTTCTTTTCAAAAAACTCTTAAAATCGACCAAGACAAACAATAATAGAGGCAAAAGAAACATGCTTTTCATCTTTTTATTCATCCCATTTCTGGGATTTTCAGGAGCTGCAGAATATCCTTTTGGTTACGATCTCCATCTCTTTTCCTTGCCTGGGAGCAATCAGCGTACGATCGTTTGCTTTCACGGATATGGAGATAACTATCAAATCGCTGAAATTCTAAAGGATCTGCATCATCCAGAGGCTACTTTAGTAAGCTTTAATTTTCCTGAACATGACATTAAACAAGGGAGAAAATACGATCCCCAAACTGCCTCCTTTGGTACAATTGATGAACTTCTCCCTGCTCTTTATGTTTTGAAGAAAGTTGTTTTAGATCAGAGGATGAAATCCATCGATCTCTATGGATTTTCAGCGGGAGGGGGAGCTGTTATCAATGCGATTGCAGTACTTAATACAACTACTTACGATTCAGAACTCAAAAGAATAGGGATTGGAGCCGAAGAAAAAAGGAAACTTCTTTCCGCTATTCAACGAGGAATCGTCATCCTGGATACACCCCTTAAATCTATAGAAGAGATCATGGACTTTAGAGGAGCAACGGAGGAGTTTAAAACGTTAGCTAAAAAATATCGGGATCACAATCTCAGGCCGATCGATTCAATAAGGATGTTGAAGGGACTTTCTCTGACTGTTTTGCTTCACTTTCAAGAAAAAGACGAAGTTTTGTCAAATCGTGATGATCTACTTTATATTAAACGACTTAAAGCAATTCAGGCCGATGGGGCTGTCACTGTGATTATTGCCGATGAAGGAGGCCACATGGCTCCTCATCATTCTATTTGGCAAAAATATGCTCAGATGACATCAGATTCTGATCAGGTACTGTAGCTTCAACTAAAGAGATGGAGTGGTGTGAATTCACAATGGAGAATAGGCAATTGATTGAGCCGTTCCTATTATCTGGCCCACACCCACATTCAAACTTTGGCACTGCTCGAAGAGCAGTCCAAAGGTTCGAATTGGTTAAATTGGCGGACGCGGCAGGAATCAATTCGAACCATTGTTGTGTTAAATACCCCCTGCCCTCGTAGAGAATTAATATAAATCGGTTTTTATATTAAGCCATTTATTAATCATCTCTATCACTTGCTCAATCTGAATTGGTAAGGCAGTTGTAGCCGTCGCTGCCTGTCTATAACGTCCCCAATATCTTTGCAAAGCTGCCATTGTTGAAGGATCAAACTGAACTGGCAACTGAAGGGGTGTCTTCCTAAGCCCAAATACAGCTCGAATAGCACTTTCTGTTTCCTCTCCGTTTAAAAGCTTCTCAGCACAGGTAAGTGTATGGAGATCGTGAAAATCCTTCATCCTGCTGTTGTCAGCGCCGCGATAAATCACAGTCTCAAGCTTTTCAGCAAAAACGAATTCCACAGGATAGCAGCGCAAAGTAATGAATGATTCGAATAAGGGACCTTTAGAATTTGAGAGAAGCAAAATCTTCTGTTTTCGGACTTTGACCAAGTCTCCAAATCCAAAGTCGATAAAGAGAGGAAATTTGGCCTTCCCAAAATGAACATCCATTTTAACGTGCGCACCTGAGTACTGCATATGAAAATGCTCCAAAGAAGTGACCATCGGATTTGTAAACATAAATCCATCGTCTGTCTGGATTTCAGCAATTTCTTTCAATATTTTCTGCAGGATGCTGATATCATTTTTCAAGGATTGAATTGCAAAATCAAGATCTTTCGTTTCCCTGCCAATATTGACATGTCTTGCTAAAAGCATACCTCCCTTTAAAACGAAGTGGGAATGATAAGGAGATCGACAAAGGCGCACAAGAAAGCGTTCAATAATCACATTTTGCCAGACCTCAGCAGGAGTTAGATTTTTCTCTTTGGCAATAAGCTGCAGACATTTCTTAAAAGACTGTTCTAATGCAGATATCATGTTGTTAGAGCCATAACATATGAGTTAATATTGATTCTTAAAGTTTTGGCATATCTTGAAAGTTTTTGTAAATCTACTTTCCGATGCAGAGAAGGTTTTAAATAAGCTTGAAGCGCCTTAATAGCAACTTCATGGCTCAAATACCGGAAAGCATCGATAATGGTTCTTTCACGATCAAAGATTTTTACTTTATACTTCCCGATTTTCGCCGTCGTTTTTCCTAAATTCATATTTCTCATGCGAACAATTCGAGTATGGGGCCTTTTTGGGCTCTTATCTGTATTAGGAATGGCAATCCAATACTCTCGCATTATTTGATCGGTAAGGTTGTAATAACAGAGGGCCGAGATAAGGCAAATAATCCCTCGAGGGATGCTAGATGCCGTTAGCACAAGCTCTTCAAAATCTAAACCTATATTGCTAGAAGCCCCAACTACTCGATATAATCCGCGACTAACTCTTTCTATCAGCCCTTTTTTGCAAAAATGTGCCAGCATGCGAGTGGGAATCCCTTTAGAGCGAGCCTCGCTAGCCTTAAAGATAGGTTTTTTAAGAAAAGGTGCAATGAGGTCTTGGTACTTAGATCCTTTCATTAATCTATATGTAACATAAGCACTCATTTAATTTCAATGAGTGCCGTTATTACATGGATATCAATCGGATACTTGCTGAATGCATGATTCTTCCTCACCCGATGCAGCTTACGCTTGCGTCG
>CAZMTP010000086.1:0-2779 GCA_964569185.1 uncultured bacterium
AAGTATCCAATGTTTCGCCTGATTGAGAGATGGCAATCACTAGCGTATCTTCAGAGATGATCGGATTTTTATAGCGGAATTCAGAGGAGATTTCTGCATGCGTGGGAATCCGGGCCATATGCTCCAGCTGCAAAGCGGCCACACAACCTGCATGCCACGATGTGCCGCATCCCAGAATTAGAATACGGTTCACAGCTAAGAGCTCTTTACTGGTCAAAGAGAGACTTTCAAATTCAGCCGTGCCAAAGTCTTGAATAAAGCGGCCATGGAAACTACTTCTGATGGTCTGCGCCTGTTCAAAAATCTCTTTAATCATGAAATGGTTGTAGCCCTCTTTAGAGATGGCCTGTTTTTGCAACTCCACCCGCTCAGGGGTCTTATTCACTTTTAAATCCCCATCGAAAATTTCTATCGCGCCCTTGCCAATGACGGCTATCTCATCATCTTTTAAAAAATAGATATCTAGATCGTTACGATGGAAGGCATGGAAATCGGAGGCTACAAAAGACTCTTTGAATCGAGAGGAAAGACCAATGGCGATCGGATTTTCCTTGGCAGTGGCAATGATCTGATCGGGGTGGTTTTTATGGATGGCAGCAATGCCCCAAAAGCCTTGCATCAGTGAGAGCGCATGTTGAACAGCAGCTAAAAAATCGCCTTCATAGAAATGGGCGATGAGTTGGGCAATCACCTCAGAATCGGTCTCTGTTTGGAAGTGAACGCCCTGTTTTTTGAGCATTTCGCGTAGGGCATGGTGGTTTTCCAAAATTCCATTATGCACGATCGCAATAGCGCCTGAGTGGTCAAAGTGGGGGTGGGCATTGATCTGGCTTGGCTTCCCATGCGTGGCCCAGCGTGTGTGGGCAATGGCAAGATTCATGGGAGACATCCGTTTTTCTAAAATCTTTTCTAAATTGGAGATGGTGCCGATCTCTTTGTAGCAATGCATTTCTCCGTTTAAAATCCCTGCAATGCCTGCCGAGTCATAGCCTCGGTATTCGAGCAATTTCAACCCATCTAGACAAATTTTGACTGAATCGCCGTCCCCTATGTAACCAAAGATCCCGCACATGTCAGTTGCGCTCCTTTAGCGCTTCAATTTCTTTGGTTGGACTATAACATAAATCTGTGCCATAAGGAAAGAAAATGAGACACCCTACTGCAAAAAAGGCTGCCGATACAGCTGTAATTGATCATACTTATAAAGTTTTTCCTAACGATCTCAATTCCTACGATACGGTGTTTGGGGGATTGATCATGTCGATCTTAGATAGGATTGCCCTGGTCGTTGCAGAAAGGCATAGCGAACGGACCTGCGTGACCGTCTCTGTCGATTCGATGCATTTCCTTAGCCCGGCCAAAAAAGGGGATATTTTACTTTTTAGCGCCTCGATCAATCGCAGCTGGAAAACTTCGATGGAGATCGGGGTGAAAGTGGTGGCTGAAAGTTACAAAACCCGCGAACGCAGGCATATTCTGTCTGCCTACTTTACCTTCGTGGCTTTGGATGAAAATAGAAAACCGATCGAAGTGCCCCAGGTGATCCCAGAGACTAAAGACGAAATCCGCCGCTTTGCAGAGGCCGAATTCCGCCGTGAAAAGCGCAAGCATGTGGCCCAGCTCCTAAAGGAACAGCGGGCTAAAGGCCACCACTAAAAAATTTTAGAGATTATGTTTTTGCTTAAAATAAAGGGTCATTGCGTCACGAACAGCATCTTTCTCCCCTCTAGCATTACGCTCATTCATCATATTCACTAAATACCGAGCATAACCTATAGGATCTTTTTGATAGTCAGCACCCGTTTCTACCCAATTTATTAAATTTTGAACTTCTCGATATTCAGGTGTGCCTTTTTGAACTAAATCTTGTACTCCATGTAGATGTTCTATAAGCCTATCTAGTCCATCTTCAATTTTTTGCAGTCTTTCTACTTGCGCATCAGTCCAAGTCTCATCGCTTTTAGTTTCTATTGGATCTTTAGGGACTACAGTGTCAGAAGAATCATCAGGTATCTGATGTTTTTGCTTAAAGTAAAGGGCCACAGCGTCAAGAGTGTCATCTCTCTTTCCCTTAGCATTACGCTCATTCATCATATTCACTAAATACCGAGCATAACCTATAGGATCTTTTTGATAGTCAGCACCCGTTTCTACCCAATTTATTAAATTTTGAACTTCTCGATATTCAGGTGTGCCTTTTTGAACTAAATCTTGTACTCCATGTAGATGTTCTATAAGCCTATCTAGTCCATCTTCAATTTTTTGCAGTCTTTCTACTTGCGCATCAGTCCAAGTCTCATCGCTTTTAGTTTCTATTGGATCTTTAGGGACTACAGTGTCAGAAGAATCATCAGGTATCTGATGTTTTTTCTTAAAGTAAAGGGCCAATGCGTCAAGAATGTCATCTTTCCTTCCCTCAGCATTACACACATTCATCATTTTTACTAAATTCTGAGTATAACCTACAGGATCTTTTTGATAGATAGGTGAGCTCTCGTGGGATTTTATTAATTCTTGAATCTGATATTTGGGTTCCAAACGAATGATTACTCTGTTCAGAATGTGATTTTCCCCCAATTGTACTTTCAATATGTCAGCAAAATATTTTTCAGGATCTTTTTTATAGGAATCTAAACCTACAATTCTTTGAGCATACGCTTCAATCAATTTCTCGTTGAATTTGCCTTGTATTACTGCTTCTTCTGCAGAAAGTGCTGGAGCGATAATACCAGGTTCGTAAAGACCATGTTTTTCTATAAAATAATCCAACACATTATTT
>CAZMTP010000087.1:0-1468 GCA_964569185.1 uncultured bacterium
AGAAACCTCAAACGATCTTTTCTAGATTACTTTTTCTATGAGCAAGAGGTAGTTTACTCAAGCCCATTGCAAAACCGCCATTTCCCAACACATTCGCGCAAGTGACGATCGGATCAAAAAGAATGTACAAGGCCGTGATCAAAGAAAGCATCGCCGCATCGAATCCCAAATAATGCTCTAAAATCGGAAGCATCACGAGGATTCCACCTCCCGGCACAGCAGCTACGGAAAATTTTGCTAAAACAAAATAGCAAGCAAAGATCAGATAATTCAAAAAAGCAGGCTCTGCAACGCCAAAGCTCTTCATCACAGCAAAGGCAAAAATCGGGATCGCAAAACAATCCCCGATCAAATGGACATTGACTGTTGCGGGGATGATTGAGCGCGCGAGATCGGGATTTTGGGAGTTTTTTTCAGTCCCGAAAAGGGAGAGAGGCATTGCCGCCGCGCTAGACATAGTGCTGAATCCTGTGATTGCAGCAGGCATCATGTTTTTTAGGCTCTGTACAAAAGAGAGTTCTCTCCCGCGACTGACCAAAAAGTAGAGGATTAAGATATAGGCAAACATAGAACAAGCGGTGAGAGCGAAGATCATCCCATAATTTTGAAGGATATATCCCATTACATTATCGTGATACATTTTCATAACGAATCCGGCAATAAATAAAGGTATTACATACAAAACTCCCTTCAAGATGTACCCGATAATCCGATCCATTCTTGTTGCGATCGAAGCTGCCCAAGAAGGTTTCCACCAACCTAAAATGATTCCTAAGATCAAGGCGGCCAGCATGGCATGGTCATTCCCTATCAATTTAGGCAGCACGAAGATCCAAGCCGGCTGTAACTCACTCTCCGCTCCAGGAAATGGCATGGCAAGGTCAAACGTGTAAGCAACATGGCCCACCGAATAGCTGAGCATTGTCGATAAGAAATTAGACAGGCAAATAGCGACTAAAATCGCCAAAATCATTTTGGATGCATTTCGAGCAAATCCAATAGTTGTTTTAAACAGCAAGCCGAAAATAATAAACGGCAAGCTAAATACAATCAGCGACTTAATGGATAAGCTCACCCCATAAAGAATCGATTGGGCTTCCTCGGGGATCAGAGGATGCAACACCCCTATTAAAATCATGAGTGTGAGCAAAATAAATGGCATTTTACGAAACATATCTTCTCCGTTTTTTTTTGAATTTTTTTGATAAAAAGAGGATGTAAAAAAGGAAAAATTTACCGGTGGGAGCCGGAGCCAGTGGTCGTGGCAGTAACGGAGAAAATGTCTGAATGAGATCTAGTAAATAAAAACATTAACATACAATACCAAGTTTAGAGGCTCTCATCTTAGCAGAAAAGAAAAAACAAGCCAATATAAAAAAATCTTTATTGTCGTTGGAGCACATCTCATTTACAATCACTCAGGTCTCAGATCTGTTTCGCGAGTGGGGGATGCTTATCCTCGGAATCC
>CAZMTP010000087.1:1568-2766 GCA_964569185.1 uncultured bacterium
TTGCATCTATCAACGAATTCTTTTTTCATCATGCTCATAACGATTGGATAAGGCTGGATAGAGGGGATTTTCACCTTCTCTTTTAATGAGAGGGTCGATGAGGTGGAAATCGGCGGGAAGCCCGGAACCCATCAAGTCTCAATTCTTTATCTCCTTTCATTATCCTCTGAGACGTTGCTATACCGCTACAGAGCCGGCAGTCAGCCCTGTAACATCGAACATGTTTAGGACTACCGTCTTCTGCTTCTTTGGTCTATTGTATAGTTTGAGCATGTGCGGCTTGCGTTTTTTTGGTTTTCCTTTCCTGAATGAATAATAAGACAAATCCACCAGAGCCTAAAGCTAGAGCTACTGGAATCACTCCGACCCCATAGACAAGTGCTCGTGAAGTAGTTGGACCGCCCATTGCATCGATAATGCCGCCCATAATCGTATGAAATACATATCCGAATGTCATGATGATCATATTTGTAAGCGCTGTAGTGAGTCCAGCCACCTGTTCGCGTACATAGGTTGACGCTTTGTAGATAGCCAAAATCTGATAGGCGCAGCATATTCCCACGATCACAAAATTCAGACTGAGCGCAGCTGTTGATAGAGGGCAGATGAGAAGGAGAATAAAACTGGCTGTCATGGCGATCCCAGCTCCAATAATCGTGAGGAAATAACTGCCGACTCTTTCGGCAAATAGGCTGAGCAGAGGCGATCCAAAGCACATGCCGATGAAGATCATCGAAGGTAACCCGGCGGCAATCGCGCCATCGAGTCCACAGACTTGCTTTAAAAATGAGGAGCCCCAAACATCTGCAAATCCCTCCAACGGTCCCACCATTAGGCCTGCGAAAACGCAAGACTGAATGACTTTGGCATTGCTCAATACTTCTCTAATATCGGATGCGACCGTGCTGCGCGAGGTACTGTCGATATTTGGGACAATCCAATAGGTGGTAAGAGCCAACGCGATTCCCGCTATAGCGAATAGAGAAATGACCGTTTCGTAGCCAAAAGTTTCGCGCATATAATTTACCGGTTCGCCTCCGTAGATCGCTCCAATAAGGCCGATCGTTACGGACAAGCTCAGCATGCGGGGAAATCTCTCTTCTTTGAACGTCATGCGGATAATTTTAAAGACGCCCAAGATCGCTGCAGAAGAACCTAGCCCAATCAAAAATCTCCCAATAATAGAAAAAATCCAGTG
>CAZMTP010000088.1:0-2695 GCA_964569185.1 uncultured bacterium
ACTTCCCCAACTGTCCCTTTTGAAAACTATGGCTCCGGCAAGTTTTTCATCTCCAGATCTGAGTAGATTAAAATAGCCGTATCCTGCAGATCTTAGCTTTGATTTCAAACTAGCGACAATTGTTTTTCGGTTTTCCTCTGCAGCAATGGCTTCGAGTTTCTCAGCTAAATCAATGTGAACCGGATTACCTGTAATAGCAGCTTGGGCTCTAAAATATTTTGCTGCTTCCGTTGCCATGACAGGAATATACCTCGATGATTTTGGATTGTCAATTCGGCGTACTTTAGGATTTACTTCTTTGGTCGCCTTTGTGGTTCCATGCTGTTTCTCTTGCTAAATGCGGATACTATATGGGAAATGATGTCAGCTTTAGGTATTTTCAATTGAGATGAAACTGCGTCCAGTCGTTGATTTGAATACATTACGAGCTCGAAGCATTGTCTTTCAAGCGAATTAAGATAAGTTGCGTTTCTCCACCAATCATCGATGTACTCTGGGACGGGTTGCGAATCAGCAAGTCGTTCTTCAAGCTCGTGAACTCTTTCTCTAAGAGATTCAACTTCTGATATTTCCCCTTCGGTGGGCTTTTTCCTAACCACATACTTTGAGGAAGAGGATCTGTGCTCGGTGCGCGGTTCATTTTCTTCTTCGGTCTCGGCAACAATTGGGAGTGGATTCGTGCTTTCGTAGTCAATCTTTATAGTCCAAGCAAGCGCATCTATATCAGAAAATTTCATATATGATCTTATCCTCTGTTTTAATTTATTTGCAAGTTGTCTCGTTTCATTTGTGTTTAATCTTTTCTCTAGTGATATAGAAGTTAAGACGCGTTGTACGGAATAATCCCCAGGAAAAAACTCAACGATTGCTGACAATTTTGCAGGAGTAATGAGGGTTGATCTACTTCTTCCTCCGTTTGCCTCTCTGACTTGTCTAATTAGCTCCGGGTCTGCTTCAGATACAAGTTTTAATATGGAGTGTGTAGACTTTACACTCCTGTCCCATCTTCTTGATTTTTGAACCACCCAATTTTTTATTTCCTCAACTTCCGCTTTATTGATCGGAGGTTTGTTTTTTGGCCACATTGTAGTGGTTCGATCGTTAGCCGTTAAAGAGTATGCCTGAAGTACGGTTACTCCCTGCGCAGCCCATCTGGTAGATGCAAAAGAATCAGTAATCCATTGAGCGATTCTAGGAAATTGAACTGAGCGAACTGAGCTTGCTGCGAGGATCCGAAGGTCATACATTTCTTCATCAGTGCATCCATATACTACGGTAGCTGAAATCTTCTCATCGCCATTCTTTTTCTTTCCCTCCGTTCTGTGGAATCCATCTATTACGTCATAGACGACCTCCCCACGTTCGTCAAGTCTTGCTCTAGCTAAAATTGGAGTCAATTGTCCCCTTTTCTGCATCATGGATTGTCCGAGTTCAGATGCATGAGAGTCATCTACGATTGCTTCTTCGGTTAAAACTCTTTCTAAAGGAATGAGCTCCAGTCTTTCGACTTCAATGTTCGCTAGTAAAATGTCGTGAGGAGTCATGTCTTGCGCGAGATCAACAGTAACTCGATCCTGAACCATAAGAGCGAATATACTGCGGTGAGTTTAGATTGTCAAACCGATGTGCGTTGGAGCTTAGCCAGAGCTTTTTTTATATCTATACCCTCGCCTATGACGGGCTTCCAGATATCGCCCATTTCGTCTAATCGATCAAAAATCGTTCTGATGTTAAAATCCGTGATAACCAATTTATCATTCACCTCGTTCCAGTTAAGAGGAGTGGATACGGGCGCTTTCGGCTTTGGCCTAACGCAGTATGGGGCCGCCAAGGTCTGACCTTTACGGTTCTGGAGAAAATCTACGTAGACTTTTCCTTTCCTTTTGCTCGGAAGTCTTAAAACGCTGGTAATGTCGGGTAATTTTTCGTTTACTAAATTGGCAATTATTTCCCCAAACTGCTTAACCTGATCGTAAGTATATTTGTTGTCCATAGGAACGAAGATGTGAATTCCGGTTGCACCTGAAGTTTTCGGGTAGCTTGGAATCTCCAATTTTTCGAAAACTTCCCTGACTGCATTTGCAGTTCTAACTACTGCTTCAAAGCCAATCTCTTCAGGATCCAAGTCCATAACCATCCATGTGGGTTTGTCCAAATCTAGCGTAGTCGAGTTCCACGGATTTAGCTGAATGCAGCCCAAATTAGCCATATAAAGAAGAGTTTCTTTGTTGTTGCAAACTAAATATCGCACGTTTCTTTCTTCGTGTTCCGAATGAACTGTGGCAGTTTTAGTAAAATCCGGTAACTCTCCTTCCATGTTCTTTTGGAAAAATCCTTCCTGCGTAATTCCGTTTGGATTGCGAAGAAGAGATTCCGGTCGGTCCGTAAGATATGGAAGAATTACATCAGCCATTTTCTCGTAATACTCCAGGAGATCTTTTTTAGTGTATCCCTCATCGGGCCAGAGCACTTTATCTTGATGGGAGAACAACTGCGCATGCTTCGATTCCGCTTTTTTTAACTCAGGCTGCTTCTTTTTTACTTCCTCTACCGGTTCCTCTTTCTCTCTTTTTACTTCGCGCGGGTTTTTATCCTCTCTAAGTCCTTCAAAAATTGGAATCCTCATAGTGCCACTTTCTGTCCATTCCTGGAAAGAAACTTCACAAATCATAACGGGCTTTACCCAGTGAACGGG
>CAZMTP010000089.1:0-2646 GCA_964569185.1 uncultured bacterium
TTTTAGTGTCGCTCAAAGCGGGCGGCACCGGTTTAAACTTAATTGGTGCAGATACTGTGATCCATTATGATATGTGGTGGAATCCAGCTGTGGAAAGTCAGGCCACAGACCGGGTCCATCGTATTGGGCAGCAAAAATCGGTCTCGGCCTACAAGCTGATTACTCTTGGAACGATCGAAGAAAAGATTGCCGAAATGCAAAAGCGTAAAAAAGGACTCGTCAAGAAAGTGGTAAGCTGCGATGATGAAGCTATTTCAAAATTAACTTGGGAAGATGTTCTCGAGTTATTAAAAACTTAAGTAAATTATGGCACAAAAGCGACGATTTTTAGATCAATTCACCGATTTTCTCAGTTCGAAAACTGGATCGGTTGCTGGATTTTTCTCTAATGACATTGGAATCGATTTGGGAACAGCCAATACCTTAGTCTATGTTCGAGGCAAAGGAATTGTTCTGGCAGAACCGTCTGTGGTGGCTGTAGATTCCACCACCAATGAAGTGCTGGCAGTAGGCCACAAAGCAAAATCGATGCTTGGAAAAACGCCGCGTAAAATCCATGCCGTACGCCCAATGAAAGACGGAGTGATCGCAGATTTTGAAATCGCTGAAGGATTGATCCGTGCGCTTTTAAAGAGAGTGACCCCAAGACGCAGCCTTTTCCGTCCTAAAATTCTGATCGCCGTTCCTTCTGGAATTACAGGCGTGGAAAAGAGAGCGGTAGAAGATTCCGCATTAAGAGCAGGCGCTCAGGAAGTGATTTTGATCGAAGAGCCAATGGCTGCTGCGATCGGTGTCGATCTACCGGTGCATGAGCCTGCAGGTAATATGATTATCGATATCGGCGGTGGAACAACAGAAATTGCGATTATTTCTCTTGGCGGCATTGTCGAATCCCGCTCGTTGCGCATTGCAGGGGATGAATTTGATGATTGTATCGTCAACTATATGCGCCGCACCTACAACTTAATGATCGGTCCTAGAACCGCTGAAGAAATTAAAATGACCATTGGTTCTGCTTATCCCTTAGGGGATAATGAGCTAGAAATGGAAGTGCGCGGCCGCGATCAGGTTGCAGGCCTTCCCGTTACAAAAAGAATTAATTCTGTCGAAATTAGAGAATGTTTAGCCGAGCCGATCCAACAAATTATTGAAAGTGTGAAACTCACACTAGAAAAATGTCCTCCAGAGTTGGCTGCTGACCTTGTAGAGCGCGGAATGGTGCTGGCGGGGGGCGGTGCACTCATTAAAGGAATAGATAAAGCACTCATTAAAGAAACAGGGCTCCCGGTGATTGTGGCGCCCAATCCTCTTTTGGCTGTTTGCTTAGGTACAGGAAAAGCGCTAGAATATTTAGAAAAATTTAAAAAGCGCAAATTCATGAATGCGTAAGAGTCCATCTCTGAATTAAGGGATTTCGATTTTTGATGGATTTTTTTGCTAAATTAGAAATTGGTTCGCAGGACATAGTTAAATTAACTAGGCCAAGAACTGGTTTTTAATTTAGCAAAAAAAGGCACAAAAAGCGATGACCATTAATTCAGAGATAGACTCTAACTCCACACTAGAACGTTGGGTCCAAGAGATTGCGGCCCTTTGCCGACCAGACCGTATCCATTTCTGCGATGGATCTCACGAAGAATACCAGAATATCTGTCAGTTGCTTGTTAAAGAGAATGTGTTTGTTCCTTTAAATCCTGCGCTGCGCCCTAATTCTTTTTGGTGCCGTTCTGACCCTGACGATGTGGCGCGCAATGAAGAGGCTACCTTTATCTGCAGCCACTCTAAAGAAGATGCGGGTCCTACAAATAATTGGAAAGATCCGAAAGAGATGCATGCCATTTTACAGCGGCTATTCACCGGCTGTATGGAGGGCAGAACACTCTATGTGATTCCGTTTAGCATGGGACCGCTCGGTTCTGATATTGCGAAAATCGGAGTACAGATCACCGATTCTCCCTACGTGGTCGTCAGCATGTACATCATGACACGCATGGGAAAAAAAGTGCTCGATATTTTGGGAGAGGGATTTTTTGTGCCATGCGTCCATTCTGTGGGCGTGCCTTTGAAAAAAGGCGAAAAGGGCCCCACCTGGCCCTGCAGACCCGATCAGAAATACATTGTCCACTTTCCTGAGGAAAAGAGCATCTGGTCTTTTGGAAGTGGCTATGGTGGCAATGCGCTGCTTGGGAAAAAATGTTTATCTTTGCGGATCGCGTCGGTCATGGGCAGAGATGAGATGTGGATGGCCGAGCATATGCTCATTATGGGCGTGACGAACCCCGCAGGAGAGAAAAAATATTTCGCCGCGGCGTTTCCCAGTGCATGTGGGAAGACCAATTTAGCGATGATGCGCGCGGCATTGCCTGGATGGAAAGTGGAATGCGTTGGAGATGATATTGCCTGGATGAAATTTAAAAAAGATGGCAAGCTCCATGCGATCAATCCAGAAGCAGGCTTTTTTGGTGTGGCGCCGGGCACCTCCTATGATTCCAATCCCAATGCGATGGAAACGATCAAAAAAAATACCCTGTTCACCAATGTGGCGCTCACTGCTGATCATGATATCTGGTGGGAAGGCATGACCAAAGAGCCTCCTAAGGGGACATTGACCAATTGGCTCGGACATTCGTGGACCAAAGAGTCCAA
>CAZMTP010000090.1:0-2615 GCA_964569185.1 uncultured bacterium
GGCCAAAAAATTTGGCGTACCGCAATTTTATAGAAATCTTCCGTTTTCTACAAGAACTCTCTTGAAGGCTAAAATGAAAATCTGGTGTCTTAGGCCGGGCTAGACGACAGGCTGTGAGAAAATCAGAAACAGAAAGCGAGTTTGGCCAGATTTTGGCTTTTAGCCAAGTTCGGAGTTCGAAGCTAACTTGGAAGAAAGTTAGCGAGAACGAGAACGCAGCTAAAAGTCAAAAGATGGCAGAAATCGCTCTGTTAATGATTTTTTCACAGCCGCAAGGCCAAAAAATTTGGCGTACCGCAATTTTATAGAAACTTTCTGTTTTCTATAACAATTTTAGCGGGGAGTTCCAATTGGGTCTGCGAATTGACGCGAGAAGGGGCCCGCGACTGGAAGGAGTGGGAAGTGAGCGCATGAGCAGCCGATGGTTATTATGGCAAAGCAAAATTGATTTGAAAGAGCGGGGATAGTGTTACACACGGACCCGCGAATGAAAAATCGATTTGGCAAAGCCAGAATGCCCCTTAGGGCAGCGGGGAGCGCGAAGCTAGCTCCCGACTGTCTATTCTCGCCTCTTTCCTATTCCCAAAAATTAGACCGTCATGATTTCTTTTTCTTTTTTGAGGAAGAGATCGTCGATCTCTTTGCAGTACTTGTCGGTGAGTTCTTGGATGGTCTTTTCATCTTTCTTCATCTGATCTTCAGTCGAGATCCCATCCGCTTTTTGTTTGCGCGCCAGCTCATTAGCTTTACGCCGAATTTCACGGATGACCACTTTAGCCTCTTCGGCCTTCTTTTTTCCCTGCTTAGCAATCTCTTTCCGCATGCTCTCATCCATAGGCGGCACATTGATGCGCACATGGCTGCCCTCTAAAATCGGCTGAAGATTTAAGTTGGCATTTTCAATGCCCTTGCGAATCGCGGGCGCTGTCTGGGGGTCAAAAGGATTCACTAAAATCTGCCGCGGCTCAGGCGAAGAGATATTGGCAAGCTCCTTAAGACGCATCTGCGTTCCATAGACCTCAACAACGACTCCATCCAATATCGACGGATTTGCCCTTCCACTACGAAGTTTTTTTAATTCCCCTTTAAAATGTTCCAGGGAATGTTCCATTTTTGATTTTGTATCATCTGTAAGGTTCATAATACCTCAATTAGAGGGCGTCATTTTTAACCGCCAACCTGCCAACGATAATATTTTAGAATCTGGAATTTCTTCCCTGCAGCTTTAGATTCTCTTTCTAATAGCTGCGTGACATTTACTGTATTGTCTTTGACAAACTTCTGACGTAATAGGCAAGAAAGCCCGTAAAAAGCTTCCAATTTCCCTTGCACAATTTTTTCAATCATCTGAGCAGGTTTACCTTGCACTTGGCTCTTAGCAATGTCCATTTCTTTAGCTTTAATATCTGCAGGCACCTCTTCTGGCGTCAGATAATCGGGAGCTTCTGCAGCGACATGCATCGCAATGTCACGCGCCAGTACTTCATGTCCAGCTCCACCAGAAAGTTCCACAACGGCCACAATTTTACCGCCCATATGGGAATACATTCCAATTGACATGTCTGGCTTTTTGGGAATCACAAGCAGTCGCTTGATACGGATATTTTCACCTAAACTTTGCACCATCAGTGCGCGGTAGGCATCGATGGTCAATGAAGGATCTTTGGTGCATTTTTTGGTTAAAAAACTCTCCAAGTTAGAAGGTTTAAGTTCTGCTGCTTCATTGGCCACATCGCGCAAAAATTGTCTGAATTTTTCATTTTGTGTCACAAAATCGGTTTCAGAATTGACTTCAACTAAAGCAATGGCTGTTTTGCTTTCGCCCGCACCAATAAGTCCTTCATTGGCTTCACGCCCTTCTTTCTTTACGGCAGAGGCAATTCCCGCTTTACGAAGATTAGCAATAGCCACCTCCATATCGCCTTGTGCCTGCTCTAACGCCTCTTTACATTTTCCCATTCCCACACCAGTCCGCTCACGCAGCTGTTTTACCATCTCTGCTGTCACTACTGTTTTTTGGATCATGGTAACTCCTCATCTGTTTCTTCAGACACTTCATGGCCGAATTCTTTCCCTTCTTCTTCAGCTGTGTCCATTTCTTCCTCTTCCGCCTCTTCCTTATCTCCTTTTTCAACGGCGATCTTCATTTCGCTTTTCTGCTCGATGACCGCTGCAGTAAGTGCTTGTAAAATCAATTTAACGCTCTTTAAAGCATCATCATTGCATGCAATCACATAATCAATAGGATCGGGGTCGCAATTAGTATCCACAAGAGCCAAGATAGGAATGCCTAATTTATTGGCCTCTTTCACTGCGATATGCTCTTGACCTGGATCGACTACAACGACTAGCCCTGGCAGCTTTCTCATTGCACGGATCCCTGACAGGTTCCGGTTCAATTTGACCTGCTCTTTTGTCATAAGAGAAATCTCTTTTTTGGTCAGTCCTTCGCCTCCAGTGGCAATCTTTTTTTCAAATCTCTCTAATGTTTTGACCGATTGGCGGATAGTAAAAAGATTGGTCAGCGCTCCGCCGAGCCAGCGCTCGTTAACGTAAAATTCGCTGCACTCTTCTGCGCACTCGCGCACGACCACTTTGGCCTGCTTTTTAGTTCC